>NZ_NADV01000037.1:0-50061 GCF_003264175.1 Bacillus sp. SRB_331 | reverse complement strand
ATGACTGACTGCAAAATATCTAGTAATTCATCATTAAAACTCGACATTTTGGCAGCCAGTAATTCTCCCTCTTACATATATCCTAGCTTTTCTACTTCAGTATTTCTTAATTGCTATATTTTTTTAGCAATCATTGAAATTCTTGTAGCTGAAAACAAACAATTTTTTTTGTTTACCTCATCTGTATAAAAGCATAAATTCTTATCCGGTAAAAAATGTATGTCCCATTCTTTATAAAGATCTGTCAATAGTGCTTTAGCTTCTAAAGATGATATTATTAACCTTTCCGGATAATTTTCACCATCTAATTTAACATCTGTAAGAAAAGTTATAATATTCTCACCATTATCTTTTGTACTATTCTGTATTTTCTTAACGTAATTTCCAATTGGAATAGTTGTAATATTATGTATTGCATCAATAAAAATAACCGCGTCATAAACCGATAAGTCAAAACCAAAATCTAACATATCTCCACACTCAACATTTACGTAGTTCTTAGCATTTTGTGATTCCAATCTTCTGTTTAATATTTGCACTCCTCCTTCGGATTTTTCTATACAATCCACGAAGAAGCCCTTTTGAGCAGCAGGCACTGTATGCCTTCCATCCCCCGCCGCAATATCTAAAACTCTTATTTCGTCTCCTTCTATATTTCTTTTCTCTTCCAATCTATTAAATAATTCTTTCACACATGTTTTAGGCTCTCCATGAAATGACTCCTCCATTTCATGTGTGTAAAATTGATCATATTTTGTACGCATATCCATCTACTCCTTTTAAATTATTTGATTTCATTTATGACTGACTGCAAAATATCTAATATTTCATCACTAGAATTCTGAGTACCATAACTTAATTTAATTACTTTAACATTATCAATAATTTTGTTAAGCATAGTGATTCTTACCTCATCAAGTTCCCCATCTGAAAGAGTACGTTTCTCTATCCATGGATTTAGCCACATGTCATCATTAGGACTTAACATATTTTCAGCCAGTAATTTTCTCTTTTCAGCATCTCCTAATTCTTCTACTTCAATTATATTTTTATTTAAAATAATGTTTGGCATCACAACAAGTCTTAAATTAGCACAGTCTTTCAAATTACACGAAAAAATCTTTTCTAGTTCTTTTGATACAATTTCATATTTTAACGCCCCTTTAAAAATAGCCTCACTATTACCATTGAGACCTTTCATTTGCATCCTAGAAAGTTTCATTGTTTTTACATATTCCCTGACTTTAGACATATTATTGAAAGTACCTACACCAATTCTCATTGATAACGGTAAATATACAATATCTAACTCATCTGTTATAATTATCCTATCATTCGCAATATAATCGATATTCATTTTATTTAAGATGTGACATAACAAAGTTGTTTTTCCTGCTCCCTTTGGCCCACTAATAATAATACCTTTATTTTGTAGCATTACAGCACCAGCATGGAAAATAACCCCACCTTTATTCTCATATGTGCGAATAGTAACTTCTTTCATTATTCTTAATAATTGTCTATTCTTCTCTTTTGTATTTTTCCTTAACACTAAATATTTATAATTACTATCACTTATAAAGAAACACTCCATTACTTCATTGAAATACACCTGTAATCCACCAAAATCATATTCATTAACAAATGTATCAACTCCATTATTACTTTGGTAAATCTTTATTTCTTTATTTTTTTCGAATTTTTCGGACATATCATACAGTTCATCAAAAATGTTTTCGCTTTCAATTCCATATATGTTAAATTCCTCATTTAATAATCTATCACCATTATGGATATAATCTAAACTTTCAACTAAAGTATCCTCTACAATAGCATCTAAATATAGGTTAAACTTTATCCCCGACATAATTACTTCTCTTTGATAAAGTTCCTTGCTTCGAATTTCTTGTATCAATCTGTTAATTTTATCCATTTGTTTTTTTGTATGATATATCTACGCAGACTCTATCATACTCCTCCTCTTTTCATTCTATGTGGATGATGAATTTGTTATTAAGATTTTTTGTCAATTCATCTTAATCTACTATATAAATATAAACTTTCAAAATAATTCTAACATCAAAGATGTTAGGTCAATATTTATTATATTCATGAAATACACTTACTAACTAAACTGAATCAATAATGAAGCCATTGATAGATTTTCATATTTACTACATAATTGTTTAAGTGAACAAGAATCATTTAAAAATTTATCTATTACTGAAATTCTTTCTTTAAAAACATTGTATCTACAATCCTCTACACATTCCCTCAACTTACGTCTAAAATTAACTTCTCTTTCTTTCCCCCAATATTTTTCTATATAACCAAGCAATTTATCTCTAATGAATATTATTGTACTATTCAAATTCCCTCTCTTATATTCATTAGCATATTTTATAAACGGTCTAACCAAATACCCATATAATGCAATCCAATGATCTTCCATAGTGTCTAGGGATTCCAAAAATATATTCATTGGATAAGCTGATCTTTCAGGAAATGCACTTCTATATATAGGAGGTGTAACGTCAATATAAATAATTTTATTAGTATTTTCCTGTATAATGAAATTCTTAGTATTTAAATCTATTCTAATATCCTTATTATATATCCACGCTTTTCTTTGAATAAATATCAACAACTCTATCATTTCCATTAAACCTTCTAAAAAATCAAACTTTAAATTTAATGCAAAATAGTCATGTGCTCTACTATCTTGTATAGAGTGTAAAGTATATCCTTTGATATATTCTTGCTTAATAATTATTTCATTTTTTTTAGAATTATAGATCTCAAAAATTTGTGCAACGTTTATTTTTGCATTTAATAAGTCATTGTAATATTTATATATATTTTTTCTCGGTTCATTTCCACAAAACATATGCATTATTTGAGCATCTAATTTTGAATTAGGATGCTGTACCTTGGTAATAATATTTTTTTCTGTATGACATTTTAAATGACTTCCATTTTTTAAAGTACCATTCACAAGATTACTCCTTAATATCTAGAAATATAAATTCACCGAAAAATAATCTATAAAACTCAAAATCAACATATATATTTTAACACTTTAATATTTAATAACAGCGTACTGTAATGATCAGCTAATAACTATCCTAGATAAAATTTGTGTACATTTATTTCATTATTAAATTTTTGTTCATATATACTGAATGCCAAAATATAAACATATTTTCTTCATTATTTCATCTGCCATATTTTCAAATTCAGCATCCGTATATACTAAAGTATATTTATATATACCTAACGCAGTTAAAAATTCCATTCCTTTTTTCAACAATTCACTTGGCTCTTCTAAAATCCTCACTTCTGCATATCCTTTTAAAAAACTAGTTTTTAGTTCTTTTGTATTAGCTTCTCTATTTAAAAACTTTGTAAAATCCATCCATGGGCTATCATATCTACAACGTTCAAAATCAATTAAAATATATTGATGATTCAGTTTTTTTATATTTCGAATACCAAAATCTCCGTGGATATTTATTTTGGGAATATGTTTATATTCTTCATCTACTAATTGCATACTTGCATATATTTGGTTATATAATGAAATAATTTTAGTATACTTTTTATGATTTTTTAATATTGAAATAAACTCAAAAACTTTCAAAGAGAAATTCGGTTCAACATTATCATATAATTCAATCCCACATGCTTGTTCATGAAATTCTGCAAGCAATCTACCCGCCTGAAATGAAACTTCATTATTAACAAAATCAATATTTGTATAATCTTTGTTGTGAAGAATAAGTATATAATTACTATTTATATAGTCTGTACCTATATATAACTTAGGATAAATCCTACATATAATCTTCACTTCATTATAAAAATTCATTGCATTTGTACTTACTTTTATAAAAATATCGTCATGAAAAACATCACTATACCCAAAATAGTGTTTATTACTCGAACTATGATCTTTCTTTTCAAAATTCCCTTTATATTTATCATTTAAATAGGTAACTATCCCCAAATTTTCTATAATTATTCTCACCCTTTTATGAAAAGATATTGAAAATTAGACAACATGAAATTTATTATGTCAATTAGTAATTTGATTCATAAAGAGCATAGTACTCATGACACCACAAAATTCACTTCTATCTTTTTAAACTAGTTAACTCAATACTATTCATTTTTTAATTCATTCTTACAAATACACTAGCTTTTCCTATTTTATTTTTTTAGAAGTACTCTCAAAAAATAATGATTTTATTTTTTTTCTTTTAAAAAAGTATAAAGTTAAAGAATAAAATCTAAATAATATGCTAGTAAACCCTCCAATTAAAAAGTATATACATTTTGTTGAAAACAAAGGTATTTGGGTTCTACATTGTTTTTTCTTAATAAACAAGAAGAAAAACATATATACAGCCAATACAATTGAAAATGAAATATAGTAAGAAAGTAAGTACAATGGATTTGAAAATAGACCAACTAAACATAAAAACAGAACTCCACATTCTAACCATTCATTAAATACATCAAAAAGCACGCTTACAGACATAGCAATTTTCTTTGAAATTGGTAGCTGGCCAAATTCTTGTTCGTACTCTCTTAGTATTTCCCAAAACTTAAAAAGACCATGGTATATTTTTAAATGTTGCTTTTTGCATTGACTAAAGGAAGTCGTTGCATAGACTGAATTGACATGTGGCACAACAACTTCTTTCTTATTACGAATAAACAATTTATATCCTAATGCAATATCATCTGAATAAACCGGGAAACCATTTAATTCAACTAAGTCCTGGTATTTAATAAACATACCTGATCCCATACAATACTGTATTTTCTTTAAACTATCTTTAAAGATTAATGGCATTCCTTCGATTCCTAAAGATCGACGTATATGCCATATTGAATAAATACTTACAAAAAGACGTTTATAATTAAAACCATTTAAAATAATCGGAATTTGTTGATATATAGAAGGCAATTTACTTTTTTCTTTTACCCTTCTTTCAATATCATCAATTATCCAATTTAACGTCATATTATGGGGTTTAGCATCAAAATCATAAACTCCAATATATGTGTTACTATTTAGTTCATCACTAGAAATTTGTTTTACCGCATAATTCAACTTAGCTGCCTTAGTACTCTCTTTATTGGTATCAAACAATATACTTATATTGTCAAATTGTTTATCTTCCAAGATTTTATTTAATCTAGTATATGAATCTTCTTTTATTATTTTCCCATTTTCATATTCACGTCCAGTTATAATTATCACCTTGACATTACTATGTTCTTTAGTGAATTTATGAAAAAACTCCAACGTGGATTCAAGCATCTCATATTCTTTATGACACGGTAATAATATATAAATTTTCCCGTTTATCAATTTTACAGCTTTATTGTCTCCCCTTAAATAATAATTAATTCTTCTAAGATTATATCCCGCTCTAAAAAGGAGAAATATTTCAAACGCTATCACCACTATTAAAATGACCTTCAATTTAGTCACTCCTAATAAAATAATTGACTGCAAAAACAAAAGTGCAATACTATTTCACTTTGCCTTGTATCTAATTAGAAGGATTTTTACAAATTAATAAATTAATTGTATAGATACTGCCCAATTCATAAATAACAACTAATGTATTTTTTTGTAATTCGTATGCATTAGAACGAAAAGGGATTTGTATTCTTTCGTAATCACCATACTATTTAATCCTAAGTCAACAAATAATGATTAAAGATTTACCTACATATTCATTCTAAAAGTAATACAGAAAATGTTCTTATCTCTGCAACAATTTTTTAAAAACTACACTACTATGAAAATAATCTTCTTTTGTATCTATTCCACCTAGTATAAAAGTCTCTACTCCAGCATCAACATAGCTTTGTAAATAATTTGCTACTTCATCATAATCCCCTACTAGAAGCGGATAAGATGATCCTCCCGTTTTAAATGCCCCTGTCCAATATACCTTGTCGTAAATATCTCCATTGAGCGCTAATTTTGCTATTTTTCTACTCCAAGTATTTTCACTTTTTGCCCTCATAATGGTTTTAATTTTCCCTTCCCTAGTTTGAGGATATCTACTTACTGCAATATCCCATGCTTTTTGGGCTGTATCTCGAGCTATGATTCCAATTCTTATTCCATTACTTTTTAAAGAACTCAATGACTTTTTATTATTCTCTAAAAAAAGTGATATTGGCTCGGGATGAGTTATAATAACATCACCAATCTCTATCCCAACCTCAACTCCACTTTCTGATGAACCTGAAACAAAAAACTCGGGCATGAGATCAAAGCTAATTTTAGAATTAACATATAAATCCTTATAATTATAGTATTTTCCATTATAGGAAAGGGGTGTGTTTTGAGTTAGGCAATATTCTAATACTTCCTTATACTCTTTCAATCGCTTATATCTTTCATCATGTATCATTAATTCGTTTGTTTGTTCTAATTCACTTTTAGAAGCACCTGCAATTAAATTAATATTAATTTTCCTATTGTACAGAACTGTTAAGGATTTTATAATTTTCGCCAAACTATATGGTGGTATTGCATAAGGCTGTACAGCCACTACAGGCACAATTTTTTTTGATAACTCTAATACTTTTGATACTAAAATCCAAGGGTCCATTACATTGTGATTATAATAAATCAATGCACCATTATAGCTATAAGTTTCAATCTTTTTAATAGTGTTTTTAAGATAATCTACATATTCTTCTTCTAAATAGGGGTTCTCCCATTCACCTGATATCTGTGTATATATTTTTATCATTGAATTCTCCTATTCTAATTAATTTCTGAATTAAATAATGATAACTTACCATTTATCCCTTTAAGACGATTATTATGAAACATTATAGAAGCTGATCTTAAATCTCTTAAAGTTCTCTCAAAATTTATTTCCTCTATTTGCTGATAACCATAATACATACCAGATACTTCCACAATCTCATTAATTGCCTTATACAAATTTTCTGATGAAATTATTTTCAAATTATTTATTTGAATACTAAAGCTATTCCAATCCATTTGACTCTTATCTTCTTCTAAATATTGAATGAATTTTTCAATAGTTGATTTTAGATAAATATCAACGGTGTCTATCAACAATCTTATCTCAGAGATTTTACTTAAAATAATTTCAGAATCCCTTTTTGTTTTATCTTTTCTTATTATACGAATAAAACGTTTAAAGGCACTTTTTATTGAACCCAGCCAACTTGAAGCCCACATGATATGACCAATTGGAATCATATAAAATTTTGCAATCTCTTTGAAAGAGATAGAATTTAAGACCCTGTCTTCACTTAATATTCCATGGAACTTCATAGGGATACTTTGGGTGCCTCTCATTCCAAGAGAAGACCATTTTCCTTTCACTTCACTCTGAATCTCATCTTTGAAAGCAAACACTAAAGTAACATCATCTTCGTTAGAGTTAATTGATTTTTTCATAGTAATTAAATACCCATCGGCAAATGCTCCACCTGTTACTACGGGTGCTCTTCTATTAAGAATTATGTTTTCATTTAACCACTCTATTGGGCTTGTAGAGGTTAAAAGATGCCCTCCTTTTCCATATTCAGATGTTACTGAAGCAATATAACTTTGATTATCACAAATACTTTTTAATAACATTTTTTTGAATGGAGTCTCTTCAATATTTAAAAGTGTAAATAATTGTTGACAGTGCATTCCATAAATCATAGATGTGGACAGACAATGCTCTCCTATTTCTTGAACTAGCTTAGAACATCTGAGTATACTCTCTTTTCTTTGTTGACTATTTTCATACATGATCATACTCATTAGTTTATTTTTTTTTAACAGCTCAATGTTCTCTATCGGAAATATACCTTTATCTATTTTTCTTGCATTCTTTGATATGACCCCTAAAACAGTTGTTAAATCTTTATCAAATAATTTAGGATTCTCCATTTAACATCCTGCCTTATCAGGGGTTAATTTGTTTATTGATTCCCATAATGTTTTTGCTGTCGAAAATGTTTCCTCAGTTAAAAGTTCATCTGGAAACACAATGTCAAATTGATCTTCTAATTCTAAAAGTAACTCAATAGAAGCCATAGAATCTAATCCCATATCTTTTAGGGTAGTTTCAAAATTATTACTTACATCATCACTTAAATAATTATTTAACACCTGTATAAATATATTTTTCATTATTATCTCTCCTTGATATTAATTTATTTTCAAAAACCAGGTGTACCTTTTCGTTTTCAACAATTATTTCTTTTGGTAAATCTCTACTAAGGAAACCTATTAGACTCGCTGTTAATCCATAAGCTCCTACATTAGGAATGTAAAAATTATCTCCCCTACTAAAACGGGGCAAATATGCCTTTTTATTTATATAATCTAACGGTGTACATAATGGTCCGACAAGAGTAGTTTCAATCTTTTCTTCATTATATTTATCTAGCGGAATTATATTAAAACTAGATGAAGGAAGCCTTCGTAATCCACTCATCCCTCCTAAACTATTAATACCAAAATCAATCACACAAAAATTACTTCCTTTACTTCTTTTTAAACTTTGTACAGTTCCAATTATTACACCCGAGGTAGCAGTTAGATAACGTCCTGTTTCGAAAGCGATTTCAACTTCTTTATCAAATTCTTTATTTATCATTTCTTTTAGTTGAATTGTTACATCTGAATAATTTGTTAAATCACCAATCTTGCCATACGGTGCCGAAAATCCTCCGCCTAGGTCAACAAACTTTAAATCAATATCTAATTTTTTACTAATTCGTTTTACTGTAAGTATTGCTGATTTGAAATTGTTCAATAATTTTTCACTACTATCAAAATTAGAGCCATTATATATATGGAATCCTTCAATAAGAATGAACTTATTTCTATATTTACTTAATTCTTCAGAATTCAATTGTTCTTCTTCAAATCCAAATTGAGAAGAAACGCCCGTCATGTTTATACTTGCACTCGAAGCTTGAATCTCAGGATTAATCCTTAAGGTAATTCTTATTTTCTTCTGTTTACTCAACGATAAACCGCTAATAATTGCCAACTCATCTAGCGATTCTACGGAAAAATGATTAACCCCTTTTTCTATTGCACAATTAATCTCATCATTAGATTTACCAGGACCTGTATATAAACATTTATCCGCTGACAACCCTGTTTCAAGAGCTGTATCTAATTCTCTAATAGATGATACTTCTGCATAGCATCCTAACTTAATTATATGATTTACTACTTCAGGATTAGGATTTGCCTTTAATGAATAAAATATCTTACTACTATCCGGTAAATAACTTTTTAATCTTTTATACGCAGTTGTAATTTTATGTAAATCGTAAATATATAAAGGACTTCCATAAATCGCAACCAAGTCTTTATAAAATTTCATTAGTTTCGTCTCCTAAGTAAGATTCTATAAGCTTGTTTTTGTCAACCTTTCCATTTATATTAAGTGGAAACTCTTTAACTACTACTATAATTTGAGGTAACTTGTATCTCTCTAATTTCATCTTTAATTGTTCGTTAACATAAGATATGTCTTTATTCGTTTTTGCATATAAAATGGATTTTTTTATTTTTTTATTTGGTGTTATTAATATTCCTCTCTCTACATAAGGGATTTTGTTTACCGCTTCTTCGATTTCTATGGAACTTAATCTATACCCACTTTGTTTAAATTGATCATCCCGTCTTCCATGAAAATATAAATATCCATCATCATCCATATGGAAATAATCCCCAGTAAACAAGGCTCGATCTTTTGTAAAGGGTAAATTATGTCTAAATCGCATTTTTGTCAATTCACTTTGATTCAGATACCCCTCCATTACATTAGGACCTACTACTACAAGTTCCCCTATTTCCCCTGATGGTAATAGTTCATTGTTTTCATTTACAATAAAACAATGTGTTCCCTCTAATGGCTTACCAACTGATGATATTTTCGTACTAATATCTTTTGGGTTAAGTATTGATACACGCTTACATTCTGTAAGTCCATACATAAGATATATCTGACTATCAGGAATTAACCTTCTAATTTTCTCAATTAAACTACTAGGTAAACTCTCACCTGTATTCGTTATTTTTTTAATACTTAAAGTACCCTTTCTTTTTTCTAATATTCTAATTAAACCATTAGTTAAATGAGGCATTGATGGAAAAACTGTAATTCTCCATTTATTTAAAAAATTGTACAATTGTATTCCTGCATCTTTAGTATTACCTAAACATATATCAGCACCAGAAATTAGAGCTAAAAACACTTGATAAAGTCCATAATCAAATGAAAGTGGGAGTAAACAACCAATTACATCACTGTTTCCCATATCTAATTCCTTAGAGATAGCTTTTGTACAGAATATCACCTGCTTATGAGATGATATAACAGCTTTTGGCTTCCCTGTACTCCCCGAAGTATATATTAATAAGGCCTCATCATTTTTAGATCGAGTAATATATTTGTGACAAAAATTCAAATTAATTCCCTGTGAATAAAACTGAATATCCTGTTTATATTCCATTAAAGAAATAATTTTAATTTCCTCATTGTAATAATTGAATTTATCAGCGAATGATGATATGATATATTTTGGTTTGCAATCATTTATAATATACTCAACATTCTCTGTTAAGGTGTCTGAATTAACAACAACAACACTTCCCCCAGCCATTGAAGTACCAAATATGAGTTGAATTAGTTCTATACTATTTTCTAACATTATTAATACTCTATCGCCGGGTTGTAATTTATATGATTTTAGTAAAGCTGCTGTTCTCTTTGCATTCTTTCTTAATTCTGAAACATTAACTGTATCATCATCTGTATGAAAAAATAAATTCCCACTTTTTATATCTAATAAATCGTGTATAAATTCCACTATATCACCCATTAATTAATTAATTATTCATTCCATTAATTATTTAGTTAATTACTTATTTATTTCATTAATCATTCTCGGTCTACTTATATCAAATACTCTATCAACTAGCTCTTGATTAGCGTTATGCTTATAAGCAACTTCTTCGCTATCGTATTGATAAACAATATCAAAATCTTCATTGTAGCTATTTTTATTAAGTAACGGAGAAATATCACATTTAAAAATCCTTTTTACATAAGTTAAAGCAAACTCAACTTGTTTTTCCATTTCATACTCCTCAATGGTTGAAACAATGGTATTCCAGTTTATAAGATTTTTATTAAGCAATATGTGATATATATCACATATTTTATATAGCAATAAATCTTTATACATATTCAAATCTCTAACTGACTTAGCTTCTTTATAAAAGTGTTCACATAAAAAGATAAACATATCATTATAATCAAGTGAATATATCATCTTCCCTTGGATTTTTTCTTTTATCCTATGATTTAAGAATTTTTCAACGATATCCTCATTATGGTTTTTCGTCATTAAATTAACCGAAAAGTGAAGATCAATGACATGGTGAGCTGCCAACATACTATCCTTTGATATATCCTTTACTAATGGAATTACTTCATGAGAATTCATCCTTCTAATCAATAACTCTCGCCTAGTTGGCTTTACAATTTTAATATGGTGTTTAACGTTTCCTTGTACATATCCTAGGGAAAGAATTTCTTCTTTTGCCCTATCTAAATCATTAGGGTGAATCAATATATCATTGTCATTAAAATCCCTTAGGCCACCATCTTTATAAATTATTCCTGATAATGAAACCCCCTTTAGTACTACATATCGAATATTTTTATCTTCTAAAGCCTTACATACCTGATATGTATACTCTAATTGTTCGGAAAATTTTTCTTTTTGCGCATTATATGATTCATTTAAGAGTTTAAATAATCTAGGCATAGCACATCTATTTTTTTCATCTTGAGAATAGTATTTTTTTAAGTTTAACCATGCAATTCCTAACACCCTGTGAATATATAAGAGTCCAATTATTCTATCCCACTCTAAGTGGCTCCCTAATAATTCCTTTAGTCTATTAATCTCACTTTCATTTAAATCCTGTTTCGTTAACAATATTATTAATTCATACTCTAATTTCAGTACTATCAGTCCCTTCAACTAAATTCTCTTCGATAAATTTTTCAATCGGAATGTTAATACTGTACGTAGAACAGTTAATTGCTGCTGGGTGACTATTTTGTACCGCTATTCCAATTGCACAATTGTTTAACATTTGCACATCATTTTCTCCATCACCAAACGCAATAACTTTTTCTAAATTTTTCTCATGAAAATCTGTTGCTAAAAGTTTTATTAGTCCATCTGCCTTATTAACATTCGGTGTTATTTTAAATGCATTTAAGTACGATATAGGTTTCACATTATAATTACTAAAATAATTTATTGAAATTTGTTTATCTTTGTCTTTAGGAAAAACATATACATTACTAAGTCCATTCAAATTAATTTCATCAAAAGATTTTACAATTATTTGAGATCTGTTTATTCTATAAACCATACTATATTTAAGCGCAGCAGATTTTGTCTCTGCAAAACACTCTCCATTATTAATTACAACGAAGTCAGCACTGCTCTTTAATGAATAGAAAATACTCCAAAAAAAATCCAAATCAATTTTTTTAAGTATCGTAATTTTTCCTTCCTCATAGAGAATGTTTCCATCATGACAAACTATTTTTTTATGAAATAGTTTATTATATCTATTTGAAGAAAATAGATTTTTGTAAGATTGCAGAACCCTTCCTGTGGCTATTATTGGTGTTATTCCTGATTTTCTCAATTTCAAAATCGCCTTCTCAATGTTCTGACTAATTTCACCTCTTTCATTTACTATAGTTCCATCTAAATCAAATGCCGCAAATTTAAATCCTTTTAATGTGAACGTTTCTTTTTTCATAAACACCCTTCCTATCCATTAATACTTAGATGTAACTATTAAAAATAACAAACACAAAATCCTTCAAGCTTATTATTTTGACACTAGTAAAAAATAATATAAATCTGATTTCAAATATGATAGAGCGTTAATTTAAAGTTTTTTCATTTATAGCCCCCTCAAAGTGGAAAGGGCTTTCAATAAAGACTAATCTTTTATCGAAAAAATTCTTACCAGTACAAACGTAGCTCATAAACTGCGAACAACATTTTTTAAACTTCATAAAAAATCTGACTTCACCACCTCTATCCCTAAAATCCAAGATAATAGAAATTTGAATTCTCTTCATGTTTTTTTCATAAAGACTTCTAAAAAACAACTATTATTTTGAATTTAAAAAAACGCTATAAGATTTGATTAAATAGTATCCCTATGCAACCTAATCGTAACAGAAAAACGACAAGCTCTTAACATGAGACGATTAGTTATTTAGCGATAATTAAAGCAAACGTTTTCGCTATTATTCAAAAAAAATGAATAAATCATTTAATAACCAATTTCCTCTTATAGTTAAAAATAGTCTTTTTCTTCGTCAATCTTGATAGAATAGTAATACATGGGCATTCATCCCTTCACCAATGATATAAATCCGGATTATTTTCCATAACGATGGTTAAGAATCCTTACATCAATTTAAGAAAGCGATTGCATAAATTAATTTTATTTATTAAGATAGTAATTGTCAAGATATTTATTAAATTGATAAATTTGGAATGGGAGGTGTTTTTTTGATAAAGATTAAAAATCTATCAAAGAAATATAAAGTTATTAAAAAGGAACCTGGATTAAGAGGTGCTATAAAAGCCTTGTATAATCCAAAATATGAATTAGTACATGCGGTTAATAATATTAATTTTTCTATTTCAGAGGGAGAGATAGTTGGCTACATTGGTTCAAATGGAGCAGGAAAATCCACAACAATTAAAATGATGAGTGGAATACTTACACCTGATGACGGGGAAATATTAGTTAATGGTATCATTCCGTATAAAAATAGAAAAAAAAATGCACAGCAGGTTGGGGCAGTATTCGGGCAAAGAACACAATTATACTGGGACATTCCCATCCGCGAATCTTTCGAGCTTTTAAAGCATATTTATGCAATACCTGAGGAAGAATACAATAAAAACCTGAATCACTTTATAGAAATATTAAACCTTAATGATTTACTAGATAAGCCCGTACGTCAGCTATCCTTAGGACAGAAAATGAGATGTGAACTCGCTTCATGCTTTCTTCATAATCCAAAAATTGTTTACCTAGACGAGCCCACAATTGGATTAGATGTAAGCGTTAAAGAGAAAATTCGAGACTTTATAAGTTATATAAATCAGAAAAAAAAGACAACTATAATTCTAACCACCCATGATATGCAAGACATCGAAGTATTATGTAACAGAGTTATAATAATTGATAAAGGCGCTATTATATATGATGGCGATATAAAAAATTTAAAAAACAACTCTCAATATAATCGTGTAATAGAAATGGAGATAGAAAATATAGAAGATAACTTTATATATCCAAGTGAATTCGAGGGATTGGTTGAATATGAAATCAGAACCAATTCGATAAAAGTTCACTATAATAATACAAAAGTCTCTTCACAAACTATTCTATTAAATTTCATGAATAAATATGAAATATCAGATTTCACAATTACCGAACCTGATATAGGCAGGGTCGTTCAAGACATATATAATGGGAGTGCAGAACAGTGAGAAAATATTGGGAATTAGCAAAATCTCAAATAAAGGTTGATATTGCATATATTTCTTTGCATTGGACAAGTATGTGCTCTGGAATTCTAAAAGTATTTCTATTATTTTATTTTTGGAAAGCAGTATATGCTAATCGCTCTACAATTAACGAAATGAATTTTTCTACAATGATTACCTATGTAATTATTGCTCTAATGCTGGAGAGCTATGTGTCAGGTGTAGGTAATAACTTGTCCAGAGGAATTAAAAATGGAGAAATTGCAAATGAGCTACTTAAGCCATATCACTATTTAGATAAGCTTGTAAGTCTCGATATTGGATTTAAAATTTCTAACCTTATAAGGATCTCTTTTCCAATGTTTCTTATCTCTGTGCTTGTATTAAGAGTCGAATTGCCTGGTTCCCCCGTTTCATTATTTTTATTTTTAATAAGTGCATTATTTGGTGTACTAATAGGTACACAATTAGACTTATTAATTGGAATATTAGCCTTCTGGACTACAAATACCTGGGGAATAAAAATATTAAGAGATTCAATTATAAAATTCTTTTCTGGAGCATTAGTACCATTAACTCTTTTTCCTCAATGGTTTCAAATAATTGGGGATTACTTACCTTTTAAGCATATGATTTTTATTCCGGTTTCAATTTATGTTGGTCAGTTTAACACTCACGAATCAATTAATTGTTTACTTTCCCAATTTTTATGGTTAATATTACTATTCTCTATAGTTAGAATTGTTTGGATGTTGTCAATTAGAAAAATAACAATATTTGGAGGTTAATAATTTGTTTAAAAAATTTATAAGATATAGTTCTCTGTATCTTCAATATTTTAAAAAACATATCAAAGTTATTATGGAATATAAAATTGACTTCTTAATCGGCAGTGCTTCTATAATAATGCAGCAACTAATTGCAATCTTCTTCTTACAGATTATTTTTAGCCATATTGAAAAATTAAATGGCTGGAATTTTTATGAAATGTTATTTATTTATGCTGTAGCTTACCTCGGGAGATCCATTCATCATATATTTTTTGATAATCTATGGACACTAGGTTGGGGGTACATAAAAACCGGAGATTTTGACCGATTATTATTAAGACCAGTTAATCCACTTTTTCAATTAGTTTCAGAAAGAGTTCAGCAAGATGGCTTAGGACAGATTATTGTTGGAGGAATAATTTTATTTATTTCATCGAAGGAAATTGGTCTCCAGTTTAATCTTAGTATAATTCTACTTTTACTATTAATGATTATTTCTAGTGGTATAATCTTTATATCTATTAACTTATTTTTCATTAGTTTTTCCTTCTGGATAGTGGATAGTTTAGCTCTTACTTCATCCGTGTTTCAATTAAATGAGTATGCTCAATATCCAATTAATATTTATAATAAGTACATTACCTTTGTTATAACTTGGATTATTCCATACGGTTTTACAGCTTTCTATCCAGCTTCTTATATAATTGAAGATAAAGGTTTCATACACATCGGAGTATTGACTCCTCTCATAGCTATATTATCTTTTATAGTTGCCTATAGATTTTGGAAGTATGGAATCAGAAATTATACTAGTACTGGAAACTGATAATAAATTAATATACATATTCTCTCATAATTTTTCATAACTGATTGCATAGAAAAATCCAGGTTCTGTTGCAAAGTTTCTTAACATCAAATGAGATGAGAAATTTCTCACTAACTATTATGCAACTATAAATAATTTTTGTAATTCACTGTACGTCGAAAAACAGGAGTCTGGTTTAAAACTCCTGTTTTTCTTATATAAAGCATGAATCGTTTCGATTCCTTTCAAGGTGCGCGAAGCATGGCGAAGACTTTGAAAGCCTGCTGATTTAGCAAAACGTCGTTTTACATGTCTATGGTCTTGTTCTATAAGATTGTTCAAATATTTGATTGTACAATGATTTGTGTGTTTATAAAGACCTTCTTCTTTTAACTTCTTAAATGCACAAAGTAATGCTGGGGCTTTGTCTGTCGTGAGAACCGCTGGTTCTCCAAACGTTTTTCCCAATCTTTTCATACAGGCATAGGCAGCCTGATGATCTCGCTTTTTCCGAAGTTGAATATCCAATGTGTCCCCTTCTTTATCAATCGCACGGCATAGGTAACACCATTTTCCTTTCACTTTTATATAAGTCTCATCTAACTTCCACGACGATTGTACCTTTTTGTTTTCCCTCTTCCAGATTTGATAGATCAAATTCCCACATTCATGAACCCAGCGCATAATGGTTGTAGGGTGCACAGAAACACCACGTTCTTTCAAAATTTCAGAGACATCACTATAGCTTAAAGAAAAACGACAATAATAGCCGACGGCTACCAAAATAATATCCTTCTTGAACTGTTTCCCTTTAAAATATCGCATTTGTGATTCTCCTCGTACCCTTTTTCTAGAATGTAAACTACTTTGCAACGGAACCGAGCGAAGCTTTGCGGATGCCAAAGAACTACATGGCTACCGCTATGCCCGGTTTCGAGGGCTGAAGTCTGTCAAAATGCAAGCTTACCTCACCGCTGCTTGCCAAAACATGAAAAAAATAGCCCTCCATCTAACCAAAAAGGGGTTAATGGAGGGCTATTTATCTAAATTCTATTATTTTATATGGTTTTCTTTCACTAAAATCAAAAAGATTCCAGAGTGTTGGGAACCCCTTTAGGGGTTCCCAACACTCTGAGCATTTTTTCAAAATGTAGTTAAACTACTCTTAATGGATATCTAAATTTCTAATCACCCTACCAATTACTACCACCTTCTTGTTTATTATCTATATCCTGTTTGTACTCTAATTCTTCAATTAACTTAGATAGAATTTCAATTTCTAAATCTTTAATATCTTTAAGCGTTTCTTTAATATTTTCAAGTGTCGATTCATTATATGTTTTGTTAAATTTCATAGTAAGTAGTTTTATACTTTTTGATTTTTTTACTACGTCGTTATATTTAATAGAACAACCATGCTCTTTCTCTACATAACCTTCCTGTTCTAAATATTCTATTCTTTCTAGCATACATAGCTTATGCTCTAAGAGCTTTTGTAAATATCTTAAATCTATAAAAGAAGTCCTTTCTCTTTCGTAATCTAGATATTCGACTAAATAGTTATAACATTCAATTCCAAACACAAGATTTTCCGGTTCAGCTAATGCATTAAATTTCCCGGCAGAATTCTTAGAAAACAAGTACTCTTTTAGAGAATCTATTACAACACTCAATCTAAAATTGTACTTCGTGTTCCTTTCAAATCTATAAAGATAAATTTGATTGCAATCATTTTTTATATTACTAAGATTTTGAAAGCCTTTTCTAAACAAATCATACGGAACCTTAGTTTTTGAAAAAAGCTGTTTTTCATTGTATCCTAATAATGAAAATTCCAAGTCATTTTCATTATAACCAAACACTAATATATCGTGAGATTTATTGTAATTCTTATATGCTGCGCGATGTGGTATAAAATATTCATCCACATTCAAATATACATAATATTCTAAATCAATTGCTTTTTTAATAAAATCTACTATATCTTCATTAAATAACGAATATACTTCCCTATCTAATTTCTGAACTTTTAGCCAGGGAACTAAACTATAATCGAAGAGGTAAAACTTAAAAGGTACTGGAGCTTCTATAAAATCTTTATGGAATGCAAGTTGTATGTAATTACTATGAATCCATGGAAAAGATTCTTTATAATTTGAAATAATTGTTAAGGGAAAGGCCTCAAATTGAAAACATGTTACATTAATTTCAGTATTAATAGGTAATATTTTCTGCATATTAAAAATGCCTCCTACATCTACAAATATTTTAAATTGCACACTTTACGTAAAAAACAATTAAATAATATAATTTTCACATCAAATTATAAATTTTAATTACTATCCCAAACGGAAGAATAACTAACTTTTCTACCAATACAAAACTACTATAGTCAATGATGCATTCATCCCTATATTTTTAAGCTTTCCTAAAAAATTAGAGCTCTAAAAACAAACATCCATAGTTTATCTAAGATTAATTGCAACTAAATCACTACTTATTATATTATTACACACAATTCACATCACGAAAACAATAAATCTAATAAAATACAACACTTTGTTCAAGAGATTTTTTACATCTCTAGATTGTTCGTGAAATCTTATTAGAGATGTTGATTTTATTATACATGTTTCAAATCTCTAATGGTTTCTCCACAGTACATTTGGTTAATTGAATCAATATAATCTTTAGTAACAGTCTTAAAATGTTAACGATATTACTTATCTTATTGATTCGTCTGTTTTTGTCCCATGAAAGAAAATAGATTGATAGGAGCAAACTGGCCAATAAGAAACCGTAGCAAATGATCCAAAATCAAGTTGGTAATGTAGAACCCCCCCTAGCAATCCACCCCTCATTAAGTGTATCCGTTATAATATTTATTGTGTTTTTTCTCTTTTAATGTTGTTTTTTTACATTCTAACTAATTGCACCGTAGGTATGACCTTAATGTAAATTTTAAATTTTAAAATGAGCAACATACATACAACAACATCCAAAATGAAGGGGTAGCTTTGAAATGTCTTTAACTTCTTTCCACAAATATACATCTTTCACACTTCCACAAATTGAACACCCTTCTGGCTCCTCTGCCTTCAATATTTCAATTCCATCTCCAGCCCTAATAGATAATAAATTGTTTAACTTTTGTTGATTTGTTGCTTTAAACAGCGCATAGTGGCAATATAATCGTATCTTATCATTATTACTTGAATTCATTCTACTAGCGTATCCACCATGGGTTTTTTTAAGGAAACCATCTAGCGAAGAGCATTTAATTTCCTCCGTGGTTTCATCTAAAAAACGATTGATCATCTCATCGATGTGTTCCCCTAGCAAATCACCGATAATTAGATGCTTCTTTATTTGATTCTTAAACTCTTCTGTATTATCAAGGTCGAGAAAAGTTAAGTTAAAAATTTCATTACACCTATTTGTTAAATGATTTGGTTCAGTAGTTTCCCAATCAATCCCTAATCCTCTTTTGAATACTTGCTGTTGCTCATATTCGATAACTGCTTCTGCTGCTCTTGTTAAATTCCTCTCTTCAATGCACTTGGAAATATGACTTATGAGTTGGTTACGTTCTGTATCTTTCTTATGTTT
The DNA here is from genome assembly GCF_003264175.1 of Bacillus sp. SRB_331. NCBI lineage: Bacteria > Bacillati > Bacillota > Bacilli > Caryophanales > Bacillaceae > Bacillus > Bacillus sp. SRB_331. The sequence continues at coordinate 30,243 of NZ_NADV01000037.1, read as the reverse complement.
ATAGTCATTAACAAGCTTTTCCCCATCCGGTGTTAATACATATATAGTCAGATCCTTATGCATTTGATAAATATCCTCTTTTGAAATGCTCTGTAAAAGAGTATCAATAACTTCGACCTTTTTTAATTTAGAATATCCCTTTATACCATTGCTTTTAGCAATTTCTTTTAATGTCTTTATAGTATTGGTCTCAAGCATTTGATACTCATTGGGTTGTGTTAAAAGTCCCATATGAAGGAATTTAGATATTGTGGCATCTATATCCCCTATGTGTTCATACCAATAGTATGGTAAGTTAGTATAATCCTTTTTATTTACGTATTTTAAGAATTCAAGCCGTGCATCATCTAATCGATTACTTGAATTTGGAATATCCTTTTGAAGTTCAATTGTTTGAAGCTCATTCGGTTTATCTGTCTTTGATTTACTACCTTGGAATATTTCTAATATTTTTTTGAACATAAAACCTATCACTCCTTGTACTAATTATGTAACGCTTTGGCTAAGTTACTATTATTAAATTAGAGCTTCGTAATCTTCTTTGAATTTCAAATAAAGTCCTCCAGTTTTACTTGGAGACTTTACAGTTGCTGGTTCCGTTGCAAAGTTTTCTAAGTGAGTTTACGCTCTAGAAAAAAGGTACGAGGAGAATCACAAATGCGATATTTTAAAGGGAAACAGTTCAAGAAGGATATTATTTTGGTAGCCGTCGGCTATTATTGTCGTTTTTCTTTAAGCTATCGTGATGTCTCTGAAATTTTGAAAGAACGTGGTGTTTCTGTGCACCCTACAACCATTATGCGCTGGGTTCATGAATATGGGAATTTGATCTATCAAATCTGGAAGAGGGAAAACAAAAAGGTACAATCGTCGTGGAAGTTAGATGAGACTTATATAAAAGTGAAAGGAAAATGGTGTTACCTATGCTGTGCGATTGATAAAGAAGGAGACACATTGGATATTCAACTTCGGAAAAAGCGAGATCATCAGGCTGCCTATGCCTGTATGAAAAGATTGGTGAAAACGTTTGGAGAACCAGCGGTTCTCACGACAGACAAAGCCCCAGCATTACTTTGTGCATTTAAGAAGTTAAAAGAAGAAGGTCTTTATAAACACACAAATCATTGTACAATCAAATATTTGAACAATCTTATAGAACAAGACCATAGACATGTAAAACGACGTTTTGCTAAATCAGCAGGCTTTCAAAGTCTTCGCCATGCTTCGCGCACCTTGAAAGGAATCGAAACGATTCATGCTTTATATAAGAAAAACAGGAGTTTTAAACCAGACTCCTGTTTTTCGACGTACAGTGAATTACAAAAATTATTTATAGTTGCATAATAGTTAGTGAGAAATTCCTCATCTCATTTGATGTTAAGAAACTTTGCAACGGAACCCTTCTGATTTTCTTAATATTTTTTTCAAATATTCCTTTTTTGATTCTTGATTCATTGCTGTATCTACCTTCAGATTTTTAAATACACATAAATTATACCACATTTTAACATATACTGGATTAGAATTGATTTGAGGCTTCTAATCTACTTCTCTTTTATACTTATTCTAACTAAACATTATTACGTCATCTGAATTATTCACTTTAAATTATTTTGAAATAAATATTATCTCATAGATCCTCATTCACTCTTCATTTTTTTATATCCATTTTATTCTGAATCACTTTTATAATTTCATTATCAGAAAAATAAGCCATTTCTATATAAATTCTTTTCTTTGCCAACTTTAAATCCCCTGATATATAACATGTAATTTCTTTTCCTGATCAAGTTAAAGCACGAATAGAAATTTTAAATATATAAAATAACTTATCTTTTGATAATCTTAATTATATATATGAATATAACATTTCAACTTCCAACCTACTGCCTCTTCTGCCAAAAAAGAGTACTGATAAAATGTTTAATATGAATAATGCAATTCTTATAGATAAGCTAGATGCATAGTTTAATAATGCACATAAATTAGTTTTGCACACCCTGAAACAACTCATTTATATCTTATTTGTATACGTTTTTCACACTTCACTTATTTATGCACACATATTTTTTATAGATAAAGTACCTAAACCTTCTGTTTTCTTCAATACTTTCTCAAGCTCTTCATTCTCTAAATACTTACCGGCCGTTTTCATTAACGTAATGAGTTGTCCTTCTGTATAACGTTTCGGTGGCTGTGTTTTTCCTTCTTTCACTTTCACCTTTACAACTTTTCCTTGTTCACCTTCAGCTACAATTGGAAGAATCGTTTCGTCATCTTTATCGTCTTGGAAAATAACTTTACGCCAACCTTCTTGAATTTGCTGTTTTCCTTTCGAAATGAACGCAGCACGTTCGTCTACAAGAGTTGTAATCGTTGTGTAATCAAAGATTGCTACTTCATAATGCGCCGCAATCAGCCTTCTTACGATCATATCGTAAATTTTCTTTTCATCACCTGATAGTTTGCTTGGATTTGTAACTTGCTCTGTCGGTATAATTGCGTAGTGATCTGTAACTTTCTTTTCATTCACATAACGCTTATTATTCATAATCGATTCAATTGGTGCTGGCAATAAACCTTTATATTCATCAAACTGACTTAACTTCTGTAAAATATCAGGGAACGTCGCTGCTTCTCCTTGTGTAACATAGTTAGAATCCGAACGTGGATAAGAGACTATCCCTTTTTGATATAGTGCTTGCGTGATATCTAGCGTCTTTTTCGGTGAAAATTTAAAGGCTTTATTCGCTGTCGCTTGCAGTGCTGATAAATTAAATAAAAACGGCGGCTGAAACTCTTTACGCTCCGTTTTCATTTCTTTTACTACAGCCGGTTTGTTTTGACAAAACGCTGCAATTTTATTTGCCAAATCAGGGTCATTTAAGCGGGACTCATTATCTTTCTCCCATTTCCCCTCATATTTCTTTCCTTCTATATTAAAGGTTGCGAACACTTCCCAAAACGGCTCTGACTTAAAGTTCTCTATTTCTTTTTCACGCTTTACGATCAATGCCAATGTTGGTGTTTGCACACGACCAGCGGAAAACACATCATTCATTCCCTTTTTCTTTAGCAAAATACTAAAGACACGTGATGCATTCATACCAACAACCCAGTCAGCGCAAGATCTTGTATATGCTTCGTAATACGTATTAATCGTATCTGCTTCATCTAGTAAGTTTTTAAACCCTTGATAAATAGCTTGCTTCGTTAAAGATGAAATCCAAAGACGTTTCATCGGCTTTTGCACATTACAAAGATTAATAATATTTCTTACAATCAGTTCCCCTTCACGCCCAGCATCGCCCGCGTGAATAATTTCTGTTACCTGTGGATTATGTAACAGCTGTTTCACAACGTTAAATTGCTTATACTTTGACTTTGTTACCTCAAATTGAAAACGCTCTGGAATCATCGGCAATGTATTAAGTGACCATTTCTTCCACTCAGCGTGATAATGTTCTGGATTACATAACTGCGTCAAATGACCAATTGCCCATGTACAGTACGCTCCATTTGGAAATAACTCATTTGCTTCTACTTCTAAATACCCATCTTTCCGGCGATATTTAAACTGTGAAACAAGAGCCAAACCTTGATCTGGTTTCTCGGCAATAATTAATTTCATTTTATAACTCCCTATCTGTATTCCAGTGTTACTTTCATTGTCTATATCTTTAGAGGCGATGATAATACAACAATCTTATTTATCATTCGCGGTTTGTCTCACAAATGGGAGACCTATAATATTATACGCTTATTCTTTATAGCTTCACAATAGAAACTCATTATATAACACTTTCTTTCGCATGCTCACAAACAAAAAAGACGCCCCAAAATCGAGCGTCCTTTCCATTCACTACTATTTGCTTTCATATATTCTATAAAATTTAAAATACAACAATTCCTTATGAAGCATCGTCTACTAAGATAACCATCATTATTTAAAAATTATATTGAACTTACCTTTTTTAAATTGTGCAGATAATTTGCAGATATATATTAGCATAAGTACTCTCCATTTGAACATATGATGAAGTGAATGATAGGACAGGGAGGTATCATGATGTTCGCTTATACGTTAACTGCCTTAACACTTTGTTGTATCTCGATTATTATTACATCATATATTTCTAAACGTAAGGGTACCCTAATGGAGTATATGGTATTTATTATGTCTTTTAGTATATGTATCGGTTTAAGTATAGGTTTTTATTTAGGGATTCTCTTCAAAGGAGAATTACTATATTCTACTTTGCTTGCTATTTTGATTAGTGGGTTTATCGGTTTTTTAGTCGGTCTACGTTTTCACCTATATACTGCTTTAGAAGGACTGTTCTCTGGATTAATGGCAAGTATGATGGGAGCTATGATTACAGAGATGTTAAACGCTCAACAAGCCCATAGTATACTGTTCATTAGCCTCTTACTTACCATAACGATAACTATGTCATGTATGATTCAGCTTTTATCAGAAACCTTTTCTACTTATATCCATCGTCGGTTTCTATTATTACTTTCGATCAGCGTAGTAATTGTTCTTACTGTATTCGTAACATTCCCAGACCATATCCCACCGCTCCCCTCCGAACATGAACAACATATACATAAACACTAGCAGCTATAATCGATAATTTTATTTTTTAACAGATGAAAATAAAAAATACTTTTGAATCGTCAGCCCCAAATGAAAAGTGGTTTACGGATGCGACTTACTTATTATTTCGGAGTATTTGTAGATAATAACTATAGTTTAGCTTCTGGCATGGGATCAGGATTAATAATTATACAGAAAACTAATAAATAATAGCTTTGCATTATATAATAAGAGGTCACAGAATTACAATGCTGTGACCTCTCTTTTTCAAATTACTTCATGTCATAATCTTCACCATCAATTATTTTCCTACTTTTCTACACTTAATGAACCTTCTAAATCTACATGATTGATAGTATATTTTTTCATTTCATAGATATTCAATTCTCTTAGCTTGATAAAGTATACAATTCCACCTTGAAATAATAAATTCTTACTTAACTAATATATGTTTTTGGATCCATAGCATTGCTCTTCTGTGCATTCCATTCACCTTTATGGATTTCAAAATGTAAGTGTTGTCCTTCAGATTGTCCTGTATTCCCCATTATGCCAAGTTGTTGTCCTTGCTTCACTTTTTGACCTGCAGAAACAGAACGACTCTTTAAATGAGCGTATACAGTCATATATGTTTGTCCGTTAATATTGTGAGAAATAAACACAACATTACCGTAGCTTGTGGAATAATATGAGCGAGTGACTACACCTTCTGCGGCAACAACAACTGGCACTGTTCCTGAAGCAGCAATATCTAATCCGTGATGCATTTGCCCACCACGTTTCTCAAATCCAGAAGTATATCTTCCTACAGCTGGTTGAATAAAGTCATTCGTTTTAATTTCATTAGTTGTATTTACCTCTTGGGATTGTCGCTGCTCCTCTGCATCAGTCTCACTTGTTTTTGATAGAAATTTACTTGATACATAACCGTTTTTACCGTTGTAATTAATTTTCCCCCATCCATTTTGTTCAAATAGAACTTGTACTTTTATTCCTTTTGATAAAGCACCGATTACACCATGATTTGTACCAGCACCGCTTCTTACATTTAACACGCTTACGTTAACATAGTAGTCACCAACTGTTGCTCCAGTAAATGGATTACTTGTTTCAGGTTTTGATGGTGTACCCCCTTTAACGAATTTTACATATTCACTGCTTACATAACCAGTTCTTCCATTATGATTAATTTTCAACCAGCCATTTTCAACGCCAGTTACTTGCAATGTTTGTCCGTTTAATACACCACCAATTACACTATGGTAAGTAGCAGGACCTGTACGCACACGTAAAGAAGTAGCGTCTACAATGTATGTACCGTCAGTTTGAACCGTAACATTATTTTGTTGTTCATTTGTTTGGCCTACATTTGCATTAGAGCCACTCTTTGAAATGTAATCTTTACTAATATAAGCAGTTTGTCCACTATAGTTAATTTTGACCCAGTCTTGAACTTCACCAGTTACTTGAACAACTTGTCCTTTATGTATAGAGCCTAAAATCGTATGGGAAGTACTTGGACCTGTACGAACGCGGAGGGAGGATACGTTAACTTTGTAATTCCCACTCGCTACTTGAACTTTTCCATTGTTATTATCACTTCCATTTGAGCTATCGTCTATTACAAATTGACTGCTTACATAACCTACTTTTCCATTATGGTTAATTTTCAACCAACCGTTATCTTCTCCAATAACTTGTAAAACTTTCCCTTCATACACGCGCCCCATTATTGCACTAGACGTATTTGGCTGTGTGCAAACACGTAATATATTAGCAGTTACAGTTTTACTACGACTCGTACTTACATTCGTCTTCGCTGATACACCTTTTTCCGAAACAAATTCACCACTTACGTAGCCAATTTTTCCGTTATGATTAATTTTCAGCCAACCGTTATCTTCTCCAATAACTTGTAAAACTTTCCCTTCATACACGCGCCCCATTATTGCACTAGACGTATTTGGCTGTGTGCGAACACGTAGAACATTCGTGTTTACTGTTACTGGATTTTCATATGTTACTGCATCAGTAGATTGCTCATTTTTTTTGTCTTTTGGCATTATAGAAGTTTGCGCTTGAGCATTACCAATAAATGTACTTCCTGCAACAGAAACTACTGCCACACTAGCTAAAATTCTTTTCATAGGTATTAAACACCTTCCCATAAATACATTTAAGTATCATCATATCTTTAGTTTATTATTTTTTATATCAAATGCTTTTCTACTCATGTTGTACTCTTCTTTTCTATCAACCTCTATTTCTAGATATTCAACGGAGGTATTATTCCATTCTTTCGTAACGAAGAAGGCAATTAAGAAAAAAGGAATCGTAAATCCCAGTTTGTAAACTGTAATGTAAATAAATACTTGATCTGGATTCGTTGCACCAAGCATTAATAATGCTGTCAAAATTGGACCGATGCACGGTGAGACCAATGAAAGCATCCCCGTTCCTAGTACAATCCATATCTTTTAATCTGCTGCATTCATTTTGCTTCTTTTCACAGAACACTACACTGTGTAGTTTAAATTCTCAAAAAAAAGCTACAAACACTCACCCATAATTAATACTGCAAAAATAAAAAATAGCCCTGCTGTTTCATTAACTTTTCATATGTATAACTGAATATTCCATGTAACAGAAGATGGATCTACAATCTGCTGCACCCGTAAGTTAATCGCTGTTTTCGTAAAAGATACGGTTACAAGCTCATTTGAAGCTTTTTCCATCCCAATAAAATTAAGCAAAGCACTTCAAAATCCAAAAGATGAATTCATATTATGTACTGATCAGCTAACGATTCTTGAAATGTGCTATAACGTCGTAGCATTAATTTTTACTGCTCTTCTTTAATTATGACACCTTCTAAATACCAAATATTTACTATGTTTTTTTCAAACGGTTAAAAACAGTAATTTAGGCCCTCTTCATTTAACTTATAATTTTACTTGAACATACCCATCCTCCCTTCACACTACGGATTGTAGTATAAAATAAAAGAAAGGTCAAATATAAGTATCTATCCTTTTTGAACTACAATACATTAAATTTATCACTGTAATTTTCTCAACTTCTAATCAAAAACGAGTATGCTTTTTAAAATATCTAAATAGCAAAAATCCCATTTTTAATCTTGTAAACTCTTACTACACGGTATTTCTCTCTCTTATTGTCTAAACTTTTATAAAAATAATATTCCCAATTCACAACATTACATATAAAAGCAGCTATCCATAAGATAACTGCTTTATTTTATTATAAACTACTTGAATTTTACTTTATTCTGGCTTATTAGGAATGTTAGGGTTTGGAACATAATCAGATTTGTAATCTGTATATTTTACTTCTGTTACCATCCCCGCTGAAGCATGGTGTAAATCATGACAGTGGAACATCCAATCACCCGGATTGTCTGCTACAAAGGCTACTTCATATTCTTCTCCTGGTTTTAAGTTCAAAGTGTCTTTAACAATTGGAGAACCTTCTACCGGTTTTCCGTCTTTACTTAACACCTGGAAGAAATGACCGTGTAAATGCATCGGATGATCGTCCGCTTTAGAGCGATTTACTAATTTTACTCTTACTAAATCACCCTTTTTCACTGGAATTGGATCAATATCCGGAAATATTTTTCCGTTAATTGTATATACCATTTCCTTTCCATTCATTTGCGTATTCAAGTCCATATTATATGTGGCAGTATACTGCTGGTCTAACGTGAAACTACCTAATTTTTTCGCACCATATTTCGTCATATCTAATTTTGGTAGTTTTTCTTTTTCGTTTGCTTTATCTTTCATCTCTTTACTACCTTCATATTCAATAACAGCTTTCATTCCTTTTGCACCCTTATTTTTCGAATGGTCTTCAACGTACCATCTCCCAGGATTGTTAGCTGTAAATTCAACATCATAACGTTCACCCGGTGCAATTGAAATTACTTTGTCTTTTATAACTTTTGGATCATTAATTGGTTGACCATCTGTTGCAATTACTTTTAAATCATGACCGTGAACGTGTATATCATGTGATAGATAACCCGCATTAACGAGTCGAAGACGAACTTTATCCCCCTTATTCACTTTTAATGGCTCTACTAAATCTCCGCTTTTACCATTGATTGTGAATATGTCATACATACTCATATCATGACCTTCCATCTTCATATTTCCATGGTCCATTCCTGCCATATTGCCGGCATCTTTTTTATCACTGCCCATATCCATACCGGAATGATCCATGCCTTTCATATCATCATTCTTTTTCGTATTTTCATTATCCTTACTAGATTTATTACCGTCTGCTTTTTCTGTTTTCCCTTTTGTCATTTCTTTTAACTGCTTATTAATTTCTTCTTTATCTGTTACCCATTCATCTAACATTAATGTGTAATCTTTATCATACTTTTCACTTGTATCCTCTACAATAAGAGCACCATACAAACCTCTATCTAGTTGATTTACAGAATCTTGATGTGAATGATACCAATACGTTCCTGGTACGTTCGCTTCAAATTCATAGGTGAAACTTTTTCCTGATTCAACCGCATCTTGTGTCACACCCGGAATTCCATCCATGTTATTTGGGACTGGATATCCATGCCAATGAATAGATACTGGTGCAGATAATTCATTTTTTAATGTCACTTTAACCTTTTCACCTTTTTTCACCCTGATTTCTGGTCCAGGAGATGAACCATTAAATGTCCAGACCGGAACAATAACACCGCTACTTAGCTTTTGCTTTTCTTCTTTCGCTACTAAAGTAACTTCTGGTCCTTTTATAACTTTCAATGGTTTTGTAGCAGTTTCAGTCTGTTCTGCTTTTTTATCATTCATATTTTTATGATCATTTGTTGTATTTGTGGTCGCAGAACATGCAGCAATTAAAGATATTACGGAGATTGTAACTGCTGTTAATACAAATCTCTTCATGGAAAATCCCTCCTTTTTCTTTTTCAAGATTATTATAGAAGACAATTTTCAAGAAAATATGGAGATATAAAATGAGCAAAATAAAAAGACGCCCAAAATTGAGCGTCTCTTCTAATTATTATTTCGTAACAACTTCATCTTCTTTTACATTTACATTATTTTCACTCATAAATTCTTCAATCTCTTCAACTTCTCTAATGATATCTTTTGACAAGTTTTCATAGCCATCTTTTGTTACAAGAATATCATCTTCAATACGAATTCCAATTGATTCTTCTTCAATATATAGACCAGGTTCAATTGTTATAACCATACCTTCTTCTAATACTCTATCTTTGTATGTTCCTACATCGTGAGTATCTAAACCAAGGAAATGGCTGACACCATGATAGTAATATTTAGATAGTTCCTCGTCTTCTTGAATTAAACCAATTGCTTTACACTCTTCTGCTAGTACTTTTTTTGTATGCTCATTTAATGCAGCAAACTTTACTCCTGGCTTAATAATCTCAGTTGTTTCTTTCAATGCTTTTAACACGATATTATATATTTGTTTTTGGCGACTAGAGAATGTTCCACTCGCTGGGAATGTGTAACTAATATCAGCGTTGTAGTAATCTTTCTGAGCACCTAAATCGAGCAGTACTAAATCACCATTTTGAATTTGTGCATCATTATCTTCATAATGAAGGACTGTAGCATTTTTACCGCTCGCTAAAATTGTATTAAACGCATGATGTTTAATTCCAGATGATTTAAGCGTAAAATCAAAATGAGCTTCTAATTCATATTCCATCGCATCTGCTTTTGCATGCTTCAGCACGTTATAAATACCCTCTTTAGTTACAGCAATCGCTTCTTTAATGATTTCAATTTCTTCTTCTGTTTTAAACACTCGTAATTCACAAACGATCGGGTATACGTTACCAATTGTTATGTGTGGGTACTGTTCTCTTACATGTTTAGCAAACGCTAACGTTTTCGTCTCAGTACCCTTCCACTCACGACGCTCTAAATCTAAATACAGATGCTTCACATTTTCTGTGAAAAGTGTATTTGCCATTGTCTTCTCAAAGCTTTCTATATATACAACTTTTTTTATGCCTGAAATTTGTTCTGCATCTTCTTTAGAAACTGTTTTACCGTCCCATTTTTCCGTTACTGGATCTGATTTTTCAATGAAAAGAGTTTCTTCCACACTATTTCCAAACTTTTTCAACATGAAAATAACATTTGGCTCATCGATTCCCGTTAAATAGTAAAAATTTCGATTCGGCACAAATTTATAATGTGCATCGGCTGACATATGAGGTGCTTGCCCAGCAAATAAAATAGTAATAGATTCATCCGGTAATGTGTTTACTAATCGTTCTCTATTTTGAGCAAAAAATGTTGATTTCATAATAATCCCCCTAGCGTTCTATGTATAATTTTGAAACTGATTATCCAATATAATTCATTCTATTATTGTTATAATTTTTCGTCAATTAATAGTACTCATAGAGAAAAGAAAATTTTCATTACTAGGGCCCCTTCCACTCTAAATTATGCATACCACTCCACAATTTCTTGACATTTATTCCATATACTTAAAATCTCATATATAGAAAGGAGTCTACAAAAGTGAAACATTATGTAGCAACAGGGTTAGCAATTACTTCTTTATTAATAATTACAGGATGTTCTAGCAATGCTGAAACAGCACCAGCTAAAAAAGAAACCGTGCAATCTCAACCCAAAAATACAGAAACAGCAAATACGATTCCGCAAAACTTCTATAAAGAAATTACATCTGGAAAAATCGAGCACATTCATGGAATTGGCTATGCAGGAAATATGCCTGGGATTTCTATCGCCACGCACAGTGGTATAAAAGTTTATCAAGATGGCAAATGGTTTGAAACTACTACACAGTTACACGATTATATGGGCTTTCAGGCAACAAAAAATGGATTTTTTGCTAGCGGGCATCCTGAACCAGGAGCAAACTTAAAAAACCCTTTAGGATTAATGAAAAGTTCTGATGGCGGTAATACCCTTGAAAAGCTAGCGTTTTATGGAGAATCTGATTTTCATAACCTTGCTGTCGGATATAATACGGAAGCAATTTATTTATACAATGAGCATCCTAATTCTAAATTAGAACAAGGTTTTTATTTCAGTACGGACAACGGACAAGAATGGAAAAATAGTAAGTTAAACGGTCTTTCAAGTACAATCCATTCCTTTTCAGCACATCCAGATCAATCTAGTGTAGTCGCGGTAAGTGCTAAAGACGGTGTATATTCGTCTACAGATTACGGGAATACTTTTAAATTATTCTCTAAATCTCTTGAATCGACAGCAGTTACATTTAGCGATGAAGATGTCATTTATGCCCCTATTAATAAGGAAAACAAACAAATGATAACGAAGAAATCAATTGCTACAAATAAAGAAACAAACTTACAAATTCCATCTTTAGATTCTAAAGATACAATTATGTACATATCACAAAACCCTCAAAATTCAGCTGAAATAGTATTTGCTACAATGAAAGCAAATGTGTTCCTTTCTCCAGATGAGGGGAAAACTTGGAAGCAGATTACTAAAGAGGGAACATTCCAATTTAATTAGAAAGGTGAATATAACGTGTTTTCAACAATTAGCGAGTGGAGTTATCAACTCATGTCTCCTTTAATGGATGTCGCGAATGCTACGAAATCAGTACCTCTATTATTTGCGTTTTTATTAGGCGTAGTAGGTACCCTGGCTCCTTGCCAATTAACAGGAAACATTAGCGCTATTACACTTTATGGGAATCAATCTTTACAAAAGGGACATGCATGGAAACATATATTGTTATTCATTTTAGGAAAAATAGTAGCTTTTACGACACTTGGACTATTTGTATGGTTCTTAGGAAAAGAGATTCAGCAAATATTAACTTTGTATTTCCCATGGTTACGAAAAATAATTGGACCTTTATTAATTTTAATGGGGTTAATGTTGGCAGGTATTATAAAAGGAAGAAGTTTCTTCTCGATCAAATTTATACGAAAACAAAATGAGGTTGGCTCATTTTTACTTGGATTCTTTTTTTCCTTAGCCTTCTGTCCGACTATGTTCGTTCTATTTTTCGGAACGTTAATCCCTTTATCTTTCTCATCTAATTATGGATACTTGTTTCCGACATTCTTTTCGATAGGAACTGCTCTACCTATCGTTGTACTAATGTTCATCATCTCCTATCTTGGATTAAATGGGACTTTACTGAAAAAGAGCCGAAAAATAGGAAAAAACATTCAACTTATAGCAGGGGTACTACTCATTTTAATTGGACTTTATGATATATCCTTATATTGGGTATAAATAAAAAAGGTAAGCTCAAGTGACTTGAACTTACCTTTTTTGCAAATTATTTTTAACTCTTCTGCATCCCCCTCTGCTTCATCTCCCATTTTTTATACAGTAGTACTGCCCCAAATAAGAATACCCCCGCAATGAATGAGCCTACAGGTAACATTTTTATCATTTCATCAGGAAATACGAGCGGCAATAACGGAAATGCATATGCTGCTGGAATACGTACTCCAACGATTTTTAATAAAATTAGCATTAATATCATATTTAATAAAGTGACTACAATCCATGAATCAATTGCAAAATACAATAAAGTTCCAACAGTTGCTGATGTAGTTAATACTAATATTTGTTTAAATGCCATTTTTTCATTGTACATCGGTTTTTGAAGTGATTCATACACTACGACTAGAATTGGCGGAATAACCGCTAATTGTTCATAACCAGTTATCCAACATAAACTGATCCATACAAAATTTAAAAATAGAAATACAACCATATATTTATATTGGATTTTAACTTTTCTCTCAATACCGTTATTCAATTTAAAAATAAGAACACCAATCATTAAAATAAATGTCAAAACGAAGACTGAGATAACAAATGACCATTCCGTCGCATTTGTTACTAATGGTAATAAACCTGTCGCAATAGATGGTGCTAAATTGGATTGAATAACACGTAAAAACAACATCATTAATATAAGTGTTAAGCTAACTTTTCCCATATAGGAAATATCCATTTGATTCACTGCAAAACCAATAACAGCTGTTATTGACGGCGCAATAAAGATTTTTTCTGGTTGTCTTAGCCATCCCGGCTCACGGTATGCCCATAAAGCTATTGCCATCGCAGCTATTTCCGGCAAAATTACTTCTGGATCATTTAATAACACACCTGCTATTACCATAGCTAAAATAAATAAAATAGCAATCGTATATGAGATGATTGTTTCTTTCTTTGAAATTACTGCATTCATTATTACATACTCCTTTTTGCTTATTACTCTCATAAAGTAAAATAATAACTTTATATACCCTACTTAGGTATTGTATATTAACATCTTCCCTATTTCAAGTATTTGTAGTTTTTTCATTCTTTATCACCCCACACACTTACAAAACAAGGAATGTTTATAGGCATTGACACTTATTAAAAGATAAGTTAAAATAACTATACATTAGTAAGTAACTAATGTAATTAAATTTCACTAGAGGTGAAAACAAATGAAAAACATTTTATTTCGTATTAACGAATTATCAAAAAAAGAAAAAGCATCTGGATTAACGGTTGATGAAAAACAAGAACAACAAATGTTGCGTCAAAACTATACAAAAACATTTCGTGGAAGCTTAGATTCCATTTTATTAAACACAAAAATCGTTGATCAAAATGGTCTTAACGTTACACCAGTTGCATTACAAGATGCTCAAGATCGTTTGAAATTTAGTAAATGAGCTCCGCGCTAAAGAATTTCAATAAAACATAAAAAGAGCTGGATTTCCTATATAGAAATTCCAGCTCTTTTTATTGTCTTTTCTAATTTAGTAAATGAGCGATACATCGCAATTCTCCACGATACAATCATCGCAAATGCAAGTAAGAAAAACATCCCGCTTAATTGCGCCAAATCAATCGATTGACTTAAATATGATTTAAGTCCTACTCGTACAGCTAATAATCCAACTAAAATAAATATGAACGCTTTTGACGGTTTCATATATATATCTTCGCCTCTTATTTCAAACTTCGATGTTTTAATAAGAAATATAGAGAAAATAAGTCCTATACTAATTGCCTCTACTATTTCTAAAGATGTTAATCGAAACTCTGGTAAGAAGTACATCATTGCACCCGTACTCATAAAAATTGGTGGTAATATAATTTTCTTTTTCACTACCGGTTTTTTCGCTGACTTAAAGCGAAGAAACATTACACCAACAGCCATACAAACCGCTACTATACTTGATAAAAGTGCTAAACTCATACTCTCCACCCCTATCTATTTAAATGACTTTTTGAGCAAAATCATAAACCAAACGAGCCCAATACTTATAATGACATGACCTAATCCAGCCATATGGCTTAAACCATTAAAGTCAGTTCCGTTTACTTGTAGAAGACCTCTAAATACCATTGTAGCAATAGTAAAAATTAATCCTACATTATAAAAAACAAACCACGCACGAAAACTTTTTGTTTCATGGACATTAAATACTTTAAATAGAGCTAAAGCGATCAAAAAGAATACGAAGCCGAGCACTAATACGTGTGTATGCACTAATTGCAACATAGTGGATCCTTTAATTCCTTGCGCTTTCGTATACTCTCTAGCAAATACACCTGATAATAAACCAATAATTAAGTAAATGAATGCTGCATTATATAATTTCTTCATCATATTCCTCCTGCTGTAAACTTTCCATATTCGATGCAATCATTTTACGCAAAGTTTATGAACGGAATATGAACGGAATATTACATTCTATTTTTGAAAATAAAAAAGCCATTCCACAACTATTCATTGTGGAATGGCCTTTTAACTTATTTTAAATCTTCAATTGAGAAAGCACCTGGCAGTAACTGTTCCACAGTCACTTCTTTTTCATCACCTTTTACATTCGTTAGTAATACAGGCATTTTCGGATCACAAAATTCAGCAATAACTTGTCTACAAGCACCACATGGTGAAATAGGTCCGTCAGTTTCTCCTGTAATGACTAAGTAACTAAAGTCGCGCTCACCTTCTGATACTGCTTTAAAGATCGCTGTTCTTTCTGCACAGTTACATAAACCGTAAGAAGCGTTTTCTATATTACAACCAGTATAGATTTTACCTTCTTTCGTAACTAATGCTGCACCAACAGGAAATTTAGAATACGGAATATACGCTTTCGATAACATCTTATTTGCTTCTTCGATATATTTTTTCTTATCCATATTATTTCCTCCTCAAAGTAAATTTAATGATGATTAGTCAGTAATAACTGTATGCACTAATTTAGGAGCCACTGCTGTTTCAGCGATAGAAATGTTTTCATAAATTTTAGCTTTTACATCTTCTACATTTTCACGATTTGCATAGATTGTTACGAACGGCTCGCCTTCTTTTACTGCATCGCCAACTTTTTTACGTAACATTAATCCTACCGCTAAATCGATTTCATCTTCTTTTGTCGCACGACCTGCACCTAATAACATAGCTGCGATACCGATTTCATCTGCAACAATGTTTGAAATCACACCTGAAGTTTTTGCAGGTACATCAATTACATACTTCGCTTGTGGCATTTTTTCTGGATTGTCTACAATCGAGCTGTCTCCGCCTTGGTTGCTTAAGAACTCTTTAAATTTCTCAGTTGCTTTTCCATTTTTCATAACTTCAATTAGCATTTCACGAGCTTCTTCTAATGTATTTGCTTTTTTCGCAAGTACGACCATTTGGCTTCCTAATACAAGTACTAATTCTGTTAAATCTTCTGGACCTTCGCCTTTTAAAGTATCAATTGCTTCCTTCACTTCTAGAGCGTTACCAATCGCAAAACCAAGAGGTTGTGACATATCTGAAATTACTGCCATCGTTTGACGTCCAACATTATTTCCGATACGTACCATTGCATGAGCTAATTCTTTTGCATCTTCTTCGGTTTTCATAAATGCACCAGCACCTGTTTTTACATCAAGTACGATTGCATCAGCACCAGCTGCAATTTTTTTACTCATAATTGAACTTGCAATTAGAGGAATTGAATTTACTGTTCCTGTTACATCACGTAATGCATAAATCTTTTTATCAGCAGGTGTTAAGTTTCCTGTTTGTCCGATAACAGCCACTTTGTCACGGTTTACAATATCAATGAACTGTTCTTTCGTAATTTCAACGTGGAATCCTTCTACCGCTTCTAATTTATCAATTGTCCCGCCCGTATGTCCTAAACCACGACCAGACATTTTTGCTACTGGTACATCTAAAGCAGCAACTAATGGTCCTAATACTAATGTTGTTGTATCACCAACACCGCCAGTTGAATGCTTATCTACTTTAATGCCTTTAATTGCTGATAAGTCGATTGTTTCTCCAGACTCAACCATTGCCATCGTTAAATCTGCACGTTCACGATCCGTCATATCTTTAAAGAAAATTGCCATTGCAAGTGCACTCGCTTGATAATCAGGAATACTTCCATCTGTATATCCATTAATAAAGAATTTGATTTCTTCAGTCGTTAATTCTTTTCCATCACGTTTTTTCGCAATAATATCTACCATTCTCATTGTAATCACCATTCCTTTTTATATTATATGAATCTGTTAAAATAATAAGCCAACGATTGTTGCTGATAAAAAACTTACTAATGTTGCACCGAAAAGTAATTTCAAACCGAATCTTGCGACTACATTCCCTTGTTTTTCATTTAAGCTCTTAACTGCCCCCGCAATAATCCCGATTGAAGAGAAGTTTGCAAATGAAACTAAGAATACAGATATAATCGCTGTCGTTCTATCTGAGAAATTAAAGTTTCCTTTTGCTAAATCTGTCATAGCGACAAATTCATTTGATACTAATTTTGTTGCCATAATATTTCCGGCATTAACTGCTTCATGCCAAGGTACACCCATAATAAATGCAAATGGTGCAAATACATAGCCAAGAATTTCTTGGAATGAGATACCGATTACACCTTTAAATACTGCATTAATGAATGCGATAAGAGCAACGAAACCAATTAACATAGCTGCTACTGTAATCGCAACTTTAAATCCATCTATAATGTATTCCCCTAATACTTCAAAGAATGTCTTTTTCTCTTCTTCTTGTACTTCTAACATATCCTCTTCTTCAGTAACTTCGTACGGGTTAATGATAGAAGCAATAATGAAACCACCGAATAAGTTAAGCACTAAAGCGGTTACAACATATTGCGGTTTTAATAACACCATATATGATCCAACGATAGACATAGATACTGTAGACATTGCAGATGCACATAATGTATACATTCTTTTCTCTGGCAATAATCCTAGTTGTTTCTTAACTGAAATAAACACTTCAGATTGTCCTAAAATCGCAGAAGCTACCGCGTTATATGATTCGAGTTTCCCCATCCCATTTACTTTACTTAATACTAGACCGATAGATTTCACAATAATAGGTAATACTTTAATGTGTTGCAAAATACCTATTAAAGCTGATATAAATACGATTGGCATTAATACACTTAAAAAGAATGAAAACTCTTTTTGATTTACTAATCCACCAAATACGAAATTCACACCATCAGCGGCATATTTTAATAATTCTCCAAAACCATCTGCTATTCCGCTAATTAATATATTCCCTACGCTTGTATTTAATAATAAAAACCCCAAAATGAATTGTAATATAACCATCGTTATGATTGGGCGATATTTGACTTTCTTTCTATCATTACTAGCAAGCCAAGCGATACCTAAAATCAATACGAGGCCAAAAACACCGATTAAGTATTTCATAAGCCGTCTCCTCCCATTCGTATCCGCTTACATTTTTTTCAATTGTTAGAGCAATAGATACACTATACGTTGTGTATCTATTGCTCTTCACTCTTTATTGATTAGTAGTTATCTGTAGCACCTTTTGCATCATTTAATACGATTGCAACACTAGCACTTGCTCCAACGCGAGAAGCTCCAGCCTCTACCATTTTGTCTGCATCTTCACGTGTACGAACGCCGCCAGATGCTTTCACGCCAACGTTTGGTCCAACTGTTTTACGCATTAACGCGATATCTTCAGCAGTTGCTCCGCCAGTTGAGAATCCAGTTGAAGTTTTTACGAAATCAGCGCCAGCTTTTACTGATAATTCACAAGCACGAACTTTTTCTTCATCTGTTAGCAGACAAGTTTCAATGATTACTTTTACAAGAGCTTTTCCTTTTGCTGCTTGTACTACTTCATAAATGTCTTTTTCAACGAATTCGTTGTCGCCATCTTTTAGAGCACCTACGTTGATTACCATATCAACTTCAGTTGCACCTTTTGCGATAGCATCTTTTGTTTCGAATGCTTTTGTTTCAGTAGTGCTTGCTCCTAATGGGAAACCGATTACAGTACAAACGTCTACATCATGTCCAGCTAATTCTTCAGCAGCTAGCTTTACCCATGTAGGATTAATACAAACTGAAGCAAATTTGTATTGCTTTGCCTCTTCGATTACTTTCATAACATCTTCTTTTGTAGAATTTGGTTTTAAAATTGTATGATCAATTAACTTTGCAATGTTCATTATTTTCACTCCTCATATCTTTTAACAACTTCATTCTAACCCTTAGTTGAACAAATGTAAATACACTTTTGAAATTTTGTTCACTCTTTTACAAAAGGGAATTTCTTGTAGTAGATACGGTGCATTCTAGCTGAGAAACAATTCATATACATCACAAGTTGAAATCAAAACTTTTATGTTAACACTGGTAGTATGTATCTCAATATCCATAATTATTTTTAAAAAGGAAGTTTGTGTTCCAAGAAGGACTCCTATCATTTATACATAACAAAATAAAAGGCTTTCTCAAAATTAATATTTTGAGAAAGCCTTTTATTTCTAACCTTTTTGATAATGTAACAATTCCTTCGCCGTATGCTGATCGATAATTAATACATTTGCATACCCGCCACGTAACGCACCATCAATTGCTTTTACTTTTCTATTACCACCTGCAACTAAAATAGAACGTTTCTTTAATTTAAGTTCCTCTAACTCAATTCCAATTGTACGCTTATTAATTTCTTCGCTACTAATATTTCCGTCTCCATCAAAGAAACGTGAACAAATGTCACCGACCGATTGTTTTTTCAAAATGTTCGTTTCATCCTTATCGAAATATCCTAATCGGAATAATAGCGCTTCGTCTCGCACTGTTCCAACAGTAAAAACTGCAATATTCGCTTGTTTTCCCATTTCGATAATGTGATGAATATGTCTATCTTGCTCCACTAATTCTTTTGTCACTGCATTATCAAATATAACTGGAAGGGGTAGATTTCTTGGCGTCGTTTGAAAAGCATCTGCAAATAAAGCAATCGTCTCATTCGCATATGTATTTACACTTGAGTGACTAATGCCACCTTTTAATTGGACAACCTCTACACCTTTCACATGTTGCGGCACGATTTTTCTAGCGATTTCATACATCGTCATTCCCCAGCTTACACCAACGATATCACCAGTTTTCACTGTCTTTTCCATATACTCAGCAGCATACTTACTAATATACTCCGTAATCGTTGCATATTCTGGTACTGGAGAAAATACGACATGCGCTTCTAACAGGTTGTACTTTTCTTTAAGTAAATTCCCAACGTTATCTAAATCAGCAAACGGATCGGCTATGCTAATTTGAACAAATCCTTTTTCTTTTGCGTACTTTAATAATCTAGAGATCGTCGGTCTTGAAATATTTAATTTGTTAGCAATTTCTTGCTGACTATAATCTGATTGATAATATAATCTTGCAACTTCAACGCTTAACTGTTGTTTATCTTTTTCCATAGTAACTTATTACAAACCCTTTCCTGTATTTCCCTTTCGTTACAAGCATTATACAGCTTTATGCAAGAAATTTCGACTCCCTTATTTATCAACCTAAACTTCTACCCCATCTAGTATTTACAATGAAACTTTATTTTTTAGCTTCATACACTCGATACAGATGATCTTGAAGCATGTAAATCAATTTATATTTAATTCATTCTTTTTTGCTTTTTCTGTAGTAACGATAACAAAGCCGTTCAATAACAAACATTAGATATCATTTATGGAACTTCCTTACTGTACGGTAAAATCAAGTTTTTTAACATAGAAATTCCTTAGCGTGCGAAATTCGCATTTTGATGGTGATCCCATTCCCATCAACTTAAGAATGGAAACAAAGTGAACTTTCGTTTAAATAAACTAAAAAACCCTTAAAACACTTTTTCTCCTTAAAAATGAGCATGCCAAATAAAATTAGATAGGTATTATTTTTAAAAAAAGATAAACAAGTTATCAAGCATGTAGGCAACACCGAAGGAAGTTCATGAAAGACCTAACCTTAGCTTGATAGGCATGTGGCGATACCACATCAAGCTA
The DNA here is from genome assembly GCF_003264175.1 of Bacillus sp. SRB_331. Classification (NCBI taxonomy): domain Bacteria; kingdom Bacillati; phylum Bacillota; class Bacilli; order Caryophanales; family Bacillaceae; genus Bacillus; species Bacillus sp. SRB_331. The sequence continues at coordinate 9,250 of NZ_NADV01000037.1, read as the reverse complement.
AGAAAAGCTATTCCCCCCAAAACGCAAATTTTGTATTTATTATATCCCTGCATTCTTATTAAATAAAAATGAGAATGCAGGGATACTCGATTTGTAATATTCCCGCAACGATAGTGGTGATTATTCTGAATATTAAAAACACTAATCTAATTCTAAGGTTATTTCCGTTTTTTTTGATTGGATTTTGAGAAAGTGTAGGTTAAATTCTTTTAAACAATATAAACCAAATCCAAATACTGTATTCTACGCTCTATTTTTTTACTTTTCTAAAACAATTGCTGCTATTTCATTAGCATATTTTTTAGAGTCAAATTCATCATAGTTACTTAGTACCGCAACAGACAAATATTTTTCTGGAAACCGCATGAAGTGCGAACGATAACCTGCCCAACCTCCTGAATGTTCCAGGTATCGACAGTTAAAACCTTCTGCAACTCTCAACCCAAAAGCATAATCTTCATTGTCAATAATCATTTCTCCAGTTGGAGAAATTTTCGGACCTATTTCGCTCATTCTTTTAACAAGGTCTTTTCCACCAACGGTACCTGTTGTTAAATTCTCTCCCCATTTTACCAGGTCTTCAACTGTTGTATGAACTGCCCCATCCCCTGTATGTTCCCAAGGACTTTCATAGATTTTATATGTTCCTTGTTCATTCTTCGAATATCCGCTAGCAATTGATATAGTAGTTGGGTAGTAATCCACAATTGTTGTGGCCCTCATATTTAAAGGGTCAAAAATACGCTCCTTTTTAAACTGACGTAGAGACTTGCCACTTACTTTCTCTATCACTTGTGATAATAAAAAATATCCTGTATTGCTATACTCAAATTTTGTTCCAACTGGGAACCTTGCAATTTGATGATTTTTAAGGTGTTCTAGCGATTCTTCCACAGTTAATGTATCAGTATATTTAATATTTGCTGCTTCTGCCAATTCCATATAATCAACTAGTCCGCCAGTGTGATGAATTAGGTGTCTCAATGTTATAGGTTCAGCATATGCTCCTATAGACGGAACAAACTTTACAATTGAATCATCTAAACTTAATTTCCCCTCTTGTTCTAAGAGCAATATAGAAAATGCTGTAAATTGTTTAGAAACTGAAGCAATATTAAAAATGATTTTAGTATTTATCGGTAGATTTCCCTCTATAGAAGCTAAGCCAACTGCACCTTTATAAGTTATTCCGCTATCGAAACTAGCAATATATGCAAAGCCAGGAGCTTTTGATGAAAACTTTTTTAATAATTGTTTAATCGATGTATGCGTCTTTTCATTATATGTATTATTCACCTCAATCACATACCCTTCCCTTTAAATGATTAGAAATATATTAACCTGTTATCTTTCTCATATTCATTCCAATTGAACTCCGTATCGGATTATGAAATCCAGCAATAGGATGACCATCTTCAGGCTGGTTGCGCAGACCTACTTGTATACTTCAGTTTTAGATTATCTTTTGCATCATTCCAATATAATTTCAATTTTAGAATTATATTACTTCAACTCAAAACGACATATTTTAATTTGACTACAATAAAGCACCCTCACACTAATTTCTTTAGTTTCTAAATTCTTCTCTTTATAGAGAACTTGAATTTAGTGAGTGCTATTATCCTCGACTTTACGGAAGTAACTCTTTCAATTCCAAAACCACTCATGGCAACGTAATAGATATTTTCGAAATGGGGTCAATAACATCTATTTTACTTTCAGAATTAGGAACGATGTGCTAGCGAATATGAAAACTATTTACCAGTCCTCTGTGAAGATAGGTTTTAATAAAATATTCATCTCCCTTATACCTTGTTCCAATTTCGGTTATAGTCTACAACTTTTATAGTCATCGTCCATAGTGTTTTACTTTTTCGATATAAAAATCCGAATACCCATTTTAAACAACTAAATTATATTAGACTATATTCACAAAAAAGCAGGGGGTTTCCAACTCTTTATTTTTCATTGTAGTTTCAAATGTAGTATTGGGTAGTGATGCCCTGTATTATCTGTAAGTTCCCCATTGACTTCAGCTAACTAGTTCCAGTGAGAGTGTCAAGAAAGTAATCCTATATCTTTTGCCTTTTGTACGGCTTCTTCTCGATTTTTAACTCCTAGCTTCTCATAGAGATTGGAGGCGTAATTTCTTACCGTTCCGTTTGACAAGTAAAGTTTCGAAGCTATTGTTTTATAACGGCTTCCTTGTGATAATAGTTCCAAAATCTCTAATTCTCGTTTCGTTAATCCATACTCTTTTCCATCTGATTTTGATTCAAATGATCCTATTTCTTCATTTTCTTCCCACATTCTATGGAACAAGTCATGATTAATCATCGTGCCTCCTCGATAGACTAGACGAATTGATTCAGCTAGTTCACGCGAATCTATGGATTTCAATAAATATCCATCCGCACCATTTCGTATGATTTCTTTTGCCCTTTCTGTATTCTGAAAGGTTGACAGAATGAGTACACGAATGCCCGGCCATTTTTCCTTAATCATTTTAGTCGCATGAATCCCATCCAGATTTGGCATCTCTAAATCCATTAATACTACATCTGGTTTTAGTCTCTCACACAATTCCAAAGCCCGTTCTCCATCTTCAGCCATTCCCACTACTTGTAAATCCTCCTGTCCATCCAAAATTGTATGAAGACTTTCTCGGATAAAAGAATGATCATCGACAATACACAGGCGGATTTGTTCATTAGACAGTTGTACTTGTTTCGGTAAAACACATGAAATTAACGTCCCTTCCCCCTTTTTGGAATAAACAATGACTCTTCCTTGTGACTGACTCACACGCTCTTTCATTGCAGTTAATCCAAAGCCATCCTTCCACTCTTCTACCCCACAGCCATTATCCTGTACATCCAATCTTATCTGTTGTGGTTCAAAGTGAAGTGACACAATGATTTCTGTGGAATGCCCATGGCGAACAGCATTTGTTAGTGATTCCTGCAAGCTCCTATATAGTGTCATTTTTGATTGTTTGGAGGCCATATACTCTTCCCCTATTATTCGAGTACGTACATTTACTTTTGCATGTTTCTTAAATTCCTCTGTCAATTGTTGTAATGTGACAGCTAAGGGAAGCGATTCTTGTGATAAATCCAATTGATGTAAATACAGTCTTACTTCCTCCATACTGTTACGGGCCAATTGTAATAATGAATCGAGCTGTTGCTCTCCTTCTTTAGACTTTAATTCCATACGTAATGTTTCCATCCCCATAATAATTGAGGTATAGGAATGCCCCATCGTATCGTGTAAGTCTTTTGAGAGCCTATCACGTTCCTCGAGTAATGTAATTCGCTCAACTTGGGATACGTATTGTTCCAATACATGTTTCTGGTTCCGAATAGTTTCACTTTGACGGTAATTAGTAGCCAGTAAACGAAAGAAAGACCCCATAGCAAAAGCTAAACTGATTTGTAGGATGATTCCCCATAAATCTGTTACTTTGGAAAATATCGCAATGAGCAATGGGAATAAAATAATTGTGATAGGACCCGACCAACGGTAAGATTTATGAGCACTATTTGCCGCAATCATAAAAGTTGGCATTAAAAAAGCAAGATATGCTGACGGAAATAATAAAGTTAAATAGAAACACACTCCGCCAAATAATATTATTTCAGTAAACAAATAATAGCGATAACTAAACATTAAACAAATCCAAGGTACTGAAAATGAAACTATTTCCCAAAGAATAATGATCCAAAGTGGTACTGTCAAATAATCTTGTTGTTGGATAGTCATCGATATCAATGATAGCCAAATAATAAAACGTATACAAAGTAAGGCCCAATCATACCAAAACCATATTTTCAAAGTATTAAACAAATTATCACTCCTTTATAGCTTTAAACATGGAACGCGTGTACATTCCAATAATTCTAACTAAGCCGTTTCCAATAAGATTATGTATCCAGATGAGAATGAAACCAACAATCATGACAAAAATTGCTGTCTCCCATGAATTCACAGCAATGCCCAATAAGTATATATTAAAATATCGAAAAAGTAAGGGTGTAACGATACATACTAGCGGCATTACATACAGTAAAACAGCACATATAAGACTTATTATTCCGATAAAAAATTTCTGCATGAGCCAAAAAATAGCTCTCCAGTTGCTATTATTAAGGATTGTATCTCTCGCTTTAATCCATTTATCCCCTTCCTCTTTTTTTCTTGGTTCGAATAATTCTATCGATACATCTGTATAAACCTTTGTTTGAATACGTTCATACTGAACAAACGTGTGAGTTGTTTGTAGCACCCAAACCAACAAGGGAATACCCAAAAAGATAATCGTCATTACTAATGCAAATGTAATGCTGACCAGATAGAAACAAAAGTAAAAGAATCCGGATACAAAGGTAAATAACAAGAAATAAAAATCTTGCAAAGTTTTTTGAGCTGATGCTTTCGTCATTAAAATCTCTCCTCCTCATTCATTGTTAATGCGTTAAAAGCTACTTTTTGATTCTAAGTATTTTTCTGTCACATACGGTAGTGTCAAAGTGTCATTGTTTGTATGACATAACTATCAATAAAGCCTTAGCCCACTCAATTTTTGTTATCCTTTATAAATATGACAAAAAGTTCCAACCGAATAAAGGAGCGTACAAAAATGAAACAAGCAATTAACAAACTGGAGATCGTTGCAATTCTTCTTTCTTCTTCAACCATGATTTCTGCATGTTCCCAACAATCGTTAGAAGCAGGAAAATCAATACCATCAGCATCCACGAATAATATCCAAATGACGAAAGGTCCTAATAATAAAAAAGAAATAGAATCTTTTGCCTGATACTTACTGATTCGTTGTACAAAACCAACATCTCTAGCAAGATCCCGTAAGGTATTTAAAGATAAAAAACTTTGAATCTCTTGAGCAAATAGTTGTAATTCGTCAGACATAGAAACAGACATAAAAAACACCATCCTTTCCTATGATTCTACAGAAAGAACAGCGTATTTTTCATTTTAGTGGGCATTCCTTTTTATTAACTTGATAGCGATAGGGTACCGCCACATATCCATCAAATTAAGCACTTGCTTTACCCCCAAATGTAAAAAAACGCTATCCTTTTCTATGATTCTAGAGAAAGAATAACGTTTTTTTATATTACGGAGAATTTTGTTTTATTAGCTTAATAGCATTTACCACCTTAATTAAAAATTTTAAAAGGAAGTTGGTTTTTTAAACCAGAAAGGTATATTTTCAACTATAAAAACTATAACAAAATTTACTTGACGTTCCTTTTTGCCTACTTGTTAAATTCAGAAAGTAAAATGTTTTTAAAAGGATCAGAACGACTAGTTTTATGGCCATTCAAATTGATGGCCAATGTATGCTTGCCTCCAAGTGTGCCTCCAGAAAAAGTAGAAAACCCTGGAACACCGCCTGCGTGTCCCCATATCGAGACACCGTTTTGAAGTTTAGTTTCATAGATTCCAAGACCATATCCATCGATTTCTTCTGTTCCTGTAGGAACTGTAGTAAGCATTTGTTTTAGTTGCTGTTCCTTCAGTAATTTGCCACTGAGTAAGTAAGAGAAAAATTTGTTTAAATCGTCCGCAGTAGAAATCATATCTCCATCCGAGCTACCTGGGTTAGAATAAGTAACGTCTTTTAGCTCACTTTCTCCATCATATCTTTCATATCCACGGGCATGCTTGGTGCCTGGAATAACCGTTGAATTGCCAGGTAGGAATGTATTCGACAATTCAAGCGGTTCAATAATTCGATTTTCGACCTCTTCCGCATAGCTGTTTCCAGTTACTTTTTCAATAAGGGTACCCAGTAATACGTATCCTGTGTTTGAATAAGACCAGCCCTTTCCTGGAGCAAAGTCTGGGGGAAGAGAAATCCCCATCTTTACGAATTCTTCAGCTGTATACGATTTTTTTGTATCTTTAATATCAAAGTCTGTTGACTTTATGTAGTCAGCGATACCACTTGTATGATTCAATATCTGCCGGATAGTAATCTGGTTACTATCATATCCGTTTCCTTGAATGACACCAGGCAACCATTTTTCAATGGAGTCGTCTAGATTCAAGCGGTTCTCTCCAGCTAATTGAAGTAGCACTGTTGCAATGAATGTCTTCGTCGTACTGCCAATGCGAAAGCGAAAATCTGTTTTCATCGGCTTCTTGGTTCTCAGATCCGCTATGCCAGCGGTATAACTCCACGTTTTTCCACCCTTATAAATTTTAGCAAGTATTCCAGGGTATCCAAGTTGTAGTGTATCCCGTATTGCTTGCTTTACAGAAGTACGATCTCGTTGGGTACTTGTTTGTAACGAACTAGATATATTTTGAGTGGGCTCTGCTTTTACAATTGAGGTTGGTGTTGTATATAACAGAGAACTTCCAGTCATTAAAAGGACTAAACCTGTAGATGTAATCTGGCAATGCTTTTTCATAAAGATATTCCTCTCCTCTATTCATATTTTATCGGTAGTTATTTGCTGTTTTATACTAGTCACACAGCTTTCATCTTAACCAAAGACAAATGGACAAGAGTGGATTTGCAATTATCTTACTCAGTATTATTTTCACAAATGCTATTGTGTCCTAACAAACGGTAAATTTCTCTTTTTCCACTTGTATGTTAACCCTAGAAACTACTTCTTTTCCTTAAAATACTCTTGTTACTGGTTTGTTTTTCATAAATAGGTCATACCTGTTTCCCCTTTCACGCCTCTTTATATTTTTGTCATGCACAATGAAAATCTCCCCTCCTCATTTATTGTTAATACTTTAAAAACTGCTCTTTGATTCTAAGTTTTTTTTTGTCACATACGGTAGTGTCAAAATGTCATGGTTTCAATGACATAGCTATTAATACAGCCGTATCCCACTCAATTTTTGTTGTTCTTTATAAATATGACAAAAGTTCACTATCGACTATGACTCGCCGCTTGCTACACTCTTTTCATACGCTAACGAGCCGCTAACTCGTTGCGCTAACAAAAAAATTCCAACCAAATAAAGGAGCGTACAAAAATGAAACAAGCAATTAACAAATTGGGGATCGTTGCAATTCTTCTTTCTTCTTCAACCATGATTTCTGCGTGTTCCCAACAATCGTTAGAAGCAGGAAAATCAAAACCATCGGCATCCGCGACTAATATCCAAATGACGAAAGGACCTAATAATAAAAAAGAAATAGAATCTTTTGCTGATCCGTTATTTGAAGAAAAAATGAAGAAGCACAATGTGAACGGTTCTAGTTTTGTCGTCGTTCATGATGGAAAGGTCGTTGTCAATAAAGGGTATGGATATGCCGATAAAGAAAAGAAAATCCCCGTCACTAAGGATACGGTCTTTCAAATCGCTTCAGTCTCGAAAACTTTTACTGCTTTGGCTGTGATGCAGCAAGTCGATAAAGGAAAGCTTAAACTAGATCAAGACGTACAAAAATATCTTGGTGGATTACAAATACCTAATCAAACAGGGAAACCTCTTACCTTGTTTGATATGCTCACTTATACTAGTGGGGTAGATTTTCCCGACCTCACAAATATAACTGGACCTGAATATATTGATAATAGTATACCAATGAAAGAATTTTTCTCTAAACATATGCCAACTGTGGTACGACCACCGGGTGAAGTTTATACGTATGACAACGTCTCATTTGCGCTCGCAGGGTTTGCAGTAGAGAATGTTACTAACAGCCCTTTCTCCAAATATATGGAAAAGAATATTTTCAAACCATTAGATATGAAATCTACAAGTATGAGCTTTACGCCTGAACTTCTAGAAAGAATGGCTACACATTATGGTCCCACTGGCGAACCGATCCCAACAAGTGGGAGCGGTTTAAGGGATACACCACAAGGAGGCATTTTATCTACTGCAGAAGACATGTCAAAATACATGATTATGCAACTACAGAAAGGAAAGTTTAAAGACAAAGAAATTGTAAGTAAAAAAAGCATAGATATGATGCATGCCTATCAAGTTTTTGATGATAAGACCAACCCTGTTGCGACAATTGGATTTGAAACGCCTTTTAATAAATTTGCTAACGGTCAACACGTTGTAATGAAAGGGGGAAGTATGCCCGGACATCAATCACTGATGATTTTAGTGCCTGAACAAAAAACAGCATTCTTCATGTCTTACAATAATGATTCCTTGATGAGTATAGACGTATATGAAGCTCTCATGGATCACTATTTCCCTGCTAAGAAGAATGAAGTAAAAACAAGTTATCTCCCGTTAGAGGAAAAAGAAGCTCATAAATACTTGGGCTTATTCCAAAATACGCGTTTCGCTGCAATTCGCACTCATTTTACTTATGAAAATGGGAATTTAGTCATGGAGGGTGGAATAACTGGAAAACAAGTTCTCAAAATGATTCATCCGTTGTTATTTGAAGATTCGGAAGGCAACAAAGTTGCTTTCAAAAAGAATTCAGCTGGAGAAATCACATATTTTCACTACGATTCTCCTAAAAGCCTTGATTTTGTAGCAGATGCCCAGAGAATTAACAACAAACCACCTTTTGATGACGTTCCACAAAAGAGTAACTATAGAAGTCACATTGATAATCTTCATGCCCTAAATATTATGGGTGCTAAAACAGGTAATCTATTCAATCCGATGGAAACCATGACACAAGGAGAGTTTGCGGATACGTTGTTACTTGCTCATGGATGGAACGGTTTTCCAGACGACTCAAAAGAGGCAAGGGAAAAAATTATGAATGGAATTCCAGAGTATAACCGTGCTACTCCGATTACCCGACAGGTCGCAGCAACCATGATTCAAAACGTAAAGCAAATTCAAGACTTGAAAACGATTCAACCTGACAAAGCTATTAAAGTTAAATTACTGGATGCCGCAGATGACTGGGCAGTCCAATCGATTCAGGCACTTGCCTCCCAAGGAATTCTAGACCCTGATACTTCCATTAATGCTGACGGATCCTTTATGTTTCGTCCGAAAGACCTGTTACTGCGTCAAGAAGCAAGTGCTCTGCTGGATTTAGCTTTTAACTATTATGTACTGCCTATCAAACGACAGTAGATATTCATCCTAAATTGAATCAAAAAAATTGGATGATGGTATCTCATCAGCATCAGGTAAAAAATAACAAGACATTCAACTTTATAAGAGCTTTATGGAAACGGTAACGATTTGAAGCATAACCTGACACACTTGAAGTTTTTGCATTTAAAGAAGGAACCTATCAGGAAGTATGAACTGTACCCCGAATCAT
>NZ_NADV01000036.1:0-26025 GCF_003264175.1 Bacillus sp. SRB_331 | reverse complement strand
ATGATTCGGGGTACAGTTCATAGTGGTAGGAACCTTTTTGTTTAATCAAATTTTAATTTCTTTAATGCTTCTGCGAATGGATTGTTTAATGGTTCTTCTTCTTTGTTCTGCTGTTTCATATATTTTTGAACGTCGCGTTTATCAGCTTTGCTGCCGGATTCTTTTTTACGTCTCTCTTGGAATGTAGAAAGTTTCTCGCGATAGCCACATTTACATGCGAAAATTTGGCCTGCTCCTTCACCACGAAGTTCTAGTTTCTTTTTACACTGAGGACAGCGTGCATTTGTAGTGCGGGATACATTTTTACGGTGACCACATTCGCGATCTTGGCATACAAGCATTTTACCTTTTTTACCGTTTACTTCTAACATTGGTTTACCACAGTCTGGACAAGACTTCGTTGAAATGTTGTCGTGTTTATATTTCTTATCACTCGATTTAATTTCAGCAACAATTTCTTTCGTATAGTTCTTCATTTCTGAAATGAATACTTCTTTCTTTAATTTTCCTTTAGCGATAGCTTCTAACTTTTGCTCCCATTCACCAGTTAGTGTAGGAGATTTCAGTTCTTCTGGCACTAAATCAAGTAACTGACGGCCTTTTGAAGTAATATGAATATCTTTACCACGTTTTTCAAGCAAGAACGAATTGAATAACTTGTCGATAATATCAGCTCGTGTAGCTACAGTACCTAATCCACCAGTTGACTTTAACGTGTCAGCAAGTTGTTTGTTTTGCGTATCCATGTATTTTGTTGGGTTTTCCATCGCTGAAAGTAATGTTGCTTCATTAAAACGTGCAGGTGCTTTCGTTTGACCTGATGTTTGGACAATTAGTTTTATGTTTAATGTATCGCCTTTTTCGATGCGAGGTAAGATTTGTTCTTTTACATCATCGCTTGCATCATCATCTTCAAATCGATTTTCATAAACCTCTTTCCAACCAGCATGTAAAATCGTTTTTCCGCGTGCGATGAACGTTTCGTCACCAATTTTCGTGCGCAATGTTAGTTGTTCATATTCAAAGGCTGGGAATAAAACAGCTAAGAAACGTTTTACAACTAAGTCATAAATTTTACGTTCTTTATCTGTGAAAGCTGAGAAGTTTACATAGCTCTCTGTTGGAATAATTGCGTGATGATCACTTACTTTACTATCATCAACAAATGATTTATTAGATTTTACAGGTTTCTGCAATACTTTATGTGCTAAAGGACGGTATTCTCCAACTCCGCAAGCCTTCAGACGCTCTGGAAGTGTTCCGACAATATCAGATGAAATATAGCGTGAATCTGTACGAGGGTACGTTAAAACTTTATGCTGTTCATATAATTTTTGCATAATGTTTAATGTTTCTTTCGCAGAGTAACCAAATATTTTATTCGCATCACGTTGTAGCTCAGTTAAATCGTAAAGACTAGGAGCGAACGATTTCTTTTGTTTTTTATCAATGTCTACAACAGTAGCATTTTGTTTACTAATTTTGTTCACGATTGCATCAGTTTTTTCTTTATTAAAGCTACGGCTATTTCCTTTTGTATCTTGCCAAGTTAGCTTTAATCTCTCAGCTGTTTGAGCTTCGATACCATAGTAAGTTTGAGCTTTGAAATGTTTGATTTCATCTTCACGGCTTGCAATCATGGCTACAGTAGGTGTTTGAACACGACCACAATTTAGTTGGGCATTAAAGCGAGTAGTTAATGCTCGAGTCGCATTAAGTCCGATATACCAGTCAGCCTCTGAACGTGCGACAGCTGAAGCGTATAGATTGTCATATGCTTTTCCTGGTTTTAAATTTGCGAAGCCATCTTTAATTGCTTTATCGGTAACAGATGAAATCCATAGACGTTTAATCGGTTTCTGCATTTTAACTTTATCGATAATCCAGCGTGCGACCAACTCTCCCTCACGACCGGCGTCAGTAGCTATAATGATTTCATTTACATCTTTTCTAAGAAGCTGACTTTTTACAGCGTTAAACTGTTTCCCTGTTTGTTTAATAACGGTTAGTTTTAAACGCTCCGGTAGCATTGGTAAATCTTCTAAATTCCACTGTTTATATTTCACATCATAGCTTTCTGGATCAGCTAATGTAACGAGATGACCTAAAGCCCAAGTAACAATATATTTACTACCTTCAAGATAGCCGTTCCCTTTTTTATCACATTTCAGTACACGTGCGATATCACGTGCAACAGAAGGTTTTTCAGCAATTACAATACTTTTTGCCATATTTAAAAACATCCTTTCAAATTTCCATACGTTAAATATAGCATACATCTTTGTTCTATTCAGTCTTGCTGGCGGTTTGAGTTATTTGTGGTGAAATACACGTGTGAGAGTTTTACTTATATAAAGGCGAAGAATGGTTGAGCCAGGAGAGTTCTGATCTCTATCATTCTATAAAAGTAAAGAACTTGTTATTTTACTAGAATAAGAGTAGACTTTGAAGTAGATGAATAATAAACACATGGGAGTTTGTGGATGCAAACTGAGAGTATGACTAGTCCGTCATTGACCATTTGAACCTGTTGGATAATGCCAGCGTAGGGAGAGTGTAAAAGCACATGTTCAGGCACTTTGCGTACGCGCAAAGTGCCTTTTTGTGTATCTCCCATTACTATAGTTAGGAGATGAAAAGGATGAATATGAAAGAAATTAGTAAAGTAGTGGATTTGGTGAGAGAGTCTAATCCACTCGTGCATAATATTACAAATGTTGTTGTAACAAATTTTACAGCAAACGGTTTGTTAGCATTAGGAGCATCACCTGTAATGGCGTATGCAAAAGAAGAAGTAGCTGAAATGGCTAGCATTGCGGGAGCCCTTGTTTTAAATATGGGTACACTTCGTCCTGAAGAGGTAGAAGCGATGTTACTTGCTGGTAAATCAGCAAATAAGAATGATGTACCAGTATTGTTTGATCCAGTTGGGGCAGGAGCAACTTCTTATCGAACAGAAGTTGCGAGATATATTCCAGCTGAAATCGATTTAGCTGTTATCCGCGGAAATGCAGCTGAAATAGCTAACGTTATTAATGAGAAATGGGAAATTAAAGGTGTAGATGCTGGTACTGGAAACGGTAATGTTGTAAATATTGCAAAACAGGCAGCGGATGAATTAAATACAGTTGCGATAATTACTGGACAAGAAGATGTTGTTACAGATGGAGAGCGAACTATTCTTATTCGAAATGGTCATCCTATTTTAACGAAAGTTACTGGAACAGGTTGTTTACTAACTTCTGTAATAGGAGCATTTGTAGCGGTAGAAAAGGATTATGTAAAGGCAGCAGTAGCCGCATTAACATTCTATGGAGTAGCAGCAGAAGTAGCGGCTTCGAAAACAGTAGAGAATGGACCAGGAAGCTTTCAAATTGAATTTTTAAATCAGTTAGCGAATACAACTTCAGATGATATTGAGAAGTATGGAAAGATTGAGGTTATACAGTAAGGAGAGGAACTAGATGTCGCGCATTACAATGGATGAAATGTCTAGGTTATTACCAGTATATTTTATTATGGGAAGTAACAATTGTACGAAGGAGCCACTACAAGTATTGAGAGATGCACTAGAAGGTGGTATAACAATTTTTCAACTTCGTGAAAAGGGAGAAGGGGCTTTAACGGGAGAAAAACGTATTGATTTTGCGAAAGAACTACAAGCGCTTTGCAAGGAGTACGGTGTACCATTCCTCGTAAATGATGATGTGGAACTAGCCCTCGAGTTAGATGCAGATGGCGTGCATGTTGGACAAGATGATGAAGGAATTACATCTGTTCGTAAAAAAATGGGAGATAAAATTATTGGAGTATCTACACATACAATTGAAGAGGCACGCTGGGCGATTGAAAATGGGGCCGATTATTTAGGGGTTGGTCCAATTTTCCCGACGAGTACGAAAAAAGATACAAAAGCGGTTCAAGGAACGGAAGGTCTAAAGTATTTTAGGGAACAAGAGATTACAATACCGATCGTTGGGATTGGTGGGATTACAATTGAAAATACAGCTTCTGTTATAGAAGCGGGTGCGGATGGTGTTTCAGTTATTTCAGCGATTAGCTTAGCGGAATCTGCGTATGAAGGTACGAAGAAATTAGTTGAGGAAGTAAATAAGAGCTTGTAGATAAAAGACCATGTAGTATGAAAATACTGCGTGGTCTTTTGTCGTATAAAACAAAATATGCCGCCTAAACTAGTATGTATAAACATAGATTGTTTCGGAGGCGAAAGCATGATTGTATTTCAGGATATTATAGCTGCGTATGAAAAAATGAAGGGCATTGTACATATGACACCATTAGATTATTCAAGTACATTTAGTGAATTATCACAGAATGAAGTGTATTTAAAGCTGGAGAATTTACAAAAGACAGGCTCTTTTAAAGTACGTGGTTCTTATAATAAAATGGTTTCTCTTGAGAAAGGTGATTTAGAAAATGGTGTTGTTGCGGCATCTGCTGGAAATCATGCGCAAGGAGTCGCTTATTCTAGTAATATGCTTAGTATTCCTTGTACGATTGTGATGCCAAAAGGTGCTCCGTTAAGTAAGGTGCTTGCGACAAAAAGGTATGGCGCGCGTGTAGAATTGCAAGGTGATGTATTTGATGATGCATTAGCTTATGCACTAGATTTAAAAGAGAAGACAGGAGCGAAATTTGTACATCCATTTGATGATGAAGCAGTAATTGCTGGTCAAGGTACAGTCGGTCTGGAAATATTACAACAGCTGGAAGATGTAGAGGCTGTTATTTGTCCTATTGGAGGTGGGGGATTAATTGCAGGGGTTGCGATGGCAATTAAAGAACAAAAGCCATCAGTAAAAATATACGGTGTGCAGACACTTGCTTGCCCAGGAATGAAACAATCACTTGAGGAAAAGAAAGTAATAACAGTAGATTCTGCGCCAACTATGGCGGATGGAATCGCGGTTAAAAGGCCAGGTGATTTAACTTTTGAACTTGTACAACGCTATGTGGATGATGTGTTTTGTGTAGATGAAATGGAAATCGCACGAACGATGTTAATGCTTCTTGAACGGAATAAATTGTTGGTTGAAGGGTCTGGTGCGAGCTCATTAGCTTCTTTGCTTTATCACAAAATCCCAATAAGAGAAAAAAAGGTCGTATCCGTACTAAGTGGTGGAAATGTCGATGTAAACTTTATTTCGCGTATTATTGAGCATGGAATGGTTGAAGCAGGACGCTTCATTCACATTGCGACAATGATTAAAGATAAGCCAGGCTATTTGCAACATTTACTTGAGATTGTAACAAGTTTTGAAGCGAATGTATTAAATATACATTTAGAACGGATTGGTACAAAGGTATTTCCAGGATATGCGCAATTGCACTTGTCATTAGAAACGAAAGATAGAAATCATATTGAAGAAATATTGAGTGGTTTAAAAAAGAAAGGGTATGTTGTAGAAGTTATTGATTGAAAAAATTAAACAAACGTTTGATTAAAAAAGCACAAACCCTTTAGAATTGTAGGTTTGTGCTTTTATTTAAAACATAATTGAAATTAAGAGCATTCCAATTCCGATAGAAGTAAAGGTTGCGATCAGGCCCGGAATCATAAAGCTATGATTTAAAACATATTTACCAATTCCTGTTGTACCAGTACGGTCAAAGTTAATTGCAGCAACGATTGTCCCGTAGTTTGGAATGAAGAAATATCCATTTACTGCAGGGAACATCGCAATAAGTAATGCCGGCGGAATACCAAGTGATAGTCCGAGTGGCACTAAAGCACGAACTGTTGCTGCTTGGCTATACAGTAAAATAGATAGAATGAATAGTGCAATAGCAAATAGCCATGGTGCACTTGTCACTAAGTGTTGAATTGATCCTTGAATTATATTTAAGTTTCCGTTGAAGAAAGTATCTCCCATCCAAGCGATACCAAAAATAGCAACAACTGCTGTTGCGCCTGCTTTAAAGACGTTACCAGTTACAATGCTTTCCACATTTGGTTTACAGAAAATAATAATAAGAGCAGCAATGGTTAACATGACCATTTCAATTGTGTTTGGCATGGAAAGACGAGCTAACTTCCCGTCAACCATCCATCCCGGACGAAGGGCTTCAAATGAACCAAGAAGTACGACAAGGAAAGTTCCTACTAGGAAAAGGATAACTGATAATTTAGCGCCTTTTACACCCGCAAATTCTTTTTTCTCTTCAAGTTTAGGAATCATTCCCTCTTTTAATCGCTTCAAGTATTCAGGGTCTTCATTTAATTCTTTTCCCATTTTACTAACAACGAATGCAGCTACCATACAAGCGATGAAAGTAGAAGGGATACTGACTTTTAAAATATCTAACAAGGTAATTTTATAGTCGGCTAACATTGCTAAAAGTGCAACTGTTGCAGCCGATATTGGACTAGCTGTAATTGCCTGCTGGGAAGCGATAACGGCAATTGACATTGGTCGTTCAGGTCTAATTCCTGATTCACGAGATACTTCGGCGATAACGGGAAGTACAGAATAAGCGACATGACCAGTTCCTGCGCATAGCGTGAATAAATAAGTAACAATAGGAGCAAAAAATGTAATGCGCTTTGGATTTTTTCGTAATGCTTTCTCAGCAAGGTGGACGAGATAATCCATTCCTCCAGCAGCTTGCAAAGCACCGGCAGCTGTAATTACTGCTAAAATCATAAGCATTACATCAATAGGAGGAGCTGTAGGTTGTAAGTGGAAGACGAAAACAAGTATTGCCATACCAACGCCACCCATTACTCCTAGACCAACTCCGCCTAAGCGTGCGCCAATAAAAATGCAGAGTAGTAACGTAAGAAATTGTAGCCAAAACATGATAAACTACCTCCGAAATTCGTAAGTTAAGATATATTCGAATAGTTTAATTTGAATGAAAATTAAATGAATATCCGGAATAATCCTTGTGTTGTATACGTTTTTTATTATATAACACAAGAAATGTAACATTCACGAACTTTGTTAAATTATTTCGAAAAAATAATACATTAAAACTTTATATTTACATATTTAAATGGGTGGACATTTTAAATTTTATGTTGTAATATTTGGAAGAGAATATTTTAATTCTCATAGAACTCCCATATCGTTCAACTCGTTCAGCGAGAAAGGAAAACTTATGG
This sequence comes from Bacillus sp. SRB_331, assembly GCF_003264175.1. Taxonomy (NCBI): domain Bacteria; kingdom Bacillati; phylum Bacillota; class Bacilli; order Caryophanales; family Bacillaceae; genus Bacillus; species Bacillus sp. SRB_331. Next base: position 18,899 of record NZ_NADV01000036.1, on the reverse strand, counting down.
AAACATGAGGACGCAAAACTACAGGGGCTAAGGTCGAAGGGCTAAGCTAGCCAGTTACCGGACGGATAGGGTTGGTTTTGACCAATGCTTTTTCATTGGTCTTTTTTTATTTGTAAACAAATGAGAATTGTTATCATTTATTAATGAGATTTATATTTTAATAGTTTTACTTTATATTAAGTTAATTTAGAAAGGTGATGTTAATGAAAAAATATTGGCATAAGCTATCGTTTCTTCAAAAGAATGTATTGTTAACTGTACTCGTTATTTTGACGCTTGTTGGTACTATGGGAGCGTTAAGTTTTAACATGTTTCAAAATAGTATGATGTCTATATTTGAAAGGCATTCTTTTGAAACAGGAGATACGGTATTACATAAATTAGACGCAGAAATATTGAGAGATGTTGCAAAAGACCCAACGGCAGAAAGAGAAAAGAGAGAGAAGTTAACAGAGAAATTAGATGAATCAACGAAAGAATTGAACAGTGTTGGACAAACGTATGTTGTTGGAGCAAAAAAAAATGAAAAAGGTGAGTTACAAATCGTCGGTTTGTCTACAGGTTTAGCAAATGTTGTTGAAGTAAAGCCGGGAGACTATTATAAACAACCAGATCGTTGGATGAAAGCATATGATAAAGTAATGAGCACGAAAAAAGCAAACATGACAGAAGTATATGAAGACGCATTAGGATCATGGGTAACGATATTAGAGCCAATTAAAGATGGAGAAGAAAATATTGTGGCAATTGTTGCAGCCGATGTAGATGCCTCTATTGTTCCTATTACAAAGGAAAAATTCATTATACAAGGTTTAATGTTTATTTGTATTTCTGTTTTAATTGCAACTGTTATTCAATTCTTAATTGTACGTAACGCACTTGCTCCATTGCGAGATTTACGTGAAGGATTGCGCAAAGTCGGTGAAGGTGATTTAAGTATTAAATTAGAGGAAAGACCAGATGATATTGGTATTATTAATGCGTATTTTAATAATACCATCGAGAAGTTTAAAGGAATTATAGATAAAGTGAAGCAGACAGCAGAACAGGTTTCCTCATCTTCACAAGAATTGTCAGTGAGTACGAAAGAGAATAGCATGGCAGTTCAAGAAATCGTAAGTTCTATGGTTGAGTTAAGAGCTGGCGCTCAGTCACAAGAAACTTCAGTACCACAGTATTTAGGTATTGTATATGAAATGGAAGATAAGATGGAAGAGATAACGAATGCTGCAAAACAAATGGCGAAAGAGTCTGAAGGTATGGAGCATCATTCAGTAAAAGGAAATGGTGTTATTGAACAGACGATTAATCAAATGAACATAATACAAAATGCAGTACAAGATTTATCTTCTATTATTTATTCTTTGGAAACAAGATCAAAAGAAATTAGTGATATTGTAACAGTAATTACAGGTATTTCAAATCAAACTAATTCGCTAGCTTTAAATGCTTCTATTGAAGCTTCACGTGCTGAGGAAACCGGAAGGGGATTTGCCGTTGTTGCTGATGAAGTGCGTAAATTAGCAGAGCAGACGGAAGCATCAGCAAAAGATATAGCAAAATTAATCGGGGAAACACAAGCTGAAACGGAAGAAGCTGTTGTTTCAATGCAAAAAGCTTCAAAAGAAGTAGAATCTGGAATTAAACTTGTTGAAAGTAGTGGTGCTTTCTTTGAAAAAATTTCAAAATCAGCACAATCTGTTACAAATCAAGTTAGAGCTGTTTCTAGCAATTCAAGTGATATTTTGCAAAATAGCCAAAATATTGTTCGTGTTGTAAATGAACTATCACATATCGCAAATACGTATGCGAATAGTAGTAGTAATATTGAAGAGAGTATGAAAGAACAGGAAATGTCTGTACAAGATATTGCTGAATTAGCTAGTTCTTTAAGTTGGCTTTCACAGGAGTTACAAGAGTTAATTGGGGAATTTAAAAGTTAAATGAAATGATTATACATGCTTTTGTTTGTTCAATAAAATAAATCATGCTACAATGAAAACGAATTAAGAACCGGGGAGCCAATTGGCTGAGAGGATGTAAGTATACATCGACCCTCAACCTGATCTGGATAATGCCAGCGTAGGGAGTTACTTTAAAGTGATGTAGCATAAGTTATTATAGAATAACTTGTATACAAGGCTTTCCTACATGGTAGGAAAGCCTTTTCTTTTTTTGAAACCATATTTTGTAAGGGGGATTTTATTATGTCACAACAAGTTACAATTTCATTTTCAGTAGTACCACAAGCGAAGAACAAAGATGTGTATTCCGTTGTTGATAAAGCAATTGAAGTTGTACAACAGTCGGGAGTTCGTTATGAAGTAGGGGCAATGGAAACAACGTTGGAAGGAGAATTAGATGTACTTCTTGACGTCATTAAACGCGCGCAACAAGCTTGCGTCGATGCTGGAGCAGAAGAAGTAATCACTTCTATTAAAATTCACTATCGTCCAAGTACAGGCGTAACGATTGACGAAAAAGTTTGGAAGTACCGTGATGAATATGCAAAACCAGAAGCGATCTAAAATAATCACAACAATTTGGCTTATCCTTCTCATTGCTATATGGGAAGGATCTGTTTCATTATTTAAAATTGAGCCGTGGATTTTACCGAAGCCGTCTGCAATTGTGCAAGAGTTAATTGGAATGAAAGATTTACTATTACCGAATACAGTGCAAACGTTACAGGAAGTAATAATTGGGTTGTTTTTTGCAATTTTACTTGGGACGAGTATTGCTATCATTATGGATGTCATCCCTTTATTTCGGATTTTAATGAATCCATTGCTCGTTATTTCGCAAACAATTCCAATCGTTGTGCTCGCACCATTATTTATTATTTGGTTTGGATACGGAATGTTGCCAAAAGTAATGGTTGTTATTCTTGTTTGTTTCTTCCCAATTGCGCTTAGCATTTTAGAAGGTTTCCAAACGGTAGATAAAAATATGCTGAAACTGTTACAAACAATGAAGGCAACGAAATGGCAAGTTTACCAGAAAGTAAAGTTGCCAGCAGTACTCCCATACTTTTTCTCAGGTTTAAAAATTGCTGTTACATATAGTGTGATGGGGGCGATTATTGGGGAATGGCTTGGTGCCAGCGAAGGATTAGGAGTTATGCTTACAAGAGCAACAAAATCCTTTTTAACGGCTCGAGTATTTGGTGTTGCAGCGATTATCGTCATGGTGACATTATGTCTGTACTTTATTGTTGAATTTATGGCAAGAATAACAGCACCATGGATATACAGAAAGGGCGGCAGAAAATGAAAAAAGGTTTAAAAATTATGTTAGCTGCATTATTAGCAGTAACTGTTGCCGGATGTAATCCGGCGAAGAAAGAAGAAAGTTCAAGTAAAGATAAAAAAGTAAAAGTCGTTTTAGATTGGTTTCCAAATACGAATCATACTGGCTTATATGTAGCGCAAACGAAAGATTATTACAAAAAGCAAGGGCTTGATGTAGAAATTATCCAGCCTGGTGATAATGTAACGGCAGAGCAGATGATTGCTTCTGGGAAAGCAGACTTTGCGATAAGCGCACAAGAAAATGTAACATTAGCTCGTGTTGAAGGAATCCCAGTTGTTTCTGTTGGTGCAATTATTCAGCATAATACCTCTGCTTTTGCATCTCTAAAAAAAGATAATATGACGTCACCGAAAGATTTTGAAGGTAAACGTTATGGCGGCTGGGGGGGACCAGCAGAAGAAGCGACGTTAAAGACGATTATGGAGAAACATCAAGCTGATTTTAATAAAGTTGAAAAAATTATTCTTGGACAAACAGATTTCTTTAAATCAATCGGTCGTGATGCAGACTTTGAATGGATTTATTATGGATGGGATGGAATTGAAGCGAAGCGTCAAGGAAAAGAGTTAAATACAATTATGGTAAAAGACTTAGATCCAGCGCTTGATTTCTATAGTCCTGTTATTATTACAAGTGAAAAACATACGAAGCAAGATAAAGATTTTGTGAAAAAATTTATGACGGCAACGACAGAAGGTTATGATTTTGCAATTAAAGAACCGAAAGAAGCTGCGGATATTTTAATTAAAGCTGTTCCAGATGTGAATAAAGAATTAGTACAAGAAAGCCAAAAGTGGTTAAGTACAAAGTATCAAGATGATGCAAAAGCGTGGGGAGTACAGAAGGAAGAGATTTGGACAAATTACATGAATTTCTTATATGACAACAAAGTTATTAAAAAGAAAATCGATGTAAAAGATGCCTTTACAAATGAATTCCTTCCAAGTGAAAAATGAGTGGATTACAAATAAAAGATATTGTAAAAGCTTTCGATGGAAAGAATGTATTAGCAAATATTAGTGCTTCTATACAAGAGGGAGAGTTTGTCTCTTTTGTAGGTCCGAGTGGTTGTGGAAAAAGTACATTATTAAATATGATTGCAAGTGTTGAAGAGCCAACGAGCGGAGAAGTGTTTTATAACGAAGAGTATGTAAAAAAACAAGATGTTGTTAGTTATATGCCGCAACAAGATTTATTACTACCGTGGCGATCGGCTTTGCAAAATATCGTTCTTCCATTGGAAATCGAAGGGAAGCCTAAAAAACAAAGGCTGACAGAAGGAATGGAAGCATTAAAGCAATTTGAGCTAGATGAATATGCAGATCATTATCCAGATGAGTTATCAGGTGGAATGCGTCAAAGAATTAGTTTCCTTCGTACGTATTTATGTGAAAAGCCAATTATGCTGCTGGATGAGCCTTTTGGGAAATTAGATGCATTTACAAAAATGGAAGTACACAGTTGGCTTTTAAATTCTTGGCATCAAGAAAAGCAAACAATTGTTATGGTTACACATGACTTAGATGAGGCAATTTTACTTTCTGATCGCGTATTTATTTTATCTCAAAGACCAGCATCAATAGTTGGCGAGGTCCAAGTGGAATTACCTAGGCCGCGAACGATGGATATGTTAACATCTCTTGAGTTAAAGAAGGATAAGGAAGAAATTTTAAGAGTATTGGCTCCTTATATGAAAAAATAGAAAAAAGTCTTTTAACAGTTTTTTGTATAATTGCTGTTAAGAGGCTTTTTTCTATTGAAGGAGAAAGATGAAATCTATAGGGGAAATAGTGGGTTCATTAACATTGGATAAATTGGAAGAAGGAACAAAAGAAAAAGTAGAGAATAGAATATAACAGAGTGGTTTATACTCTTAAGATAACAAATGTTAAAGGAGTGAAAGGATAAAATGACTTTATCAACTGTTCTTCAAATGGTTTTAGCTTGATATGGGAGAAGTCTGCCCATTTTTAACAAATAAGCTAAATTGAAGACAGCAGGTAAAGAACCTTAATCCTTTCTTACGATAATATGTAATGGGTAAGGTGTATTCACCTTACCCATTTTTATATGTATAACTAAATAAGGCTTTATACTGTTGTTCTCTCTATTTAGCTTATGGATCATAAGAAAAGGAGAGAGAAAAGATGAGTATATTAACAGTAGAAAATGTAAGTCATTCATATGGTGAGAAAACCATTTTATATAATACGTGCTTTCGATTATTAAAGGGCGAACATGTTGGGCTAGTAGGGAAAAATGGAATTGGAAAATCAACATTATTACGCTTGTTAACAGGAGAACTTATACATGATGATGGGAAAATTGAATGGTTTCCACATGTGAAGATTGGCTTTTTGCAACAGCATATAGATTTACAAGAAGGCATAACAATTGAAGAATACTTGCAAAGTGCGTTTTCTAACCTGTATGAGTTGGAACGTGACATGTTAAAACTTACAGAAGAGATGGCTGGAGCAGGAGAAGTAGCGAAATTGTTAGTAAGGTATGGAGAGTTACAAACTATATTGGAGAATTCTAATTTTTATCAAATTCATACAGAAATTGAGGAAGTAGCAACAGGCTTAGGCTTGTTTGAAATAGGATTGGAAAAGGATGTTTCAAAGTTAAGTGGTGGTCAGCGGACAAAGTTGTTACTTGGGAAACTCCTTTTAGAAAAAGCGGATGTTTTATTATTAGATGAGCCAACTAACTATTTAGATACAGCACATATAGAATGGTTGCAATCATATTTACAAATGTATGAAAAAGCTTATATTATCATTTCGCATGATGAAATATTTTTGAACAATATTACGAATGTTATTTATCATCTAGAAGAACGAAAGGTTAAGCGCTATGTAGGAGATTATGAAACCTTTTTGCAAAGTTATCAATTACAAAGGAACCAATTACAAGCGGCGTATGCGAAACAACAAAAAGAAATTGTACATTTAGAGGGTTTTATTCAAAAAAATAAAATTCGTAAAGCGAAACAAGCGAAAAGTCGTGAAAAAGTATTAGAGAAAATGAAAAAGGTTGAAAAGGTTAACGATGTACCTCGCGCCCGTTTTGATTTTAATGTTTATGAGGAGCCAGTGAGTCGTATATTGCAAGCTGAGAAACTAAGGATAGGTTATAGTGATCCGTTATGTCCAGAGTTGAATTTACAAGTGAAAAAAGGAGAAAAAATAGCGATTGTTGGTCATAATGGAATTGGAAAAACGACAATGTTAAAAACGTTATTAGGACAAATAAAGCCGATAAGTGGTTCAATTTCTGTTGGTGAGCGAGTAAATCCTGCCTATTTTGCACAGGAAGAGTTTGCTTCAGAAACAACACCATTAGAGAAAGTTTGGGCAGAACGACCAGATATGACAAGGAAAGAAGTACGCCAAGCATTAGCAAAGTGTGGCTTGAAAGAAGAGCACGTATTAAAACCTATTCGTTTATTAAGCGGCGGAGAACAAACGAAAGTGCGTTTATGTGAACTTATCGTAACGAAAAGCAATGTTTTAATTTTAGATGAACCGACTAATCATTTGGATATAGAAACAAAGAAGTCTTTGCAGGAAGCGTTACAACAATATACAGGAACAGTTTTACTTGTCTCACATGAGCCTTCTTTCTATGAAGCGTGGATAACAAAAGTATGGAATATTGAAGAATGGAACGTTTAAAAATAATCACAAAGAAAAGGCATTANNTAATGCCTTTTCTTTGTGATTAACATGATTTTTGAGAACTCTCAAATGAGAATTGTATGAAAAAGAACTCTTATGGTGCGCTTATAAGCGCACCATAAGAGTTCTTTTTCTTTGGTTATATTTATAATAATACTAGATGCCTTTCCCTAATAGGCTACTATCTTTTTATATATATATAGATAGTTTGAAATGGAATGGAAATGATTCCTATATGTAAAGGATAATGTGATTAGTATGGGAAGACAATAGAACTTAAAGGAAATTCATGTAAAATTCAGATGAACTTCACGCGAACTTCATATCAGAAACTAAATATAATTATAATAGGTTATTATAATATGAATTGTGATTTTTCAAAAAATTAAAAGTTTGAATTTAGGATAGAGCACTCAAACCTAAATTCAAACTTTAGTGAAATAATTAATGGAGGTTACGTTTAGTTTTCGTTAATGGATGCATTTACAAGTTCGGCGGGATTGCCTGTTCCTGCCCCTCCGATTGTAACTGATCCACCAGGAGGAATTTCACCATTCCATCCTGCATTCGTAATTACGTAATGATTATTTATTTTACTACTAATTTTAGAATCCCAAACTTGTGTTAAATTGCCGTTATAATCAAATTCTAATTTCCAGTTTTTAATAGGGGTCGTTCCGCTATTTTTAATTATAATTGAGAAGTTGTAACCACTTCCCCAATTTGAAGTGACTGAAAAGGTAGCATTGCCATTTCCACCAGGAGGTGTTGTGTTAGCATCATCTGTTTTTATAAGAATAGAAGTAGGTTGTGATTTGTTACCAGCAGCATCTTTTGCTAATACTGAAAATGTGTATTCTGTATTAGGTTTCAAGTTTTTAATTGTAATGCTATTTGTTGTTGTACTCTATTTCTCTTCTCCGGCAGTAATTTCATATTCGGTAACGCCTACGTTATCAGTAGATGCAGTCCAGTTTAATTGAACTGAGTTTGAATTTTTATTTGTAACAGCAATATTTTTTACGTTTGTTGGTGGTTCAGTATCTTTTTGAGTAATAGGTCCACCAAGTAATTCTTTTACTAGCGTATCAAGTAATTTTGGTCCACTACAACTATATTTTGGACTTGTACGGCAATCCCCGCTTAGTTCCCAAAACATTGCGCCACTTAAACCCTTTGTCTTTATATAGTCTGTTTTATATTTCATAGATTCATTGTCATCATAGCTAATAAAGGTTCCTGTAGTCGCATTATATAAATAAGGTACTTTCGCTACATCGTTCCATCCGCGAACAAAACCATTTTTATTCACATAATTAGCTGCTAAATCACCATAATCGTACACACCTGTGTCACCGGTAGAATAATCATCCCAAGTACCTTTAGAAGCGAGCTTTCCGTCACTACCTGGTTTACAAGGTTGGTATTGCCCATTATTTTCTTTTCCGCAACTTTTCCATCCACGTCCGTAAAAAGGTACACCTAATACGAGTTTATCCGCTGGAACCCCTTCATTTGTATAAATGTCTATCGCACCATCTACGTAAAATTTCGTATCCGCTGCGGGGTCATTTGGATCTTTGTATAGTGCAGCATTATGGTTAGAAGTAGCTTCCCATCCACCGTGGAAATCGTATGTCATAATATTAATCCAATCCAGTATTTGAGAAATCTTCTTTAGCTCTGTATGATCCGCATAACGTTGGCTTGCACCTGACGCGATTGTTAGTAAATATTGTTTACCATCTTCTGCACCAGCTTTCGTTAATGCATTTCGAACATCTTGAAGCAGAAGGGTGAAGTTTTGTTTATCTTCAGGACGATAACTACCACCAGGAATCGTTTCAACACCCGGGTATTCCCAGTCTAAATCAACGCCGTCAAATCCATATTCGCGAAGAAAAGCTACTGTAGATTCAGCGAATACTTTTCTTGTTTTTTCATCAGCGGCCATATCAGAAAAGCGGTTAGACCAAGTCCAGCCACCAACTGAAATAATTGTTTTCAAGTGAGGATACTTAGCTTTTAATCGTTTCAGTTCTCCGAAATTTCCACAGCGGGCATATTTATCACAATCTTCCCAAGTTGTACCCGATCCCGGATAAGATTTTGTGACATCAGCCCATGGTTCACCGAGTACGAGAGTGCCATTAGGGACCTCTTTATTTTGCAGTGGTACACCAGATTCTTTACAGTTCCACGTTTGTTTATTTGGATTATCGGGGTGAGTAGAAGGGTTTCCATGTTTTCCATTCCAGCAAATATCAGCGAAAGCATAGTTTAAATGAGTTAGCTTTGATGCATCAATGTCTGCAACTTGATAATTACGTCCATAAACGCCCCATGAAGGAAAATACCCAACAATTTTTTGACCTTGCTTTGGTGAATCTGCTAATGCGAAATTTGGAGTAATAAAGTTTGTGAGAAAAAGAGGTAAGAAAAGTAGTAGGGATAGTAATAGCAGCGTGAATTTTTTTGATCTCATAGTCATTTCTCCTTTCAAAATAAAAGATATATTTAAAGGCATGCGCCAATAAACCAAAGTGAATCTAGACGTATGAAATGTCTAGATAAAAATGATCAGACATCACGAAGTCTATACAAGGGAGCTGGGGGTGATTAAATCGTAGCAAATGCAAGATTTGGTGTAAACGCTTTATTTGATTCACAAAGATTTTCTCAATATTAAATGGCTCTAATACAGACTACACATGAAAATAAAATATTGATTAGGGAGGAAAAGGCTCCTTGTAATTAAATTTGAGAAAAAATTGTATAAAGTCAATTTGTAATAGCGTAGCAAGATGAGAAAATATCATGTAAAATAATAGTAAAAATATGTAAAGGAGCGAATGGTGTGGATGTCTTTTTGAACATTGCTGAAGAAAAAATTCGACAAGCAATACGGAATGGTGATCTCGATCATATTCCGGGGAAAGGAAAACCACTACAATTAGAAGACCTTTCAATGGTACCTCCAGAACTTAGAATGAGTTATAAAATCTTGAAAAATGCAGGTATGATTCCACCAGAAATGGAACTACAAAAAGATATATTAAAAATAGAAGACTTAATTGCGTGCTGTTATGATGAAGTAGAGAGAAAAGAATTACAAGAAGAGTTAACAGCAAAAACGCTGCGTTTTCAGCAGGTAATGGAAAAGAGAAAGATTAAAGATAGTTCAGCTTTTCGTATGTATCAGGGTAAAGTATTTCGTAAATTACGCTAAGAGGGATAAGATGAATACATTTGAAACGATAGAAGAATTAGCGACATATATTGAAGGACAACAATTAGTACTGCTGTTTATTAAAACGGAAAATTGTGGTGTTTGTGATGTTATGTTAAGAAAAGTAAATTGCGTATTAGAGAATTATGATTACGTAGAGAAAGTAGAAATATTACTACAAGACATGCAAGAGATTGCGGGGCGATATGCAGTATTTACAGGGCCAACAGTTTTATTATTTTATAATGGAAAAGAGATTCTTCGTGAATCGCGCTTCATTTCACTTGAAAATTTAGAGAGAACCATTCAATTATTCGAAGATTAAGGGAGGCTTTTATATGGAATTTATTATTGTCATACTATTATTTGTTGTAGTTGGAACGATCGTAACAGCAGTTCGATCAAACAAAAAGAAGGTAAATCTTACAAAACAAAATAACATTCATAATTCATCCAACAGCTCATCACCATTATTTTTCTTTGCTGGATCGGATAATGATAGCTCGCACGATGGCGGTTCACATGATTGCGGAGGTTCTTTTGGTGGAGATAGTGGAGGTAGCTGCGGTGGTGGAGGCGGCGGTGATTGATGAGAATACGCCTTATAGGGGGCGTATTTCTTTTTAAACAAACGTTTGATTAGTTGGCTTACATATGCATAAAAACAGTTAAACAAACGTTTGATTAAATATTTTTAACATGCTAGGGGAAATGAAAAGGGAACCGTATTTCTTACTAAATGAGGATTTAAATTTGGAATAATACATATGATTCGAATGTGGTTTGAAAGTACGTTTTCTTAAATAAGGAGTATAGCCTCTTGCGATAGAGGTTTTTTATTTGTTATTATTAGACTGAACGGTCGGTTTAAAGAGGTGTGAATATGAGAAGAAGCGCAGAAGAGATAAAGAAAGAAATTGCCTATAAAGCAGAAAGTCTGTTTTCACAGAAGGGCTATGCAGCTACATCTATGGAAGAGATTTGTGAAATTACAGAGAGAAGTAAAGGAAGCATTTATTATCACTTTAAAAGTAAAGAAGAATTATTTTTATTTGTAGTGAAACAGCATACGTATGATTGGCTTGAAAAATGGAATGAAAAAGAGAAGTTGTATAGTACTAGTACTGAAAAACTATATGGTCTCGCGGAATATTATGTAGAGGACATACAGCAACCCATTTCAAATGCAATAGAGGAATTCTCTATGAGCCAAGTTGTAAGTAAAGAAATTCTGGATGAACTGTTAGCTTTAACTAGAGAATCATATGTTATGGTTGAGAAATTAATTGAAGCAGGTATACAGTCTGGAGAGTTTCAAGAAGATGATACGCGTGATCTTATGTATATTGTGAATGGATTATTATCGGGGCTTGGAGTACTTTACTACGAGTTAGATTATAAAGAGCTGAAACGTATTTATAAAAAGGCAATAGATGTATTGTTAAAAGGAATGGCAGCTGAATAATAGGTCAGTTGCTTTTCTTACAAAATAAATTAGACCGAACGGTCGGTTTATGAAAGGGGAATGAAAATGAACGCTTTATTTAAAAACCGAGCATTTATGCTCGTTATGGCATCTGATATTTTACAACAATTTGCAATTTGGATCAGAAATATGGCTCTTTTGTATTTCATAATGGAGCGAACAAATAATGATCCAGTTTCAGTTTCTTTGTTATCGGTTATGGAATATGCACCTATTTTTATTTTCTCGTTTATCGGTGGGGCGCTAGCTGATCGCTGGAATCCGAAAAGAACGATGGTTGCTGGAGATGTATTAAGTGTACTGTCTATTGTAGGAATTGTCTTGTTGTTAAAGCTGGATTATTGGCAGGCTATATTTTTTGCAACACTCATTTCCGCGATTGTAGGTCAGTTTTCTCAGCCATCATCTTCGCGTATATTTAAACGCTATGTAAAAGAAGAACAGGTAGCAAATGCGATTGCATTTAATCAAACATTACAGTCGCTATTTATGATTTTTGGACCAGTGGTAGGATCGCTTGTGTACACACAACTTGGTTTATTTACGTCACTATATAGCTTAATTATTTTATTTTTGTTATCTGCTATCGCTCTTTCATTTTTACCAAAATGGGTGGAACAAGAGCAAGTGGCGAGAGGTTCATTAAAAAATGATATAAAAGAAGGTTGGAAATACGTTCTTCATACGGAAAATTTACGTATGATTACGATCACTTTCACCATTATGGGCTTAGCTGTTGGACTAACGAATCCATTAGAAGTGTTTCTTGTAATAGAACGGCTTGGAATGGAAAAAGAAGCCGTTCAATATTTAGCCGCAGCTGATGGAATCGGTATGTTAATTGGTGGTATTGTTGCTGCAGTTTTCGCTTCAAAAGTGAATCCGAAAAAGATGTTTGTATTCGGTATGAGCATATTAGCGATATCATTTTTAGTAGAAGGGTTATCTACATCATTTTGGATTACTAGTTTCATGAGATTTGGAACAGGTATTTGTTTAGCTTGTGTTAATATCGTTGTCGGTACGCTTATGATTCAACTTGTGCCAGAAAATATGATTGGCAGAGTAAATGGAACGATTTTACCACTGTTCATGGGGGCAATGTTAATTGGAACTTCACTAGCTGGAGGATTGAAGGAGATGACCTCACTAGTTACTGTATTTTGTATAGCAATGGCACTTATTTTATTTGCGATAGATCCGGTTTTACGTATGCAAATAAAGAAAGAAGATATTGTGAATCGAGAGGAAATGACGAATTGATTAGTTTCGAAATAGCTATTGTAAGGGAGCAGAATTGCTCCCTTTTCTTGTGGTAATCTTTTGACAATGACATGCCCCAACTATATACTGATGATGTAAAAATGACTTTACAGGTTAGGAGAAACGGTGTGAAAAATCAAATCTATGAATTGCGCACTGCAAATAATATTTCACAAGGTGCATTAGCGGATAAGTGTAACGTATCAAGACAGACGATAAATGCAATTGAGAATAATAAATATGATCCAAGCTTAGCACTAGCATTCCGGTTAGCAGAAGTATTAGGAACAACTGTCGATAAACTATTTTTGTACAAGCTTTAGAGTTTTTAATTGTGGTGCGTTATCGTTAAAAATATAAGAAAAAGATCCCCTTCTTGTGTGAAGGGGATCTTTCTCTTATATTGTTTTAGTTTTCGGATTAGGTGGTGTAACGGACGTATCATTTTCGGGTACTCTAGTTAATAAGAATCCACCGATAATAAATAAGACAATAATACTAAGGACACCAGCGTTTGTTTTTCCTGTTAATTGTGTTGTGACACCAACTAATACCGGACCCATAATTGCCGCGAATTTACCAAAGATATTATAAAATCCGAAGAATTCATTTGCAGATTCTTTCGGTACTAGTTTTGCGAAATAAGAACGGCTAAGTGCTTGAATCCCGCCCTGAGAAGTAGCAACTAACATTGCTAAAATCCAGAAATCAAACGTCGTTTTTAAGAAATAAGCATATGTGCAAATAATGATATAAATGATAATGCCGACATATAGCATTTTTTTACCGGTAAATGTTTCCGATAGTTTTCCATATAATAAAGCAAATGGACAAGCGACAATTTGTGTTACAAATAAGATGATTAATAGATTGGTTGCACTAATACCGAGATCTGTTCCGTAAGCAGTAGACATAGTGATAATTGTATCTACCCCATCAATGTAGAAAAAGTAAGCTATTAGGAACATAAATACAGTTTTATATTCTTTAATATTTTTAAACGTATTAGCAAGGCGCTTGAAGCTCATTGCAATTGGTCTTGGATGACGCTCAATATAGTGTGTTTGCTCTACATTTTTTAGCATTGGTATCGTAAATAGTCCCCACCAAAGAGCTGTTATTGCAAAGGAAATTTGACTAGCAATTCCGACTGATAAGGGGATAGTTCCTTTTTGAGCAAGAATAATAAGAGCAATACAACCGATAAAAGGAATTGTGCTCCCAATGTAACCTAATGCAAAACCTCGCGTAGAAATTCGGTCCATTCTATCTCCAGAGGTAACATCTACTAGAAATGCATCATAAAAAATATTTGCTCCAGCAAAGCCAACTAATGCGAGCATATAGCATCCTAGTAATAAGTACCACTGAGATGTTGGAACAATTGCTAGCATACTTGTAAATACGATACCGAGTCCAAAGAAGAATGTGAAAAATCGTTTTTTAAATCCCTTATAATCAGCAACTGTGCCGAGAATAGGAGCGAGTATAGAAATTAAAAGTGTAGCGAACGAGTTTGCATATCCCCAATAGGCTGTTGAAGTTGCGCCAGATAGTCCAGCTTCTTTTGCAGCTGCTTTAAAGTAAATTGGAAATAATGCAGTTGTAATGACGAGCGAATATACCGAGTTCGCCCAATCGTACAATATCCAGCTTTTTTCTTGTCTGGACATTTTTTTCATATAATGTTCCCCCTTAAATTTGTTCTACTAACAGTGTACAAAAATAAAAATTATAAAAAGAGAAACAGTGATGATTTTTACATAACTTTTACATATATACACAGTTCTTTACAAGTGAAGTAAATCCTCTACAATTGCGCCGTCTGTTTCACCTAAGTGCAAACCGAGTAACCTAGCGATAGTCGGACCTTCATCAATCAGTCTCATATACGGAATTGTAACGCCGCTTTGAATGCCTTTCCCAGCAGCCATAAAAATTGTTTCATAGTTAGGTTTTGTTGGGGAATATCCATGTGTTCCAAATGTATATTTCTTACTAGAATTAACATCTTCTTTATTAATTTCTTTTATGAAATCACCTGTATAATTTTCAATGAAGTAATAACCTTCCATGGCCTCTAGCATAAATAAGCAATTACCATCAGCGCCACGTTCTTTTGCATCTTCATCGTGCAGAATAAATTCAATTCCATTTTGTTTATCCTGAAGAAGCTCTTCAAGAAGAAGTTGAATCTCTTTAATCGTTTCAGTATCATTTTTATCCTTTACATGTACGTAGGCAGATCCATCACAGCTTTGGCAATAAGCTTTCCAATCGTGTATTTTTCCACGTTTATTTACGGATATAAGCCCTTTTTGACGAAATAGGACATTTAATTGGATTGCTTTATTTTCACTTAAAGCGCTATGGTCACCAAGTGCAATAATTGTACTCTCTTCGTATATTCCGCTTTCTTTTAATGCATGAATAATTTTTCCTAGACGTTCGTCGTGTCTATGGATTGCAGCTACTGTTTCCTCGGACTCGAAGCCATGGTAATGTCTTTGAGTATCTAAATCAGTAAAATGTACAAACATAACATTAGGCTTTTTCGTCTGAATTGTATGTACGGCAGAAGCAAGGACGAAATTATCAAGCTCAGGCTGTGACAATCCATTTCGTATATGGCCGAAACGACGATTTAAATCTAATTGATATAGCGGGCTACCGCTAAATAATGAAACTAAAATTTGATTTTGCCACGGTCTATTTGGAAAAATTTCTGGTAAATTGTAATCGATATTTGCTCTTCCAGTAACAGGCCATAGAAGGGCTGCTGTCGTTAAATTTGCTTTGCGTGCTTCATCATATAAAGTTGTCCCGTTAATGGACTTTCGGTACCAATGCCAATCTGGTGACTCACGTCCTGGTTGAAGTAATGTATTACTGACAACGCCATGCTTATTAGGATAATTACCGGTTACGATTGTTGAGTGGCTTGGATATGTTACAGAAGGATAAATTGGCTCCACTTTTTTCGCAATCGCGCCCCTGTTTATTAAAGTTTGGAAATTAGGTAGTTTTTGTAATATAGGAAAATCTAAAGCTGATAAGCAGTCAAAAGATAAAATAATGACGCGATTTGTTAATGCTTTATCCATAAAGTTTCCCTCCTGATTATATAAAACCTATTCTTATATGTTACTATTAATACCTGGTAATAAAAATATATTTTTGAATAAAATTTTGTTATTTATTTTCAGAAAAATTAAACATATAATAAGTATAAGGGAATGAATGGAAGGAGGGAATACTATGGATTGGCTAGATGGATTTGGTATCTTTTACATCATTGGTGGAGTCACCGTTCTCCTTGTATTTTTTATGTCATATTTACTAAAGAAACGTTTTCCAGACAAACAGTTTGATATTATATTTGCACTTAGTTTAGTACTTCTTTGTTTAGCTTTCTTTCCTGTAACAATGATCGCTATTGGTGGTTGGGAAGGAATGGGATACGGATTTATTTGTTTCTTCGTTTTAATTGGTACACTAATTGGTATGGTTGCTCATCAACTTGTAAAAATAGTTCGGAAAAGTTACGTATAAAACAGTGATAATTGAAAATAATGTATAAAAATAAGAAAATTGGCTCTTGTTTTGAAATAAAATTTATATTATGATATTCAACAAATTTATTTTGTTATAACGATGAAAAAGGAATAGTACATGTCTTACCTTTTTGTAGAGAGAGAATCCTTTTGGCTGGAAGATTCTTAAAGAGGCGATATGGAACCTACCTTTGAGTTCTGCATATGCAGCGGGAAATTCCCGTTATCAAAAAGAGAGCATACTCAATTTTTTTGTGTATGAATCAGGGTGGTAACGCCGACAAAGCTCGGTCCCTATTTGGGGACGCGGGCTTTTTCTATTTTCTAAAGGAGGAAGAATAACTATGGTAAAAGAACAAGTACAAGCCATTACGAAAATGGAAGAAGACTTTGCTCAGTGGTATACCGATATTGTAAAAAAAGCGGAGCTTGTTGATTATTCAAGTGTGAAAGGTTGTATGATTTTACGTCCATACGGTTATGCATTATGGGAAAATATGCAGAAAGTGATGGATGAAAAATTAAAAGAATCTGGTCATGAAAATGTGTACATGCCAATGTTTATTCCAGAGAGTTTATTACAAAAAGAGAAAGATCATGTTGAAGGATTTGCTCCTGAAGTAGCATGGGTTACTCATGGCGGGGATGAGAAATTGGCGGAAAGACTTTGTATACGCCCTACATCTGAAACTTTATTTTGTGAGCATTTTTCAAAAATTGTTCAATCATATAATGATTTACCAAAGTTATATAACCAGTGGTGTTCAGTAGTTCGTTGGGAGAAGACGACGAGACCATTCCTTCGTACAACTGAATTTTTATGGCAAGAAGGTCATACGATTCATGAAACGGCAGAAGAATCTCAAATTGAAACATTAAATATTTTAAATCTATATGCTGCTTTTTGTGAAGAGTATTTAGCGATTCCGGTTATTAAAGGGCAAAAAACAGAAAAAGAAAAGTTTGCAGGAGCGAAGGCAACTTATACGATTGAAAGTTTAATGCATGATGGAAAAGCACTTCAAACAGGAACATCTCATAACTTTGGAACGAATTTCTCTGAAGCATTTGATATTAAGTTTTTAGACCGTAACGGTAAATGGCAATACGTACATCAAACATCTTGGGGTGTATCAACAAGAATGATAGGTGGACTTATTATGGTTCATAGCGATAATAACGGACTTGTAATGCCACCGAAAGTCGCTCCAGTACAAGTTGTTATCGTTCCTATTGCTCAGCACAAAGAAGGTGTGTTAGAAAAAGCAACAGAGTTGCAAGGACGTATTCAGAAGGTTGCACGTGTAAAAATAGATGCTAGCAATAAAACACCTGGCTGGAAATTTAATGAGTATGAAATGAAGGGGATTCCAATACGATTGGAAGTTGGTCCAAAGGATATTGAAAAGAATCAAGTCGTACTTGTAAGAAGAGATACGAAAGAAAAAGAGTTTATAACAATGGATCAATTAGAAGAACGCATTCCAGCACTACTTGAGGAGATTCATCATTCTTTATTTAATAAAGCAAAAGTATTTAGAGATGAGAGTACTTATAGTGTGACGAATTTCGAAGAGATGAAAAAAGCGGCTGATGAAAAGCAAGGTTTTATTAAAGCGATGTGGTGCGGAGAACTAGCTTGTGAAGAAAAACTAAAAGAAGCAGTTGGAGTATCTTCACGTTGTATTCCGTTCGAACAAGAAAGTTTAGCTGACGAATGTATTTGCTGTAGTAAAAAAGCGAAGCAGATGGTGTATTGGGGAAAAGCGTATTAATACTCTTTCTGCTAGATGACAAAAAAGACCTTGGATTGCATAATAAAATGCAATCCAAGGTCCTTTTTAGTTTTATCCCGCTATTTGCGGTCAGTAAAACTCCCACCCAAAAATTCGGCTGGAGCAAAGAAGTTAGGTGGGAGCCCTGCTGCCCGTAAAAGCCCGATTGGTGAAGGCTAATAATCAGTGGGGGATGAACAAAACCCCCACTGATTAAAGCTTCACTTTATAATTTGTTTCATGTATTTTTTAGATGGAAGGATGATGTTTTTATTTTGCGTTTTTACGACGAATAAATAGTAACACACCGATTAGGAATGTTGAAAGCCCAATTAAAATAGATGCAGGATAATGCGTTGCAGTATTAGGCAATTTATTGCCTTGTTTTGTTGCATTATCTTTTGCGTTACCACTTTGAGAGCCGCTATCGCCTTTAACACGGTTGCCGCCCTGAGAGCCATTACCACCTTGAGAACTGCTGTCGCCTTTAACACGGTTGCCGCCCTGAGAGCCACTGCCACCAGAACCATTGCCACCAGAACCATTGCCACCAGAACCATTGCCACCAGAACCATTGCCACCAGAACCATTGCCACC
>NZ_NADV01000035.1:0-34776 GCF_003264175.1 Bacillus sp. SRB_331 | reverse complement strand
AAAGTCTTACCTATCGCAACTAGTAGGAAAGAAAAAATAAAAAAAAGCACCGTATACAAGTGCTCTTTGTAAGGTGGCCTCTATAAGTGAATGAATACTATGTCAATAATATATACTCGTCTAATCAAAGGGTGAAAGCTAATAAATAATTTATTTTGAAAAAAGCACCAGAAGTGGCGCTCAAGTAAAAAGAGAGGTATAACCCCCTTAGGGAGTTATAAAAAAGTGTTAGGTATGGATATTATATGTGCGGGTAATGTAAAGGTGATTATAAGAATAGAGCAGCTAGCAAAAGCTAACTGCTCAGTCTTAAAGAAGATCTAACTGGTTACAGCACATTAAAGATGGGTTATCTATAGTATGGACGGAATTTTGAGTTTTATTTAGGGGAGGAAGAGGAAAATGAGTAATTTTAGACTGTTCCAACTTGGTTTTGGTCTGCAACATCAGAATCGAATGTGTTTGTTGCACTAACACCGTTAAAGGTATTGGCAACAAAAGCAACATTGGATGATCCTGAACCATTATAAGCCTTTGTATTTTCCTTTGGAGAAACGTTATAAAAATCACCTAAGTTGAAAGAACCATTACTATTTTGTACAATCATGTTTCCAACAATAGATGGCATTAGTTTCACCTGCTTTCTTAGGAAGCGTTTAAATTAGAATATGGTCTATGTTCATCTGAATCTGAAAATTTAAAAATGAGGGATGTTAGAAAACCGTAATTAATCATAGAACCTAGTTCAGGACCTATTTCTATTGTTTTTTTTGATAATACTCCTTCTTGGTACTATTCTAAGTATTTTTCGGCTAGGTAAGAGGGATATGATGAAATAGGAGGGCCAATCTTAAAGTAGGATAAATTGGTCTTTGAAATCGGTATACAGTTCTTTAATAAATATAATTTTTGCAATAAGTCTTTATCTATAGGATGAAGCATGTGATCTGTCATGATGAAATAATTGTGATGATAGATAAAGACTTTTCCTTCCGGAAGAATCGTGTAATTAGATAAATTCGGATAAATAGGTGGTCCATATGAAAAATGATCTAAACTATGTTGTGAAACTTTAATAATTTCCTGAATTGAAAATTTAAATTTGCGAAATGCTATGGTGTTAATAAATGGACGTTTTTGATTATTTTCTATATAAAATAACTCTCCTTTTTCATTTTGCACAACCCGTAGATTTGGAATTGACTCTGTAAGGGTTATGGGGGGACCTTCTGTATATTTGTAGATAAATGGATCGGGGATTAAGACAATTTCATTTTGATTATATTTGAAGTAGGAAAGCATGTCTTTCGAAATAAACCTGCGTTTAAAATTATCAATTAAATATACTTCACCGTGTGAATTACTAAACAAAATACCATTTAAATCTTTAGAAGGGAGGTTAGCATATAAGTTTTGGAAAGAGAATGGTGTTTTAAAAGTAATATCGAGCACTTTGCTAATGGGATAAAAAGGTTGGAATGTATTTAGGCGTTTCCAAAACATTGCATCTCCAACAAACCAATATAAAGGATTTGTATCCCAATATTCACAGTATTTTTCATAGACCTTTAATAATATTCTTCTAGTATGCATAACTGAACAGTGGTCTACAACATTAGCAGCTGTATATAAAATTTTCGAAGCTTCTCTCACAAATTCATTTATAGGTTGTAGGTTATAATCAACATATTTTACGTATTGAGAAGAGTACACTACATCAATTTCAGGATGTTTTTCTAAGAAAGATAACATTTTAGCTAATCTATTTGGAAGGTATATAGTATCATCCGTTAAATAGCAAATATAATCCCCACAAGTTAATGGAAGTGCCTCATTGATAAGTTTTGCATATCTTGTGGTTTTATATCTCTCATTATCTTGTATAAAACTATTCTTATAAGTAATTCGAGGATCCTTTAGATAATTTTTTATGACATTTATGGTTTCTTGACAGGAATTGTCATCCATAATAAAAAGTTCCCATTCTTTATAAGTTTGCATTAGAACACTTTCAATGACTTGATTAATTAATGATGGCTTATTATAACTAGTAAGGATAATTGATATTTTGGGTTGCAAAGTCCTCACCTCTCTTGAGAATATAGGATATGTTTTATCTAGTGAAATCTAATAATTAAAGCTTTATCGACACTTTTTTATACTTAAATAGTTTATTACTTTTTCATAGATATGGTATGGACTATAGTGGAGTGAAAAAAGATACATAGGTGAATATAAATACTGCTATTAATTTTAATAGATAAAGAAACCTTTTTTAAAATTATCGGAACGGATTGTCCTTTCTGTTTATATAATAACGTAACTGTTTTTGTATTTGTTGATAAGGAGGAGAGGATATTTGCCTAAAATTTCAGTTATAATGACAAGTTACAATAAACCTGCGTTTGTTGAAAAATCGATATTAAGTGTATTAAACCAAACTTTTCAAGATTTCGAGCTTTTTATAATGGATGATAATTCAGACGAAATGACCCAGAAGGTGATTCAACCGTTTATAAATAAGGAAAATGTACATTTTTATAAAAGCAATGTAGCTCATATTTCTGAAAGGACAAAAAAAGTCAGATATGCTGCTTTAATTAATGAGGCACTTAAGCATGCGAAAGGGGAATATATAACTTATATTACAGATGATAATCAATATGAAGAAGAAAGAATTGAAAAGATGTCTAGTTATCTTGATAAGAATGAAGATGTTCAAGTTATTTACTCTGCATCAAAAACGATTCATATAGATGAATCAGATATGCCGATTAAAACGGTTGAAAGGCCTGCAAAAAAGATTACGAATAATGCTCCATGTACCATTGATCATTGTTCTATTATGCATAGAGCCTCTGTTTTACCAATTCTTGAAAAAAGGTGGAATTCTTACTGGGATGAAGATCCTCAGTTTTATCGGATAGGAGATGCACGCTTCTTTTGGAGATTAAATCACTATTGGGATTTTTATCCCTTAGATGAAATTTTAGATATTAATTATATTACTCCTCATTCAATACATGCACAGTTATTTGCCGAAGAAAAAAATGAATTTGTGCAATTATTACCACCACAAAGAACATGCAAAGAATTAAGAGAAGATCTAAGAAGAAAAAGAGGGTGAAAAATTGAGTGACATTTATTTGAAAAATTACTGGTTATTAAATCTAGAGTATATAAATATTTTTTCAGAGTTAAAGGATTATAACATTCCATTACCATTACTGAGTAATTTTTATCAATATTTAGATGAAGATATAAAAAATAAAATGAAAGATAATAATTTTTACAAGCAACTGTCAATTGGACCCATAGAGGAAACACAGTTACAGTTAGAGTTTGAAAAAATAATTTCTGTATTTCAATCAAAAATAAAAAGAAAAAATCAAAATGGAGTAATCCTCCTAAATTCAGATTATCTCCGTTTTTCAGTAAGTAATTTTACCCATTTTAATCCAAATCAAACAAAGATATTAACAAGATCAAAAAAGACAGAACTTTATGGTCTTCCTACAGTTTGTGCACCAGATTATATAAATAAAGCCTCCAATACCGCACAAGTTTTTATAGAAAAAGCTAAAGAAATCTTTTTAAAGTTTAATAAGCATCCACTATTTTCAAACATCTTTTTTCAAAAAAAATTACTCAGCGACCTTCCTATCATGATCGAGAAACTTAATATGGCTCATTTTATTTTTAAAGAACAAGATATTTCTGGTGTGATTGTTGGTACTACTGAAGATATAACAAGTAGAGCTCTTACTTTTCTTTCTAGTAGTGAGGGTATACCAAGTTATTGTCTTCAGCATGGTGCAATAATGGGAGAAGAAGCATACTTTCCGGTTTTCGCAACAAAACAGGTCGTATATGGGAAATATGAAGAAGGCTGGTACCTTCAAAAAGGGGTCAGTGAATCTCAAATTGAGATACTAGGGCACCCCAGATATGATGAGATCTTTGATAGAGTATATATGGATAAAAAGAATATTTTTAATAAATTAAAAATAGCCACCTCTACAAAAGTGATTTTTATTGCAACCCAGCCATTTAAAACTTCATTTTATACTGAACTGACAGAAAAGTTAGTGAAAGACAAAAATATTACGGTTGTTATAAAGCCTCATCCTTGGGAAAAAGGGCGTAACCTAGTGGGAGAATATATTAAGTTAAGTAACTTATATCCTAATGTAAAATATATAACAAATGAAGTGAACATGTATGATGTTATTTTACATGCAAATCTTGTGGTTATCTCAAATTCAACAGTTGGGTTAGAAGCAATGTTATTAGATATACCTGTAGTTGTTTATAAATCTTTATTAGAGGAAAGGGATTATAAATATTACGATACATTAGATTGGCTTGTAAATCATTCCATGGAGGATATGATTAGCACGATTAAAAAGGTTCTAAATGATCCTTTAAAATCAAATTTAGCAAAAGAATTAAGAAGAAAATTTATAAATGAAAACTATCCGCAAGAAGCATGCACGAAAAGATTGATAAATTTAATTCAAAGTGAAAAAGATTAAAATCATCACCATTTATTTATGTTTAAAGTAAAGAATTCCTAAAAAAATATTAATATCCCCAGTTTTCAATTATTAATATGTATCATAAACTTGAAATGAAAACGTATGTTTCAATATTCGACATGCTAGTTTATCTCTCAACAAATGGTTTGGTTATGGAACTACACACAAATTGAAGAGAGATTTTTCTTGGCTAAAAGTAATTTTAATATGAGGAGGTATATATTTTCATGTTTTTTAAAGATAAAAACGTCTTAATTATTGGTGGAACAGGAACAATTGGAAAAAGCATTCTTTCTAATGTTCTACAGGAAAAACCAAAAGTGGTAAGGATTTTTAGTAGAAGTGAATATAATCAATTTTTATTACAAGAAGAATTCAGGGATAAAAGTCAAAATATTCGTTATTTAATTGGGGATGTTCGCAATTATGATCGAGTGTTTAGTGCGATGGAAAATATTGATTATGTGTTTCACGTGGCCGCAATGAAGCATGTTTCTTTTTGTGAATATAATCCGTTTGAAGCAGTTTTGACCAATATTTTTGGAACACAAAATGTAATAAAAGCAGCAATTGCTCAGAAAGTAAAAAAGGTAGTTTTTACAAGCTCTGATAAAGCGATTTCACCTACAAATAATTACGGTGCAACAAAATTAACTGCTGAAAGATTGATTACATCAGCGGAATATTCAAAAGGTTCGAGTGAGACTATATTTGCCAGTGTTCGTTTCGGAAATGTTATGGGGTCAAGAGGTTCTGTTATTCCCTTATTTGAAAAACAAATTAAAGAAAACCAAAAAATAACTGTAACGAATCTTAGTATGAGTAGATTTATGATGACACTGAACCAAGCAACTATGTTAACAATTGAAGCAATGAAAATAGCAAAGGGTGGTGAAACTTTTATATTAAAAATGCCAGTTATTTCATTAAACCATTTAAGTGAAGTGATGATAGAAGAAGTCACAAAGTTATATGGGTTGCCCAAGGAGACTATTAAAATTGAAGAAATTGGGTTAAAACCTGGTGAAAAAATGTATGAAGAACTTATGACACATGATGAATCTTTACAGGCTTTTGAATTACCAGAAATGTTTATCATTCCTAGCCCATTAAAAAAGGGTACTCAATATGAAAATGCAAAAAGGGCGAAGGCAGGGTTTTACCGTTCTGATCATCAAAATGCAATTACAAAAGAAGAGCTTAGAAATTTAATATTAAACCAGCAACTACTAACAGGAGGAGAGAAACTATGAAAATATTAGTAACTGGTGGTGCGGGTTTTATTGGTAGGTGGGTTGTAAAGAGATTATTGCAGGATAAGCATGAAGTATGGATAATAGACAACTTAGCAAACTCAACTACTGCAAATATTACCGAGTTTGCACACAATCTAAATTTAAAGCAATGCATTCAAGGAGATATTAAAGATAAAAAGCTAGTTGCTCAATTATTTGAAAATAATTCATTTGACCTTTGTTATCATTTAGCAGCGAGTATCAATGTTCAAGATAGTATAGATGATGCTAGAACAACTTTTGAAAATGATACAATAGGTACTTTTAATTTGTTAGAACAATGTCTTAAATATCATGTCAAAATGGTCTTTATGAGTACTTGTATGGTATATGATAAAGCTACTAATATACAAGGGATATCAGAATTAGACCCGATTAAACCAGCTTCTCCATATGCTGGATCAAAAATTGCTGCTGAAAACATGGTTTTATCTTACTATTATGCTTATAAACTTCCTGTTGTGGTTATTCGCCCATTTAATACGTATGGCCCCTTCCAGAAAACAGGTGGTGAAGGTGGGGTTGTTGCCATTTTTATAAATAATAAATTAGATAAAGTACCACTAAATATTTATGGGGATGGAAAACAAACAAGAGACCTTTTATACGTTGAAGATTGTGCAGATTTTGTTGTGGCAGCAGGATACTCTGCAAAAGCAAATGGTCATATTATCAACGCTGGAACAGGACAAGATATATCCATTAATAAATTGGCAGAATTGATTTCGGGAAATAAAGTAAGTATTCAACATCTAACTCATATCCATCCACAAAGTGAAATTCAAAAATTATTATGTAACTATGAAAAAGCAAAAACAATATTAAACTGGGAGCCGAAAGTTTCTTTAGAAGATGGAGTTATTAAAACAGAAGAGTGGATCAAATCTTTAAAAATTGCCCCTAAGGAGAAAGAGTGATGGTAAGGGAAATTCTCGCTATGCACGGAGGAAAGCCTGTTAGAGAAAAATATTTACCATATGGTCAGCAACAAATCGATGAATGTGACATTCAAGCTGTTGTAGACGTATTAAAAGGGGATTTTTTAACAACAGGACCAATGGTTCAACAGTTTGAGGGAGCTATAGCGAAATATGCGGGAGCAAAATACGCTGTTTCTTTTTCAAATGGTACAGCTGCATTGCATGCTGCCTGCTATGCAGCTGGCATAACTGAGGGAGATGAGGTAATTACAACTCCAATGACATTTGTAGCAAGTGCAAATTGTATTTTATACCAGGGGGGAAAGCCGGTATTCGCCGATATTGACAATGAAACATATAACATTAGTCCGAAATCTATAGAGGAAAAGATTACAAACAAAACAAAAGCCATTATTCCCGTACACTTTACTGGACAGCCTGTAGAATTAGATGCAATACAAAAAATAGCAAAAGAAAATAATTTGATTATCATTGAAGATGCAGCCCACGCATTAGGAGCCACATATAAAAATAAAAAGATTGGTTCTATTGGTGATATGACAATGTTTAGTTTCCATCCAGTGAAACATATTACTACCGGAGAGGGTGGAGTAATTACCACAAATAATCCTCTGTTTTATGAAAAACTTGTTCAATTCCGTACGCATGGAATTGAAAGGAATCCTCAAAAACTTCTTGAAAATCATGGGCCTTGGTATTATGAAATGCAATTCTTAGGTTACAACTACAGATTAACGGATATACAAGCTTCTCTTGGTTTATCACAGTTAAGTAAATTAGATTCTTTTATTAAGATTCGAAAGAAATATGTAGACATCTATAATAAAGAACTTAGTTGTTTATCTGAAATCATCATACCAAAGCAATTGCCTCAAACCGATTCAAGTTGGCACCTTTATATCATTCGTTTAAATACTAAATTATTAAAATGTAATCGAAAAGAAATTTACGAGGCATTACAAAGAGAAAATATCGGTGTGAATGTGCACTATATACCTGTACATTTACAACCGTTTTATCAAAAATTAGGTTATGGAAAAGGTATTTGTCCGCAAGCAGAAAACGTATATGAGGAAATTATTACGCTGCCTCTATTTCCTAAAATGACAGAAGCTGATGTGTGTGATGTAATACAAGCTGTGAGAAAAGTTCTTTCGTTTTATAGAGTTGCTAAAAATTAAATGAAAGGGGTGTTATTAAAATTGCAAAACCAAAAATTGTTAAGAGCAGTTACAAAAGTTGATATTAAAAAAGGAGAGATTATTACAGCTAATAAGGTAACTATGGAATTAAATGTTGTAGAAAATGCGCTGAACGATCTTGAAGCAGAGGAATTATTACCTCAGGTAGCTGTATATAATTTGTCTGCAGGTACCCCATTAACAAAAGAGGTTATTGAACCTCCAAAGGTAGTAATAATTGTACTTTGCCGGTTAAAATCTACTAGGTTACCTTTAAAGGCAATCTTGCCAATACACGGTGTTCCTTCCATTGAACGATGTCTTATAAATACATTAGCTATTCCAGGAAAACACCAGGTCATACTTGCTACTTCAGATATTGCACAAGATAACCCTTTGGAAAAATTTAATTTAGACGGGAAAATTAAGATTTTCAGAGGTGATCCAGAAAATACCGCTGATCGTATGTTCCAAGCTGCAAAACAAGAAAATGCAAACATTGTCATACGGATTACCGGGGATTGTCCAGCTGTGTCACCAGAAATTAATACTTTTTTACTAGATGAACATTTGAAAAGCGGTGCAGATTATACACAGGCAGAGTTAAGTACGTTACCTGTCGGAACAGCAGGCGATATTTTTACATTAGAGGCAATTGAACGACTACTACAAACCCCAAAACCTTTAACCTATGCAGAATACCTTCCGTTTTATTTTATTAATAATCCACATTTATTCCGGGTCAATATAGTGAAACTCCCTCCACCATTTTGTTACCCTACTTGGAGGTTAACATTAGACGAAAAACCAGATTTAGATATGTTCAATGAACTTTATAAAAGTTTGAATGTAAAATCTAAACCTTTATTTTTTCATCAAATAAAAGATTACATCCTTCGAAATCCTGAACTTATTCAAATTAATAGTCATGTGAAATTGAAATGGGCAAATCAACAATCATTAGTAGATGAGCTAAATAAAGAAACAAAATTATAAATTAATAAATTGTAGTGCTTTTAGTGAGGAGGGAGTATCTTGCTTGAGAAAAAAATTGCCTTTCGCGCCGACGCATCTATTGAAATAGGTACTGGTCATATTATGCGTTGTTTAGCACTGGCCCATGAATTACGGAATAAAGGTGCTCAAGTTTATTTCATTTGTCGTAAGCTGCAAGGTGATTTGCAGCAATATATTTTAAATAAGGGATTCCATGTGTTTTTATTAGATGCAGATGATGAAAATACGAATTTCTTAAGTACAGTACAAGGGAGTTATTTAAATTGGCTAAAATATCATTGGTTTGTTGATGCGCAACAGACCAATGATATCTTGTCACAACTTCCCAACTTTGATTGGTTAATTGTTGATCATTATGGATTAGATAATAAGTGGGAGTCTGCCTTAAGAAAAAATGTAAGAAGAATAATGGTAATCGATGATCTTGCAAATCGAATGCATGACTGTGATTTGTTACTAGACCAAAATTTATACGATAATCTTAATGGTCGCTATAAAGATTTAATACCAGAGCACTCATTAGTAAAATTGGGGCCTAAATACGCTATATTACGGCCAGAGTTTCATGCCGCTAAGAAATTTCCACGAAAAAAAAAAGGAGAAATTAAGAGGATTTTTATTTTTTTTGGTGGGCATGATGTAACAAATGAGACATTAAAAACGTTAAGAGCCCTACAAAATATAAATAAAGATAACTTAAAAATAGACGTTGTGGTAGGAAGCCAAAATCCGCACAAAGAGGAGATTCAAACTTATTGTAAGAGTGTTTCTAACACTTCATTTTATTGTCAAATAGAGAATATGGAAGAGCTTCTCGTACGAGCGGATTTAGGGATAGGAGCTGGGGGCACAACCACATGGGAACGCTGCTTTCTTGGATTACCTTCTATAACAATTACAACTGCCCAAAATCAAATTGAAGTAACCAAGGCTGTAGCGAAGGCTGGAGCTACTTGGAATATTGGTACAGCTGAAAATGTTTCGGATAAAATAATTACGAAATGTCTAAACAAACTTTTATCAGATTCTAAAATAGTGAAAGAAATGTCTAATAAAGCTCTTTCTATACAGTGTGCCAGTAATTCAAATGAAATAGCAAAAATTATTTTAGGAGGATAGTATGCTAGATATTGCGGATTTTCAATTGGCAAGTTTAGAAAAGAAAGATTTAGAACTTATTTTAAAGTGGAGGAATACAAAAGAAATACGTTCGGTTATGTATGAAGACCATCAAATTAAAATAGACGAGCATATAAAATGGTATGAAAAACTAAAAATGGATGATACAAAGGTTGCAAGATTATTAATATATAAAGAAAAACCAATCGGATTTGTTAATTTTATAAAAATAAATGAAATGAATCAGACTTGTTATTGGGGATTTTATATAGGTGAAAAACAAAGCGTAAAACGAGCTGGAACTGTATTAGGTTTATTAGCATTAGACTATATATTTAAAACAAAAGACATAAACAAAGTGTGTGCAGAAATAATAGAATCAAACCGTATTAGTTTCAACTTCCATCAGAAACTTGGTTTCCAAGAAGATGGAAGATATGAAGACTATATCTATAGGGACAATGATTATATTGATGTCATTATAATGACCCTGTCTCGTGAACAATGGGCGGAAAGGAAAGAGGCTATAAAAAAAGAACTTGTAGGTGAAAATAATGAGTAATGTATATATCGGAGGTAGAGAGATTGGTAATAGCTTGCCACCATTTATTATTGCAGAAATGTCAGGAAATCATAATCAATCATTAGATAGGGCGTTGCAAATTGTAGAGGCAGCTGCAGAGGCTGGAGCACAAGGATTTAAAATTCAAACATATACACCAGACACGATGACTTTAAATATAGAAAATGGTGATTTTTTAATTCACGATACAAAAAGCTTATGGAAAGGTAAATCACTTTATCATTTATATAAAGAAGCGTATACACCATGGGAGTGGCATAAACCAATTTTTAATCGCTGTATAGAGTTAGGAATGATACCATTTAGTACGCCATTTGATGAAACAGCTGTAGACTTTCTCGAGACATTAAATGTTTCTTGTTATAAAATCGCATCTTTTGAAAATACTGATATTCCTCTCATACGTAAAGTAGCCGCAACAGGAAAACCAATAATAATTTCGACAGGTATGGCTTCGATTGCTGAACTAGATGAAACAGTAAGGGCTGCGAGAGAAGCGGGGTGTAAAGAATTAATTCTATTAAAATGTACAAGTACGTATCCTGCATCTTCAAAATCTACAAATATAGTTACCATACCTCATATGAAGGAGTTATTTAAATGTGAGGTAGGTTTATCTGATCATACACTGGGAGTAGGTGTATCTGTAGCGAGTGTCGCTTTGGGAGCCACAGTAATTGAGAAACATTTAACGCTCTCAAGATCGGATGGAGGAGTTGACGCTAAATTCTCAATGGAACCAGCTGAATTTAAATTATTAGTAAGCGAAACTGAAAAAGCATGGGAATCTTTGGGGAATGTATATTATGGCCCTACTGATATAGAAAAAGATTCTTTAAAATTTAGAAGATCATTATATGTAGTAGAAAACATAAAAGCGGGTGAAGTATTTACAAATGAAAATGTTAAAGCTATTAGACCAGGGAATGGCTTATTACCAAAACACTTATCAAAATTTATCGGAAAGAAAGCGAGTAAGGATATCAAAAAAGGAACACCTATTTCGTGGGATTTAATTTGATATTGAGGAAATTATAGCGTATATAGAGAGAATAATAACAAAAATGCTATTTTTTATTAGGAAATAAATTTAAAAGGCCCTGTTTTTACACAGGACCTTTTAAAAGGGCATGACATTTAACAACTGAAGGTACCTCTATATTACCATTATTGGAATTTAGATACTATGTGTTAGGAGTTGAGAAATAAAAAAGGCGATCGTCGTCGAATCGCCTTTTGATAAAACAGAGCACTTTCAAACATAATGTATTCGAAGTCTTACGATATGTGGATAAAAAAGAGCAGCTAACTACAGGGACGGTTAAATGAGTTCTGGCTTTCGCCTATCTTTAGTATTGACGGAATGTTTAGTTTTATGCTGACAAACCCAAAAAGAGCACCTTTAAAAAGTGCTCTTTAAGGAAAAAGTGAGATATTAAAAGTAAATTAGGGTTTTTACTTCAAGATAATATATGACTATTTTATCATAATGTGACGATGAAACATAAAAGAGCAGCTAACAAAAGCTAACTGCTCGGCTCCCGACTAAGAGAGTTAGAGTGGGAAGAATTTAAGGCAGGTTTATGAAATCTTTGCCTACAGTATTGAAGGCATATTGAGTTTTATTCAGGTGCCTAGAGGTGGAGTTATTAAGGCTTTTAGAATGCCTTCTATATTTTAAAGAAGATAGAAGCTAAGTAATTCTGGATAAAAAGGAATTGTTCATTTTAGTTTAAGAAAAATTAAGATTTACTTATTAATACTTTAACTATTTAAAGTGAAACCTTAAGGGAAAGTTTAGATAAAATAAAATTTCTTGTTATAACATAATAATATAATTTTTAATTGAATACCAAGAAAACTTATAGTAAGGGCATAAAAGTTACTATTGATTATTATGGTGTGTGGAATTTATTGAGTTCTATAGGAGGGTTTCATGAGTAAAATAATTGAATTATTAAGGAGTTTAGATACAAAACTAATGTTGATTTTATGCCTATTTTGCATTATTAGTACCACTGCAATTTATAGTAGTCAACAAACTGGTCAGTATGGAAGCACAAACTTTGCATTACAGCAAGGTAGGAACTAAATAATTGGTTTTGTACTGCTAATATTTGTTGCAAGTATTGATTGGGATCAATGGAAAAAATTATCTTGGCCATTGTATATTGTTGGTTCTGCGTCAATTATTATATTAAAAATACTACCGGAATCAACGTTTACTCCCGTTAAATTAGGAGCAAAAAGATGGTTTCAATTTCCTGTTATCGGTCAAATTCAACCATCGGAGTTTTTCAAAATTGCACTAATTATATTTGTCGCAAATTTAGTGGTGAATCATAACGCCAAATATATGACTCGGACATATAAAACTGATATCATATTGGTTGGAAAAATTATGTTAGTTTCAATTCCTCCTATTGCACTAGTATACAGTCAGCCAGATACAGGGATGGTGTTCTTATACGCAGCATCTATTGCATTTATTTTATTTATATCAGGGGTTCAAAAGAAATTAATTGCATTTTGTACATTCATTCCGGTAACTCTATTATCTACATTAATATTTACATACGCAAGATATCCCGATTTTTTCTTTCAAGAATTAGTTACTAGGTTAAAACCTCACCAACAATCACGCATTATAGGTTGGCTGAATCCAGCTGAAAATGCGGATCAAGGGTATCAAACACAACAATCTCTTTTAGCTGTTGGAAGTGGTGAATTACATGGAAAAGGATTCGGTCAAGGGAGTGTGTATATTCCTGAAAAGCATACTGATTTTATTTTTGCTACCATCGCTGAAGAAGGTGGATTTATAATAGCGGCTCTCGTTGTATTGGTCTTGTTACTTCTTATATATCGAGTAACTATAATTGCTTATTCAGCAGAGAATCTGTTTGGTGCATTATTGTGTGCGGGGACAATTAGTATTTTAACACTGCAAATCTTCCAAAATATCGGTATGATTGTTGGGATAATGCCGGTAAAAGGAATTGCACTTCCTTTTTTATCATATGGAGGGAGTTCACTGTTTTCAAATATGATAATGATGGGGCTTATCTTATCGGTGCATAAAAATTATAAAAAATACATGTTTCAAGTGAAATAAAAGTTAAGAATGTGTTTAGGGGTGTTTTTGTAAAAAATAATTTCTGAAAACAAAAAGAAATAAGATAAATTCTGGTTAGAAAATTAGAAGACGCAAATTCATTAGAGCAGCAATTAAAGCTATTTTAGGGATAGGTGTCCTTTTTTATTTTGAAATGAGGTGATATGTAATGATTAAAATAAGCTTAATATAAAACTATTAACAAAAAATAAACACATATAATTCATTTATTACCCATCATTGTTATTAGCAATAGGATAGCTACTTAAAGATAAAAAGGAATTTGCTAATTTTTTCGCAAAATGTAACGGGGGCTCCGCTGATTGGATATGAATATACATGATTAATGGGGTCATGTATAACCAGTGATTATGTAAAGCACTAACGATAATTCCTTGTTGTACAATTGATTTCAAAAATAAAGGGATCTCTTCTTGTAGAACAGCAATTTCTCCTAAATTTAATGCATTACCATTTTGATCCATTGATTCGAAACTTACTCCAACGGGTACTACATACGCACTTGGTTTTCCTTGAACTATCACCTTAAAATCACGATGAAAAGACACCGCACAACCACTTTGACTTATTTTACTTTTTCCTTTAAGAATTGTAGCAAATTGATCACAAATGGAATGAAAGTTGTGCATAAATTCAATTCCCTTTCCATACAAAAATGTTTGTTTTAAACGAAATACCTATGATATTTAATAATTCCTTTTATAATAAAAATTTCATTTTGTAGAAATAAGGAAACTCAAAAAGAGCACCATGCATCGGTGCTCTTTAAGATAGGAGGTAACTCTCTGAACAGAACGTCTAGGTTAGAAATATATGATGTGAAAAAGAAATAAGAACAAAATTTCATGATGGATTTAAAACAAAAGAGCAGTGATGTTACTCTAGATGTAGTTATAGTATAAGCAGAATAAAAAATAGTATGTAGAATTGAAAACGAGCTTAATAAAACTTTCAGAGAAATAGAGAGAGCTATCTATAGGGGAAAGATAAATTAAAATGCCTCTTCATAAAATTGAAAAAGCATTTTAATTTATTCAGAATGATTATAGAAGAAAAGATATTATTAATTTAGTAAATTACTGAAGCTGTGATTGTAAAATAGTCGTTATAAAGTGGATTCTCTCATGAAAAGTGTGCTGTGTAATCACTTTTGTATGAATTTTTTCGACCATTAATCTTTTGGGAATCGTGTCATCCAAATAAAAAGATACTTTATTTAAACAGTCTTCAAAGCTGTTATAGGATATAATTTCATCTTTATTGAAGAAAGATGAAAGATCAGATTTTTCTTCAATAATTTGAAAACCTTGGCAAGCAGCGATGTCAAACGTACGATTATTAATGGTATTATTAATTACTCTATTTTTATTTTTATTCTGTGGAAATAAATGACTACGATGAGGATTTAATATAAGGCTAGCGTTATTATAATAAAGTGCAACTTCTTGAGGTGGAATCCATTCTTCTATAATCTTATTTCTTTGGTGATTCTTCCATTTTTTTAATAACTTATTTCTCCAGTGTTGACCAATAATAGTATAGTGATAAGGGGTTTTTTCCAAGAGAAACTGTATCAATTTTACTCGGCTTGGATAAGGATATCCAATGAACAATACTTCACTTTTATATTTTGGATTTTTTATACTAGGTTTAAAAACATCTATATTAGTTGCTAATGGTAAGTGATATACATTGGTATATCCTAAAGCTGTGTAATATTTAAGTGCTTCGCTATCAATAGTAAATATAAAATCGAAGTTATTTAATAGAAGAAGAGAAGTATCTATATAAAATGGATCCTCGGTTAACCAGACAGCTAATTTAATGTTCCTTTTTTTAAAATATTGAATTGCTTTTTGTGGTAGATGATTACCTAATAAGGTGAATACAATATCTGGATGAAACGTTGTTGTAATGAAATCCAATTGCTGTATTAATTCACTCGGCTGTACTGCTAACCATTCGAAATTTTGATCGATAAGTGTACCCTGTATGCTTTGATCTAGATATTGATAGATTTTTGAGTAACCAGAAGTAATGTATAAGAGTTTCATATTTCAATCCCTACTTTAGGCTTAAAATATATTATGAGATAAACGTAACACTTTCTATTTCTTTACAACTAATCTTAGTAATACTTGTAGTAGGAGGAGTAACTGAATTTTCCTCTTCTAATGTGACGATACAAGTATTAGGGTTAAAATTTGTAAAGATAGCGGGTCCAATAATATTTCCAGATTTACCAGTCACAGTAACGACTTCGCCTGGTTGTAAATTTTTAAAAATACTACATACTCCACCTGAACAACCAAATAAATTGCATAAGAACAAATTTATCCCTCCTTTAAACAATATACTATATCATATGAAAACTTGTAGAACGATGTGTAGACAAGTAACCTTTAGAAGAAAAAAATTAAAATTAAAGCAGCTTATTGAAATAATAGATACAATAGAATGGTACATTTTAGGATGTACTGATTAGATTTTTCATGAAAAAAGACATTCATTAGAATGTCTTAAATATGGATTAAGCTAGAACGATATGAATCATCTTAAGGCGTGGTTAAAGTAACACTTTCTATATCTTCACAACTTATGAATATAGTATTGGTAGAAGAGGGGGTTATCACATCTTCTTCTACCAATACTACTGCACATATATTCGGAAAGAACAGTGAAAAAGTAGCAGGTCCAATAATTTGACCTGATCTGGTAGTAACTGTAACAACTGTTCCCGTTGGCCACGAAGAGAATAGAAAACAAGCTAAACCTGTACAATCTGCCATATTAAATCCTCCTAATTTTAAGTTTTGATTGAAATAATAAAGTCCAAACATTTTATAGTGTATGTAATAGTAATGTGAAGTGTTTGGACTAATAGAAGTCACTTGTGGGCTTTATCCCTTCATAATCAATTTGATAACTATTAAATCCTACAATACAAAGGGTTAAAAAATACAATATGGTCAGAAGGTTTTTGAATGAGATATTGTATGATTTAGTAATTAGCTAATCCATGGTCCAAATAATATGAATCGGAATTATAAAGTGAGAAATAACAGGTACATGGGGTTGTACTGAATGGTATTTGAATAGGATGAAATACAAGGCTTAAGTTTTCGATAGTATTGATGGAAATCCCGAGCAACTAGAAAACTAAAAAAATCTAATTTATATGTAACTGTTCTTAAAAAGACTTGTTAAGGGTAACAAATGAATGTTTAAAAATGTAGCAAAAAGTTGAACAAAAGCGTTATCTGAAAAAAAAGAACACAGATCAGTGCTCTTAGAAAGTAGACAATATGGTTTTTGGATTAGTATATAATATCATATGCTCGTTTCTTTTAAGTGTGTAAACAAAGTTAAATAAAAAGAACACATTTGCAAGCTGAATACATATGCCGATCAAACTAATATATGCAATTCCCCATGCAAAGTTAAAAGATTCTTTTATTTTTTTTCGATAGAAGTACCCTTCCTTAAAAATTGAGTTTGATAGTGAAAGCAAAGCTTATTATTGCCTACCCTATAAGAGATATAGTGTATTAAGGATTGATTTTGAAAATGAAACAGAGCAAAAAGAAATCAGCTTATTTCCATGAAAAACAATGGCAAGGAAAAAACATCAAATGAATTATATCCGTTAATAAAAGAAGGAAATGTAAAGGTTATCGATGTGCGTAGTAAAAAGAATAGGATGAAGGACATCTTCATGATGCAATACATATTACTTTGGGTATTCTACTTGAACGGCTAGATGAAGTACTGAAAAATTGTCCTATAGTTTTACAATGTCGAACGGGTTTACGTTCTGCTATAGTAGCTAGCATTTTACAAAAAGCTAATATAAAGAAAGGAGTTAATTTATAAATTCTAACTCATATTTGGTTTGTGTAATATTTCTTATTTGAAGTTGTTAAAATTACGTCTCAAAATGAAAAGAATTGTTATCTTATTGAGATATACGGAAGAAATCAAATTATATTATAAATCGGGCAAAACTTTTATATAAAATAAATTACACACTATTGGCGTGAAAAATGAATAAAATAAAATGATATATTTTTTATTACAAGCAACTAAATTTAGAATGTAATAATGTTGATTTAGCCTTAAGTAAAATTAGCTGTTTGTTGCTAAATTTTTTTATCATGTTTTTACTCAGAATATAAGTAGCCTCATAAACAAGATTAATGTGTATAAACGGGTGCATTTTGAACTAAAAAGTATTGCTTAATGGAATAATGCACACCATTGAATGCACATAAGGTAATTAATAGAAGGGAGAAAAAGACACACAATAACTTCGCACGAAATACCAATTTTACGCACAATAATGCAATTATATAAAATCAAATACAGGATCTAGGGATTTCAAGCTAAAGTGCATGAATCTTAGTATATTTTTTATACGCGATATAATTCATATTTTATATAAGAATAATCAAATGCTGAATTACTCATAAACAATTTTTATAGTGAATTACATTTTAATTTATAAGAGCTTTTCTTGTGTTGATCCAACTAACACCTGATTAACCTTGATTAAATTAACCAATTCACATTTTATGAAGACTTTTAAACTGTTTTTATGTATTCATTTTGTTAGAATTTATATTTGAAAATCGTTTTATTTTATATACATATATAATTTTTATAGCCAAATATGAATTTATCACTTGGTTATCTATAACTTTTATTAGAATAATTACACTTTCCCATTCAATTTCGAGTGAATTTTAGTATTTCATAATTTAATTATGTAAATAAGTTCGTGTAAAAATTGAATTTAACGCGAACTTGTGTTCGAGTGTTTTTTCTGTTATAGTATATATGAGGTGATTTTTATGGATTACAGCAAGCAACGTCAAAAATCAGTACATCGTAAGAAATTATACGAGAATTTAAATGAAATGCCCTTTTACATAGAAGAATTTGTGGAGTACAAAGAATTGCATGATGCCTCTCCCTCCACCCTACTGAATTATGTATATGATTTTAGAGTTTTCTTTAATTGGCTATTATCTGAACAAATTATTGAATTTAAGCCCATTAAAGACATATCCTTCTCTGATTTGGAGAATTTAAAGAAAAAAGATGTTGAGAACTTTATGAGGTTTTTAAAACTACAACAAAATATGCAGAATTCCTCTGTTAACAGAAAAATTTCAGCCTTAAAGTCTTTATTTAAGTACCTTACCTCCCTATCAGAGAATGATGATGGAGAATGTTATTTTTATAGAAATGTAATGGCTAAAATTGAAATACATAAAGATAAGGAAACATTAAATGCCCGTGCAAAACGTATGAGATCTAAAATATTTCATAATGATGACGATCAAGAGTTTTTGAATTACATTAAGTACGAACATGAAAAATCTTTAACAAAACATCAGTTGTTCTATTTCCTAAGAGATAAAGATCGTGATGTAGCTATTCTTTCCCTCTTTCTTGGTAGTGGTATTCGTGTAAGTGAATTGGCCGATCTTCGTATGGAAGATATAAACTTAAAAGAAAGGCTAATTGATGTAATACGAAAAGGAAACAAAGAAGATTCTGTATGGATTACCCCAATTGCATTG
This sequence comes from Bacillus sp. SRB_331, assembly GCF_003264175.1. Taxonomy (NCBI): domain Bacteria; kingdom Bacillati; phylum Bacillota; class Bacilli; order Caryophanales; family Bacillaceae; genus Bacillus; species Bacillus sp. SRB_331. Next base: position 15,381 of record NZ_NADV01000035.1, on the reverse strand, counting down.
AATGATCTTGAAAAGTATATGGAAATTAGAGATAAAAAATATGCTCCAGGGAAAGAATTAAAAAATGTATTTTTATCGAAGTATAAACATACTGCACAGCCTCTTTCGGTTAGGGCTATTCAAGATATAGTAGAAAAATATACTAAGGCCTTTGGTAAAAGAATGTCTCCTCATAAATTAAGACATACATTGGCAAATAAGTTATATATGGAAGAAAAAGACTCGTTACAAGTGATGCAACAACTTGGACATACCAGCCAGGATACGGCCTTATTATATACACAGCTTGGAGAAACAACTATCAAAGATAGCTTAGGAAGAATAGGAAAGAATAAATAATAAAAGTTCAGCAATACAAAATTGCTGAACTTTTATTATTCTCATTGATAGTGGATTTAAAATCCATATTAAATTCTCTTCATTTTAAATTTTATTATGTAATAAATACATAGTTTAAATTATACTTTAATTAGAATTTAAACTCTCTCTTGATGGTTAACATAAGAGTTTTAAATTCCTACAATGTTACCTTATTTTTTAAAAAACATTCTGATTATTTCTTTTTCACTTCTTCTACAAATTCCCATGTCTCTCCGTTATCTTTTGATTGATAAAGTGCACTACTATCGCCATTGTAGTCTCCATCTGCCCCTTGTCCAACTAACATATTAAAAACCCCATCTTTCTCATATGGCATACTAGGAGAATCAAAAGGACTTATTGTGGACTGTGTATGATCTAATTTCACTTCATGCGGCGGATATTCTACCTTTTTGAAAGATATCCCCCCATCATCTGTGCGATATAACTCTCCCTCATTACCAGAAAGTCTAACTGCTCCTAAAAACCCAAGTTTATCATTTATAAAAGTGATTCCTGATACACTACCAATCCCCCTATTAAATGGGTCTGGATTGATAACCTCCCATGTTTCCCCTTCATCACTAGTCTTGCTTAATGAATAAAAGGCGCTCCCTAATGCTTTATCTGTCATATTTAGTTTATAACCAAATTCTTTTGATAGGAAAAACTGTTCTTTTTCATTCTTTAAATCTTGTTGTTTCTTCTCTTTAAGCCTATCTTCATTTGGAGGCGTCTTTGATTTACTCCAACTTGCGTCACATATTAAATTATATCTAGCAGGGACTAGCTCTTTCTCTTTTCCAGGGACAAATATAGATACAGTATATCCAATGATATCAGAAGCTGCTTCTTTAAGACTCTGCCCCTTACCATCCTCAGTAATATTAATAATTCCCTCTGTATTGGATCCCCAATTTCTTTTTCCATAATAAATCAGCCCATACTTACTTTCATTCCACTTTCTAACCGTTTGCTTAACTGGAATCGCCTTAACCGTTTTAATTAAAGGTTCTACTAATTTATCATCATCATAATCAGGCTTTGCATACCCGTCTCGTATTATAGTAATATCTTCTGATTTCTTCTTATTATAAGAGATTAAATAAGTTTCTTCTTTCCCATCAACATTTTTCCCATAAACAAATGTATCAAACGCTGTGATTGTTCCATCTGAATGAAATGTAAGATCAAAATCAGTTGCCATATACAATTTCTTTGGCAAAGGATATTTTTTATTTATATCTTCAAAAATACCTTCTACTCCAGATTCATATATATTATTATGTTTAAGTTTAACTGACCTTTCATGTTTTAACCTTTCTATAAACCATGCCAATTTGCCATTGTAATTTATTGCACTTTTATAAATTTGCATCCCATAAAATGATGTAATTGCAACAATAATGATAATAGAAATAGATCTCCATGCTATTGAATTAGTTAATTTTTTAGTTTCATATTCTCTATTTTTTATCACCCGCATTGTAGTAAATGTAGTCATGGATATAAAAAGTACTATACATAATAACAAAATATAAATATTATAATTCATCCTTCCGTACTTACAGTATAAGGCTAACTCATAACAAACAATCCCGTATACAATTATTAGTATTGGATTTGTTACTAATGACAGAAGTATACTTTTTGCATTTTCCTTAAATATAGAAATCACTCCTAATTACATGAATTACTGATATTAAGTATACTTTATTGTAAAGTAACAAAAAAGCTATTTAATCTTGCCGCCAAAAATACAATAGACATCTGTCTATGTAAATGTCAGATGTCTATTAAAGCCGTTTAAAAATCTAGTTGTTTTATAGACAATGGATTTTTGAGTGAATACTAAAGTTGCTTCATTTGAGAGGCAAAGTATGATTACTAATTCATTCTGCGCATTAATCTTTACTCATCTAATCACAACAATTATTTTTACAGGTTGTCCATTTCACATAGCTGTAGCAAATACTATAAGATTAAAAGCATATAATTGAATATGAGTGTAAGCTGTATACATTATTTATCCTTCTTTTAGCTTCTTGGAGATTTTCCATATGATTGAGTATCTCTATACGCTTTTCTTTAATGAATGTTAAATGATAAAACTTTCAATTTTATTAAACTCTTTGTATGTTAGTTTTTAAACTTTAATTAAACCTTTATTTATTTAAGAATTCATAAATCAGTTGAAATATTTGCATCAAATTCATCTGATTTTTTAGTATCTATTTTTTTCCCATCTATTGTCACCCTTATTTCTTGTTTTTGGTTTGCTGTTACCATCCAAGCATTCGGTAAATAACGATCTTCATGGGATAATGTAGAAGGTGAATTTATAACCTTTCCTCCTAAATATAGCGTAGCAGAAGAACCTCCATCCATAGCCATTGCATTTATTGCTCCTTTTTCATATAGAATATCTTGACACTCTTTTAACGTAGCTCCTATGCTATGTGTCTGCCTACCGTCAATCAGTAAAAACATTATTGTGCCATCTTCTTTTTGTGCCATAATACTTCGCGGAGCAGAGCCCCAACCACCGTCTCCTTCTGTGATCATTTTTTCTCCATTTACAATTAACTGTGGCATAAATCCTGCTGCTGAAACGACTTGTTTATCCAAAAGTTGTTGGGTAGAATAATTTCCAGTTATCATTTGTCCAAACTTTGTTAAACCTGTAATAATTGTAGGGGTATTTCTATCCATATTTGTATCAATAGCTTCCCCATTTTCTATTACTATTCCAGTTGCAACATTTCCTCCTCCCCTTCCTGTTTCATCAGCAAATCCACTTGCATTCACAGCAACAAGTGCATGATTACGTTTTGCCATTACACTAATTTTTTCTCCCCTGTTAGCTCCTTGTGTTCCTTGATGGCTAACAAGTTTAACATTGAAGGGATTGCTAATGGTAATTAACTTTCCTTGGAAAAGAAAACGACTATCTTTATTACTTTTAATTGTTTCTATATCAATTTCTAATGGCTGATTTTTTAATTCTTCTAATCTTTTTCCTGCTATTTTTTTATAAATGGCCTCATCACTATTTGACCATTTTGGATGATTAATTCTATCTTGCAGTTTATCTAGTTCCTTTTGGGATAGGAATGTATATTTCGCATATTGTGGATGCTGAGAAGTTAGTATACTTCCAGCAATTGTTACACGAAGATCTCGGCCATAGTTAGTACCAAATAATATTCCTATGCCAATAAGCATGAAAATAGAAAAAAGAAGCAAAATTCGTTTGAAGATTTTTCTTAGATGTTTCATAGGTTTCTCCTCCGGCATTAATTACATTCAATGAATCCTTTAAGATATTATTTGCCTAAAGACAAAAGTGTTTGTTTCCCTCATTCCCGAGTTCCCCACTATGTCTTGGCAAGCAAAGCAAAATACTTATTCTACATTTCGTATTTATTTCAGTGTATATTTACAAATTTAATAACGTTTTTGCAACCATGAAATAAATTACTAATCCTGTTCCGTCAACAAATGTTGTAATAAATGGACCAGAAACGACTGCAGGATCTAATTTTAATTTTCTCAGAATCAAAGGTAAAACAGCTGCAACAAGAGAGGCCCAAATAACAATAAATAATAAAGTGATTGCTACAACTTGTGCAACTTCTGTTCCAACTCCTAACATATAAGCACGAGTGAGCCCAGCTACCCCAAGTGCAAGTCCGAGAAGCATGCCAATTGCAAATTCCTTTTTCATTACACGGAAAATGTCTTTAAATTTCACCTCTCCAATACCGATCGCACGAGTAATTGTTGCTACAACCTGTGTTCCTGTATTTCCTCCAGTACCTACTAATAACGGTACAAAGAAAGCTAAGGCCACTACTGTTTCAATTTCGTCTTCAAAATACTTTAGTACTGTACCTGTATATGCTTCAGCAACAAAAAGAAGCAATAACCATGGTAGACGTTTGAAGAAAATGCTCCAAATACTAGATTCAAAGTAAGATTGATTTAACGGTTCACTTCCGCCTAACTTTTGGATATCTTCTGTAGCTTCTGCTTCCATAACATTCATTACGTCATCAAATGTTATAATACCAATCATTTCATTATTTGCTGTTGTTACGGGTAATGCTGCTAAATTATAATTCAGTAGCTTTTTTACAACTTCTTGCTGATCAACTTCAGCGTGTACTGAAATTACCTCTTGAATCATGATAGTAGATAATATTTCTTCATCTGCTGCTAGTAATAACTCATGTATGGAAACGATTCCCTTAAGATAACCATGACTATCAAGAACATAGATATAAGATATTGATTCTACATTTTCAGAATGCTCCCTAATGTACTTCAATGTCATTTTTACTGACCAATTCCCTCTAACTGCAACAAAATCACTTGTGACAAGACTTCCTGCCGTTTCAGGTTTGAAAGCCATTAATTTTTTTACATTATGTTTTGTAATTTTATTTAAATACGCCATTAATTTAGCTTGTTTTTCCGGATGAACCGCTAGAAGTAGATCTACTGTTTCATCAATCGGTTGTAAATCTAGTAACTTTTTAGCTTTGTTTTCAGATAAGTGAATTAAGATATTATATTTTTCTTCTGTACTCAAATGTTGAAGAATTTTTGAGCTTTTTAATACAGGAATCTTATCTAGTAATATGACTTGATCTTCAATTGAAAACCGTTTTACTTCTTGTGCAACATCATACGACGGATGACGTAAAACTTTCTCTGCATCCAAATTATTTTGGGTTACAAGTAATTCATTTAATAATTTCTTCATGTTAACTCCTCCTTATATTGCTAAGGGAGACTCTAGAGTTTCATGAGTGGTTTTGTGTTATTTTATCTGTCTACAATTTTTATTAGAGCATTAATAGTTACATTGCAATCAATTTATTATTTAGAACTACCTCCTTTTTGAATATAGACAAGATAAAAATAAATAACATTAAACAAAAAAACCTTTACTCAAAAAGGAGTAAAGGTTTTTTACAATACAAATAAATGATTATTAAGACAGCTCTGCAAAAATCCCAGAGGTGCCTTTCTATCAAATCGTATACCACTCCCTCGTTGAGTTTTAGCACTGTATAGCATAGGTTTTTATAACCAGCTACATTAAAAAGGGCCTTAATCCGACCGTTCCTGTTGACCCATTGGCGTCTCTCGACATTTTTGGGCAGCAGCGTTTCTCTATACAGGAGCCTCACCTAACAAAGATTATTGAATTACTTCAAAATTTAAACCAGAATTTAATATTTGTCAACTAACTTTCGATTCGATTCATAATACATTCTTTTTTAGAGAAATGTAATTCGATTCTATTGTAAATTTGAAATTCAACTTAAAAGATATAAAATTTATATACAATTAGTTTGAAGAAACGTTATAAAATATATGAAATTTCGTTTAGGAAACTTATTGTTTATGATCAATTTGTAACTTTATAGCAGGAGTTGAATTATTAGTCATACCTTACTTCAAAAGAAAATTCTTCAAAAATCTTATTTTATGATTAAAATCTTCTTTACTGTTTATCAAATTTATATGGTTAAACTACTTAATCAAATTATACACTACAGGCCGAAAATAAGTATCTATACGAGATGATTAAATACATTTTCTTGCATTATTTCTCAAAATGCATAAAACAATAAAGAATATAAAATTAGCAATATGCTTACTTGACAAGCAAAAAAAAAGTATTTATGCTGGCTACACGAAACAAATACATAAAATTTATATTGCTAAACCTGTTAGGTGAGGCTCCTATACAAACACAGGCTATTGCCCAAAAATGTCGAAAGACGCCAATGGGTAGAACAGGAATTGTCGGATTAAGGCTCTTCTTAAGATAGCTAAGTAATCAATTTCCATTACTTTACGTTGTATAGTGCCAAAGCTCTACTAGGGGGAGGAAAGCTTTATTTAGTCATGCCAATTTAAATCCCCCCTAGTATGTAACTAGGGGGGATTTTTGCGTAAGAAAACAGGGTGTAAGCGATAGAATCTTTCAAAACAAAAATACTATTTAGTAGTTGATGAGAACAAGATTCTACTCATTAGCAAATATAATATTAAGTGTTAATGTAAATCAGGAGGATATTAAAATGAAAAAAATATTAAAACTCGATTATCTATTGCTCCTCCCTCTATTCATAACATGTACTTTAGGTATTATCATGATGTATAGCGCGAGCTCCATTGTTGCTGTTCAACATTACGGTTATAACAGTAGGCATTTTGTTGATTCTCAATTAACAAAGCTATTTTTAGGAACAATAGGGTTAATAGTTTGTGCTATTCTCCCATATGAAATATGGAAAAAACGAATAGTCTCTATCTGTATTATGGTTGGGGGAATTTTTTTATTAATTATGGTTTTGTGGAAAGGAAAAGTGGTAAATAATGCTCAATCATGGATCTTTGGAATACAGCCAGCGGAATTTCTTAAATTAGGAACAATACTTGTAACAGCCCGTTTTTTTGCATTACGACAAGAACAAGCTAAAAATATTTGGAGTGGTAGCGGAAAACTTTTATTTTTTTTAGCTGCAATTTTTTTCCTAATCTATAAACAGCCAAACTTAGGATCTGCACTTTTAATATTAGGTATAGGTTTTAGCATATTTCTTTGCTCTGGAATAAATGTAAATCTATTAATTAAAAGAATTATAATCGGTTCTATTTTTTGGTTACCTTTTTTATACTTTTTAATTCAATTTAGCTTGTCAGAAGTTCAAAAGACACGTATTACTACAATTCTCAATCCCTTTGTTGATGCGCAAGGAAAAGGATATCAGCTTGTAAATTCTTTTATTGCCATTGGCTCTGGAGGAATTACTGGACGTGGATTCGGAAATAGCATTCAAAAAACCGGTTATCTTCCAGAACCACATACTGATTTTATAATGGCAATAGTTTCTGAAGAACTAGGGTTTATTGGTGTATTTATTGTATTCGTTCTTCGTTCCTTAAAAATTGCACAACTATGTGTAGATCCATTCGGAAGTTTTATAGCAATTGGTATAGGATGTATGATTGGTATGCAATCCATTGTAAATTTAGGTGGTATTACGGGACTATTTCCTCTTACTGGTACCCCATTTCCATTTGTTAGTTTTGGTGGAAGTTCTTTAATGGTCAATTTAATAGCAATAGGAATATTGCTTAATATATCAATTTTCAATAAAATTAAGTTTAATAATTATAATATATAATTATTTTATAATTCTATTTTTTGGAGATTATAAAATTTAACCTCATTGAGCAATCTATGTTCAAATAATTTCTAATTAGGTTTTTAACTGTATGAATATTAATTTTCATACCAAAAAAGGCAGGCATTAATAAATGCTTGCCTTCCGTTCTCAAAATCAATTACACCTAAAATAACGTGGGGTAAACCGAATCCAAAAACTGTCTTCTACGCTCTATTTTTTATATTTTTTTAAAACAATTTCTGCTATTTCATTTGCATATTTTTCAGAGTCAAATTCATCATAGTTACCTAGTACCACAACAGACAAATATTCTTTTGGAAACCGCATGAAGTGTGAACGATAACCTGCCCGCCTTCCTGAATTTTCCAGGTATCGACAGTTAAAACCTTCTGTAATCCTCAGCTCAAAAGCATAATCTTCATTGTCAATAATCGTCTCTCCGGTTGGAGAAATCTTCCGACCTATTTCGCTCATTCTTTTAACAAGGGCTTTTCCACCAATGGTACCTGTAGTTAAATTCTCTCCCCATTTTACCAGATCTTCAACTGTTGCATGAACTGCCCCATCCCCTGTATGTTCCCAAGGGCTTTCATAGATTTTATATATTCCTTGCTCATTCTTCGAATATCCACTAGTAATTAATATAGTAGCTGGGTAGAAATCTACAATTGTTGTGTCTCTCATATTTAAAGGGTCAAAAATACGCTACTTTGTAAACTGACGTAGAGACTTGCTACTTACCTTCTCTACCACTTGTGATAATAAAAAATATTAGGTACACTTTCATGTTAAGATTGAAGTATGTAGCAACATGTTGCTAAAAAAGAACGGAGGAAATACGGTGAAAATGCACCTTCAAGAAAGTTTATATGTTGAGTTGAAAAATGCAATTCGTTGTCATTATAACGAACTTATAACTAGGTGCGGTGTTGACACAATATATGGGTACTCCATATTAACAGACGATTGTGTCGATAGCATTGGGCCAGTGGCTAATAAAGAAAGACTGATCAAAGTTAATAAATCGGACCCTTTATACAATTATTATAGATATGGAGCTGTTGAGTGGAGTGAATGGGACGATTTCGGAATGTTTAATGAAGTAAACAAAATTATTAAAAGATATCATGAAACCGTCGAAGATGGCTTTAACGTGCGAGTAAATACACTGTTGAAAGTATCATTAAATGTGTTAATCGAACTTGAATCAGAAGGTTTGTTTGGAGACAGAAATGATAATCGATTTATTGTCATTTGTTTAACTGATTCATCAAACGAAATCATGATTGAATCAGCTCGATTGCTTAATACATTAAAGATATACGAAGAATATGCTTCAGAATTTGCATAAGAATGAATATAAGAGAAACTGCTCTCTATAAGACACGGTTTTCTTTTGCTCTAAAGTCCACAATTAAAAAGAACCATAACCCTGTCGAAACGGCAAAGTTACGGTTCAAATCACAAATATCTATATTCTTCAAGTAAACGTTATTGTATATGTATGATGTCAGTAAAATAAATTGTAATTTTATTATGGTATGGATCTGTACATGTTATAGATTGTTTTAAAGAGTTCATATTAACTACTGTCATATAGCATGTAAGCAGCCGACCATCTTCAAAATATGTAAGTAATATTTCCGATTCTGATGTATAAGAGTGTATAATTTTTTTCTCTATAATTTCCTGTTCTTCCGGAGTTAATATGGGACGCTTAATTTTTGTTTGCTCTTCTATAAGCTTGTTAATTCCAATAAATTGTTCAGGTAATGCTGCAAATGCCTGCCACTTGACCATTAATCATCCTTTAGGTATCTTTGAATTCATCATGCTTTATGGCCCCCCAGTAGTGTATTTCGATATCTAGCCGTAGCTGAGCTTGTATATGATATTCCCCTTAGTATACTGTTCTTTCCGAAGCGATCTCTAATTTCATCCATTGCCTTTGTTAGTTTAACTTCTTTTTCTCGTTGTACAATGTTATCAAATAATGAAATCTGCTCCTCTCCCTCATTTAGTAAATTTGATAGTGAAATACTAACTGATCGAATTGGCTCACCAGTATACAGTGCGTGTAAATAGTATTTACAGATGTTATATATATCCATGGTCAAATTAGTTGCTCTATTCATTGTATGCCTTTTTCGTATGCCCCCTCCATATTCTGCACTGTACCCTACTGAAAACTGTATCGTTTGAGCAAGTTTATTTTGTCTACGGAGACGATAACAAACTTCTTCAATATGCTCTAATAATATAATTGAGAATTCATCTATATTATAATTACGTAATAGAATTTGGCTCTTACCAACTGAAGTCGTTGCAGGTACGTATTTCTCAGATATCCAACTAAAATCTATGCCATTACTATGTAAATGGTACTCTTCCCCCATTTTGCCAAATGATTTTTTTAGATAATGAAGAGGATAATTCGCTAAGTCACCTATTGTATATATCCCTTTTTGATTTAATTTAGCTTCTGTTTTATGTGAAATTCCCCAAAATTTACTTAAAGGGCGTATAGGCCATAGCTTAGTTGGAATATCTTCGTATCCCCATTGTGCGATCCCAGTTTCATTTTTTTTCGACTCCAGGTCAAGTGCTAGCTTACTCATGAGTATGTTTGGTCCTATACCGATTTTACATTCTAGTCTTGTTTTACTATATATTTCTTTTTGAAAATTAACAGCGAATTCATAAGGTGTTGAAGCAAATAAATGTAGTGATGAATCCAATTCTAATGCAAATTCATCGATGCTATATTGAAAAAAATCCTCAGGTGCTACATATTGTAATGCTAAACTGGTTATGTAATTAGAACATTTAATATAAGTTTCCATATTAGGGTTAACGACTATAATATCTGATCTTTTAGGTAGTTCCCAGCTCCTAGCCATTTTTTTGACACCTAATGCTTTTAATGGTGGAGTTGCCGCAAGTACAATTGAACCGCTAAGATTAACATCCCCCACTACAGCAAGTTTTGTGTATCGAGGGTCTAATCCTTTTTTAACGCAACTAACTGATGCGTAAAAACTCTTGAGATCAACGAAACAAATTTTGCGATCAGGTAAAAGGGAATAGTCATACATAATTAATACATCTCCTTTAAAAGAACATTTGTTCTGTATTTATTATATACGAACTAACGTTCTTTTAAAGGGTGATTTTTCAGTTCAGGATAAATAAATATGAAACACTAGTTAAAAATTCTTTTTTATCGATTGATTGGCAGGAAAATCTGTATATGTTAAAATCTAAATAGAAAATATTACCATCTAATGATTAGACAGCTGTTTTTCATGAGTAAGATTTTAAAGTTCTTAATAAACTAGGAGGCTTAAAAATGAAACTTTTAGGAAAAGTAGCTATTATTGGAGCATTAACTATTGGAGGAAGTGTATTTTCCTATACTGTTGGAAGTATTCCCCCTGCTTCTGCTGAATCTCAATTTATACAGAAAGCATCACCGGTTTTCGATGACTGGCAATGGCAAAACTATTTTTCACTCCATCATAATGCAGACTTCTTACAAGAATTAGCCGTTGGTGATTTGAAGTATGGAGATACTTTTGACATTTCAATTTATACAGGTGGTAAAGACACAGGTATTGTAAAGATATATCGATTAAGTGAAGATGAGAATGGAGTAGTAAATATGCAAAGATATAAAACAATTTATGATACTGGTACTGAGCATAATTATGGTAGATTTGTAACACCTATTACATCAGTTTATAAGCCAGGATCATATGTAGCTGTTATGAAACTTGGGGAGAATTATTATTATGGTGGCAGCTTTAAAATTAAAAAATAATGAATGTTAATTTCACTAATGATAATATTTTTGATATGATCAATGTATAATAAAAACATAACTCATGTAATGTCTAGGCGGTATACTTGACCAACGGCCGCTTAGGTAATGAGTTATACCCCTTAGAAAAGGTACCTTGCAGCAGGGGTACCTTTTCTTTTATTTCCAGTGGTAAATTAGTTTAAATAGAAGCTATATAGTTAAAAAGTATAATGATTAAATTGTAATTGAAGTGAAGTATGTATCCCATATGAATATTTTTAAATATTAGAAAGAAAATCATTTGAGCGATAGCTGGTATACCAATGATAGTTAAACATTGTACCCAATTATAATTATACGTAGAAAGATGGAGTAGTCCAAATGAGCTTCCAGACAAAATTAAAGAGGTTGTAATTGAAGTAATAGGACTTATTATGAAGGAACGTATGATTTTGTGCCAAAAGAATAATATAGATACAAACATAATGTTCTCACCAATTAATTGAATTGCAATACCAGGCGTTTTAAGGAACATATTGGTCGTCCCTTCATTTTCAATGGGGTTAGATGTTCCATTGAATGCTGTAAAAGATAGTAGTACAGAAAAAAACAACAACATTATAATGTAAATAATGAAAGCAGTGAAGAAAGATATTTTCAGCTGTTGGAAAGTGATTTTTTTAGAAAATAAATATCTTTGATCCCACATTATAAGTAGAAATACAAACGTGATAGGAAACGAAAAATATAGTGCTTTAATTATGTATTGCAGCAGTATATCTATATTATTTATATACTTAAGCATAAATGAAGGGAAAGGTAAATATACTGTAGCAATACAAAATAAGATTAGTATTAGGAGCTGTAGATACGTTATAGTTTGCACTAAGCAATCCATGTATGTATTTGCAGCACTAAACGCGTTTAAAGGCCGTTTACATTCCCTAAAAAGAAATTTCATAACACACCTCCATTTTCATTTTAGTAAATACATTTGATTCAAACTCTAACCATCCATTCTTCCCTACTATTACTAAATGTAAGCTCTTAACTGGACATTTCATAAAACTTCACGTACCGAAATTACTAACTATATTTTAAATATAGTTAGTAATGGATTTTCTATTCCCCCAAAAAAAGCACCCCACTGGATGCTTTTTTTGTTCTCTCTATAATTCGCTTAATAGTCTCTTTTCCATTTTTAAAAGGTTTGCTTGCGCACCTTATTAATTTCTTCTATTTTATTTTGACCCCATCCTAAAATCAGCATGGGGTTATGTTTGTTTGAAGTTTGAAGTTTTAAAATTAAATACCTATATAGTCACTCTACACCTGCCCTTTAGTTTAAGTGCAATCCTTCACAAATATTAAATTTTGCTTGGGATTCTTATTCCATTAAATTGTCCAATACAAAAGAAAGAGCACAATTCTTATTAGAGAATTGTGCTCAATTGTTGAAAATCAATTAATTCATTTTTTTAAACTTCCCCCTATTAAATTTCAATAAGTATAGGTACAATCATTGGTTTTTTCTTAGTATGTGTATATACATATTGTCGTATTGATTTTTTTATTTGTTTTTTCATTACATTCCATGAGTTTCTATTTGCTTCTTGTAGCTCGTTAACAGTTTTTATAGTAAGTCGATTAACGTCTCTTCGGAGTTCCGAGAAATCTCTATCCACAAATCCACGAGAAATGGTATCAGGATCAGAAATCAACGTTCCTTCCGCTTTGCTCATAGTTAAAATAATCATGAGCATCCCATCCTCTGAAAGTTGTTTGCGGTCTCGTAACACTATTTCCCCAATATTATCGACATCCCCCCCGTCTATGTAGGTATTCCCCACCGGTATTTTCCGGGTCTGACGGGCAATGGTATGTTCAATATCGACGACATCCCCATTATTGATGATAAATGTGTTTCCTTGCTCTACTCCAACGGATTCCCCTAACAAACGGTGATGGTGCAGCATTCTAAATTCACCGTGAATGGGAATAAAATATTTTGGTTTCATTAATGTAAGCATTAGTTTTAAATCTTCTTGATAACCATGGCCAGAAACATGCATTCCGGATGTACTTCCTGATCCATAAATCACTTTGGCTCCAAGGGCAAATAAGTTGTCTACGATACTCGTAATATTTCGTTCATTCCCTGGTATTGGACCTGCTGCAAAGATAACCGTATCTTCAGGTAAAATGTCGACACCGCGAAAGTTTCCTGTGGACAGGCGAGCAAGAGCAGCCAATGGTTCTCCTTGACTCCCCGTGCATAAAATGGCCACCCTTTCAGGAGCCATTTCATTGATTTCATGTGGGTCAATTAACATTCCATCTGGAACTGTTAAATAACCACGTTCCATAGCAACCGCTATGACATTAACCATACTTCGTCCAAGCAACGCAATTTTTCGATTTGTTTTTTGTGCTGCATTCACGACTTGTTGAATGCGACTAATATTTGAAGCAAAGGTAGAAAGAATAACTTTGCATTCGGCTTTCATGAAAGCTGCTTCCACATGTTCACCTACTATTTGTTCCGATGGGGTCAAACCAGGACGCTCTGCATTGGTACTCTCAGATAATAGAAGCAAGACCCCTTCTTTGCCGATTGCAGCCATTTTATGAATATCCGAATTCTCATTATTCGCAGGGGTTAAATCGAACTTGAAGTCCCCTGTATGTACAATATTACCCTCTGGTGTGTGAAAGACTATTCCCAAGCAATCAGGAATACTATGGGTCACTTTGAAAAAACTTACCCTTATTTCTCCAATTGTCAAGTTTGAGTTTGAGTTGATTTCAATAAGTTCACTTTCTCTTAGGAGTTTATGTTCTTTTAATTTGATTTCAATTAATCCTAGTGTGAAGCGTGTGGCATAAACGGGTACATTCAATTTTTTTAAGAAGAACGGGATCCCCCCGATATGATCTTCATGTCCATGTGTGACAATTAAAGCCCTGACTTTATATTTATTTTCTACTAAATAAGCTATATCAGGGATAATCAAATCAATTCCTAATAAACTTTCATCTGGAAACTTATTGCCACAGTCGATAATCACGATATCGTTTGAATATTCAATTGCATACATATTTTTTCCGATTTCATTCAAGCCGCCTAAGGCGAAGATAGATACTGCATTCTCTATTGTACTCAAATTTATAACCTCCCATTTTAATTATAATCTTAGTATGCCCTTTAGGTTTCCCTTTATCAGTAGGTTGAATGCTCGAGATTCCTAGAAAAAAGGGAACTTTAGACTTGTTTTTCCTAAATATACTGACTACAACATTGATGTCTTCGTTTCCCAAATTGTTATCGAGGTCTTTCCTCCCATGGAGACAGCTGCTATTGAAATCACTCATGGTTTTCGATTCTTAATAAAGAGGCAATTCTTTTTTAAGAAATGCGCCCGATAATGGAAGATCGTTTTGCAGAAGTCATGCGGCACTTACATTGTAGAATAGCCCTCTAAAACAGAAGAAGCTCTCCTCATACAAATTGCATAGCTTAGGGTGAGAACAAATTCTTCTAAATCATATCTACGTGCATTGGAAAAACCGTTGTCTTCACCTTTAACACTGAATCCACATCTCATCAGAACCTTAAGGGATACTTCAAATTATTAGCTTGATGGACATGGGACGACACCCTAATATGTTTGGATTAAAATCATTGCAAACAGCTAAAAAGGTGATTGCTAGAATAGAAGTTATGCATATAATCAAAAAAGGACAAACTCTCCAAGATGAAAAGTTTGTCCAAAACCATGATCTCTTTGGTTCAACAATATAAAATTCAGTTCCGCTAGGAATCTTTCGTTCTTTTTTCATATCTCACTATTTTTGCTTCAGAACTAACAATAGTGAATTAGAATAATGACTTAATACTTGCTAGGACAGTAAGGATACCTATAACAATGACAAATACATTGCTCGCTTTCCCTCTATATTTAGCCAGTACTGGTACTTTACGAATCGCATACATTGGTAATAGACATA
>NZ_NADV01000034.1:0-24511 GCF_003264175.1 Bacillus sp. SRB_331 | reverse complement strand
TGCGATTTTTGCACCAGAACCCCTAGTAAGCCATTTTTACAAATGTGAAACTTTGCTGAATCTAGATTTTTTCCAAGTCCCATTAACCGAATTTTATGACAACTCTTTTCGACATAATGTTACTTGAAACTTTACTGCACTTTTAGTAGTACAATCTGCTCCTACCTTAGTGGTCATATCAATTACACCTTTATTAAAACATTAAATTTTTAATGCGTAAATAGTAGAATTTTGTCGAATGCATTCAATAATTCGACTATTAAGTATTAATATGAGTGAAAATATTATACTTCTAAAATTAATACTTAATCTCATTAAAATAATTATAATTTTATATATGTAGTAAAAAGATAAAAATTTTAACCAACAAAAAAATATAATGTAATTTAAATATTTTTAATATAACTTAATCACACTCTGTGTATAGACTCCCTATATTTGGATATGCAAAGTTGCATCAAAATATAGGTTTAAATAAGCTGCGCTCTTATTAATAACTAGCTGTAGAGAAAGAAAATTTTGTTTAGGGTCTACTTAAAATCCTTAAGTTGATGGCAATGTGGTGCGACCCCAATAAAGTGATGTCCCCTTTTTTCTCTACTTATCTTCTAATACTTGCTACTATACAACAATCGTATCATATTTAAATAACGCTCTAGGCACATATTTCGCAATAAAGCTATCAAAAATATAAATAAAATGTCCATTTTACATGAAGTAGTTGTGACTTTACCCATAAAGTTGCCGCTAAAGGAAGCATAACTTTGCCGGAAATCACATGTTATTGAGGAGATTTAGTTGATTATTCGAGGGAAAAGGAAGCATAGCTTTGCCGTGGATTAATTACTAACCCATAAACTTGCCGTGAATATAAAACAAATAAAACACCTCGCACTATGATAAAAAGCATGACAGCTTATGTCATGCTTTTTTGTTTTATAATTAAAAATAATTTTAAGTACTTTGTTCAAATTATTTTTATTTGTATGCACGTAAAGAGTAATTTTTCACTAGTGCATCCACAACTCCATTATATTTCATAAATTAAAAATACCCTAAGCAATCTCTTTCTTTACCTTTTCCACAATAGAACGTGAAGATATTCTACCATGCAGTAAATAGTAAACACCAATTCCGCTTATTATAAGGAATGAACCATAAAAATATAATGAGCCATGATCAATTTTAGTTACTGCAATACCAAAGATAAATGATCCAATGCCGAACCCAAAATCAAATATAGAAAGGAATGTAGCCGTAGCTAATGCTCTCTTTTTAGGAGGTGCTACTTGAATGGCAATGGTTTGAAGACTGGGAAACATGGTTCCCCAACCCAATCCAATAAGGGCTGCTGCTGAAAGAAATAACAAGGACGTATTCGATACACTCAATAAGAACGTACCGACTGCAAGGCATAAAATAGCTGGATAAATTATAATATTTGCCCCGAATAAATCAAACCATTTTCCACTAAAAGGCCGAGAAATTAAAAGGACCACTGCGTACACAACAAAGAAATAACCAGAAACTTCCACTAAACTTTGTTCTTTAGCATATATAGATACGAAGGAAACAATTCCTGAATAAACCAGTGCAAAGAAAGCTGAAACCAATGATACAGGAATGGCAGAGGTTTCTAAAAAATCCCCAATTTTCATATCTGTTTTTCGTTCAATTGTCCGTTCTAACATAACAGTTTTCTTAGGTAATTTAACGAATAATCCTGCAACGAGTGCAAAGAGAGCACATAATGCATTTATGATAAACATTAAATTTGTTCCTGCTTGCTGCATAACAGTCAGACCCAAAAAGGGACCAATAGCCATACCAAGATTTAACGTTAGTCCATAGTACCCCATCCCTTCTCCTTTGCGGGATTCCGGGATTAGATCGGCAGTAATTGCTCCAATGGCCGTTGTTGCCATTCCAAAGCCAATTCCGTGAAAAAAGCGAAGAATTAGTAAACCAATCATAGAGTGTGGAATGAAATACAAAATTGAAGCTGCGAAAAGAACAAGAAGGGAACTTATCAAAACGATAAACTTTCCTGACTTTTCGATCCATTTACCTGCAAATGGGCGTGTTAGGATGGATGCAATTAAAAAAATTGTAGTAATAAGTCCTGCTTCAGATCCGGTGCCATGCAATTCTTGTAAAGCATATATCGGCAGTGTAACCAATAAATAATAAAATGTTGCAAACGCGAGAAAATTAGTAATAAGAATACTGATAAAATCCCTTGTCCATAATTGGGGTTTATTCAATATTGCCACCTCCCATATAATATTAAGCTCCTACGTGTTTGTCTTTCTCATCAGACAAACATTAAAAGCCATGCTTGAGTTATTTTAATGCTATTTTATTTGCTTACTCATATTATCACCTCTATAATTATATAGAAAATATCTATAATGTTATTTACATATATCAAAATCATATATATTGGAGGTAAACGATGGACATAAGACAATTACGCTATTTTCTTATGATTGCTGAAGAAGGACAAATTTCTCGTGCTGCCAAAAAACTTCACATGGCACAACCCCCATTAAGTCAGCAACTTCGACTTATGGAAGAAGAGATTGGTGCCGTACTAGTAGAACGAAAAAGAAATGGGAAGACCATGGAACTCACTGAGGCTGGCAAAATTCTATATAAAAAAGCCCAGAATATTTTAAATTTATTTGAGGAGTCGATATTAGAAGTAAAAGAAGCTGGTGAAGGAATCAGAGGTTCTCTATCCATTGGTACAGTTGCCTCATGTGTTTCTTATCTGCCTAAAAGAATTCAATATTTCCATGAAAACTATCCAATGATTTCATTTAAACTGCGGGGAGGAGATCCAGGTGAAGTGAGTAAACAGTTGGAAAAACGCAATATCGAACTTGCCATTGTTCGTTTTCCTTTAGAAATGGAAGGCCTTTCTATGATTCCTTTGGGAACGGAATCATTTGTTTTTGTGGCACCGAAAAATTGGGAAAATTTCCATTCAAAAGAAGCTATTCAAATGAAAGAGATTGAAAATGTACCTTTATTGCTAGTCCACAGAACGAAGGGAGAGGGGCTGTATGAAAGAATTATAGAAGAATGTGAACGATTCGAATTCCAGCCAAATATTTTGTGCGAATGCCCAGATATTAATATACTTCTTTCTTTAGTTGAAACTGGAATTGGAGCAAGTATACTGCCTAAATCTTCAGTATCTGAATTTCGTAATATTGGAATTAGGGTATTGGATATCCTAGATTCTTCTCTTCAATCAGAGATAGCATTAGTTTGGCTTAAACAACGATATCTTTCCAACGCAGCACGTAGATTTATCGAACTATTTTAGCTAACCCCCTCATGCAAGTTATAAATTTTCACTAGAAGATAGTAAACGTCAAGTAACTCCAAAATATACAATAAAGGTTGATTTTAGAGTTACTTTTTGTTTGCTTCACTTTTTTCGGTACTTTGCATCTAGACGGTAAATCCATTGACCACGGCAAGAATTTATCGATGAAAGAACTGAAAAGATTTGCTATCGACTTGTAGAAAAATCGATTATGTTACAAGGGGTCACCATATCATTCTGGGAAAATTGTACGCTAAGGACTACAAAACCTTATTCTTACAGTATTTTTAAAAATAAATACATGTTCAGAAAGATAAAAATCTAAGTTTAATTGAACATTGATTTGTTTACACACTTTATGAACATGATTACAGTCAGAAAGCGTTGATATTGTTGAGTTTTATCCTCTGTTCATAAATATAAGATTTTCTGGACAGATGCCTCTTAACGTACAGGAAATGTTCAAAATGTGTCTAAACGTACAATTTTCCCGAAATGGTATGGTGAGGCCAATAATAGACTACGTGAAAAAACCACATTTTGTATAAAAAGATACCTTAAGTTGATGGATGTGGGGTCCCGCCACATTCCCATCAACTTAAGAATTCAGAATTACCCCAAACAAAAGATTTTTCATATATTAACGAAAAATTCAGTCAATGTTTTTTTATTCCTACAAATGTATATTTCCCTTGAATTCAGTTCCAAATATGCATAAACTTTATTATTTTTTTGTATATTTATTACTTTTCGACCGTTAAAAATTTAATGACTTTTCAATTAAATTGTTTGCCTCTCCTGTATAAGAAATATATACTTTGAAGTGTAAGGGTTAATACCTTATAAAAATATAAAGGAGGTTTTTTTATGAAAAAAATGAAAAAGTTAGTGAACATTGCTTTAGCTGGAGCTATCGGTTTAGGAGGATTGGGGGCGTTTGCACCAACAGATGCAAGTGCGGCTGAGATCTCTCCTTCTAAAACAAATATTCCTACTAACCTATCTACTGAATTACCTAGTAATTTTGTAGAGTCTAAGTTACCAAACGCAGCGAAAGCTAGTGCAAATTTAGATGTAAGTATAGATGTATTAGGTATCGCTAATTTGGTTAGGAATGCCATCAATAGTCAAACTAATCGTTCAGGATTTGTAAAAGGCGTAATGGAATCAACATTTTATTCTGCAGGTCAACGCTATAATGTTATGGTTTTTAATTTAAACCAAAACTATGATGATCGTTTTAACGGTGTTAAATTCTTCGGAACAACAGTATATGATGGAATCACTTTTGGAATTTGGGTATTTGAAGATGGGGAATTTACGAATAAAGGTGATGGTGGATGGATTAACTGGGCATTTAGAGGTTGGTTCGATCGTGATGGTGGCCATGTTAAATTTTATCGTCCATAAAAATAAACCACAAAATCAGCCAATTTTGCGGTTTATTAAATAAAAAGTATTACTAAGCCTAGGAGATTATATTCTAAACTCAACTCCTAGTAAAAACAGTATAGATGATATTTATTAAAAAGAAAAGCACTCCGAGGAGTGTTTTTCTTTTTTGTTTAAAAATAAATGCTCACACAAATGATCTGCATATCAATTCATCTTTGATATACAGATCATTTGTGTGAGCAAACTTTAAGGGGTTACTGATTACGGCCTTCGGAATTTACCACCTCTGCCATCTTTTGTACCAACCATTGACAAAGAATTTACCACACCTTGACAATACTTTACCAATAAAAAACTACTCTAATTCACTAATAGGGGTCACTATACATGCCCATCAACTTAAGAGCAGAAACAAAATGAACTTTCGTTCATATGAACGGAAAAACTTTTAAAATACTTTGTGTCCTTAAAAATGAACATACCAAATAAACCTCAATCAACCCAATTTCAAAAATTATGCAATTTTCTTTTGTTTTTCCAATCCACTATACTCATAAATAACACCCAGGATATCAAAGACTGTTTTTTTCTCATATCTGTGAGATTTTCGTCCATTTTTCAGTAAGAGGCTGAATAGACGGCACAAGATTTTTGTTATTTCTTGAGTGTTTTGTTGTATAGCCTGATATAAGATGTATAGATGATCTTGTATCATTCCAATGGCCTTATATTCGCTTCATTCTTTTTGTTTCTTTTGTAAAATCAACTGTCGCATCTTAAACATAGTAGAAGAACATAGAAAAATAGCAATAAGTTTTCCATAAATGTGACATTCTAATCGCTCTTGCTTGATATTTTGCCCATGATGGATTTGAAAAAGTGATTTCCAAGTTTTAAAGATAATTTCGATTTGCCAGCGAAGAGAGTAAAAATCATGTATTTGTTCCATCGGAACAATCTCCCAAGGTGTATTGGTAACATATATGTTTATGCCAGCTAATCTTTTGCTTTTCTCTGAATATGTAATGCCCTTTTTACTTTCCGTATACACTTGTTTTTTCATACGCTCACGAAGTTGTTTTTCAGTTAATCGATACATAATAACTCGTGTGAATAGTTTTTTATCCTTTCCAATATAACCGTCTGTTATTTCATGGACCTGTCCTGGTTTTAAGGTGTTCATAATGTGTTCTAAATCAACTTTGATGTACTGAGATTGTTTTTTTACTGTCCCATTTCGAAAGTATTCAGGAAACTCATTTTTGATATACACCATATTATTTAGTTTAAGCCGCGATATATAATACACGCCTCGTTGGTCCATTTGATCCAAATCGTCCAGTGAATAATAGCCTAAATCTCGAATACATAGATCGCCAGGCCGTAATGTCGCTAAACATTCTGTTCCAAAGGTCTTATCATTATTTTTCCCCGGTTCAACTTGAAAGTTTAAAAACTGTCCGCTATGTAAATCATATTCTAATTGAATCTTTATACCCGCTGTTTGTGCACAACCACCTGATCCAGGATACACACTAGCTAAATATTTTGGCACTTGAAAAATCGTTGCATCTAAAATACGAATTCGTTGAAAATAAGCGATTGAAGAGCTTTGAATCACTGATGTTTCACAAATTTTACTTTTTAATAATGCAGAGAAAATGTGTTTTAAAAAGCAAACAGCTTTTTTATTAAAACGCTTATTGAGCCCTTCTGAACTCATAAGTGTTCCTGTAACAGCATGAAGTTGACTACATAGTCGCACTAAAGAATCACTCGCTACTCGTTGACTGATCCAAACACAGATAGTAGCTAAATCATGCCCTGAAAACTTACGTTTCCGTTGTACAAAACCTAGTTCTCTAGCAAGGTTTTCTAAAAATGAAGGAGTAAGATGTTCATATAATTCTTCAGCAAATAATTGTAGTTCATCTTGAATCGATAGATTCATACAAAAACGCCATCCTTTCTGTATATTTCTACAAAAAGAATAACGTTTTCTATGAATTATGGGTATAAATTCATCTTAAGTTGATAGTAATGTATGGTGACCCCTAATTGACGGATAGCACAGTAATTTAGAAAACCAGTCTGTTCAAAATCAAAAAAAATTCATTCATAAAGTATTTGATCTTGTAGTATAAGGGGAACTCTGTTAGGAATCTATTGTTATTTTTGTTCTTCATTATATATTTTCACCAGAACCAGATTTAGAGATGACTTGCATATGTTTTGAAGTTTTCGCGTCAGAACCAATTAATGCTAGACATCCTCTTCAAGGTAGTATAACATGAAGATGACTTCACATGAAATAAACTTCACATAAAGTTGTGTTAGGAGTGATTTGTTTGAACAATAGATTTAAAGAACTTTATTTATGTTCGTTTGCAATGATTGCAATAGGTTTTATTGAAATAATATTTGATCACACTGAAGCGAATTTTGCTGAGGGATTTTATTTAGGTAATTTAAAGATACTTACAGGAGCGATCTTTTTAATTTTCGCTTTAGTTTCTCAAACTAAATTTAATACTAATCGTAAACAGTTAGAAAGAGAGCTATCAAAAGAATATGATGAGAGGGATGATTTAATAGAAGGAAAAGCTTCACAATTTACCATGAGTATTCTAATGCTCATGATTATTCTTATGATGTTTCTTTCGAAATGGATTATGATTCCAATGAATGCTGGGCTATTTCTCATTATAATATGTTGCCTAATTACTAAAACATTAGCTAAAAAATATTATAGTTGCTTTCTTTAATTAGGTGATTTATATGAAAAATATAGTAAAAGAGCTACGTTTAAAGCATGGAATAACACAGCAAGAATTAGCTGATAAAGTATTTGTATCTTCAAGAACGATTATTTCGTTGGAAAAGCAAAAGTATAATCCATCTGTTTTACTAGCATATAGAATATCTGCTGTTTTCAACCTATCAATTGAAGAAGTTTTTATATTTGAAGAAGATGACTAATAGTAGTATACAAATATAATTGACAAGAAACATTCAAACAATATAGCAAAATACAAATAATGAATATAAGTAGGAAAAAATTCATTATTTGTATAATAAGTGGAGGTAAATATAATGGCTTTAAAATTATTTGGTATCGTTTTTGGAGTGGTATTAATCTTATGGGGATTATATAGAATGAAAAAAGATGATGCATTCGTAGGAAAAACTCAAACAAGAAAAAATCTTTTCAATTTGTTGATTCTTGGAGAGGCTTCTGGATTAGGACAATTCTTAGGTGGAATTCTGCTTGTCATTTTAGTAATCGTATCCTTTATAATTAAATAATTTGCAAACAAAAGAGGTAGCTTTAATCAAACTTTATTCTAAACCAACAAGTATAAGTAGTCTCCTTTATTAAGCATTGTTTGTAATAACAATAATATAGTGTCGGTTTGAAACAAAGATGCACCGGGCGCTTTTCTTTAATAACAATCACAAGAAATGCTTAAACTTTTTTATAAAAATCAAAAACATAATTTAAAGAATTAACTCCGTTTTGAACAATCTTTATTCAAAATGGAGTTTTTACGTTAGTTGGGGTCACCATACATGCCTATCAAGTTAATAACTCAGAATTACCCCATGCCCCATGCCCATCAACTTAAGGTTATGTAAGGTCAACTTTGGGTAAGAGATTTTCTTTTTTCTAGAGAATAATTGTAGATTATATAAAGATTTGCATACGAAATAAGCCCTAAAGGGTTTCAATTTTTTTATTTAAGCCGCAATATTGTGAGATGCAGAACAATTATATACGACACCCAAGATATCAAAGACTGTTTTCTTCTCGTAACGATGAGATTTCCTTCCGTTTTTATGTAAGAGATTGAACAGGCGAAGTAAGGTCTTTGATAGTTCTTGGGTGTTTTGTTGTAGAGATTGATATATAAGGGGTCACCATACATCCCCATCAACCTAAGATTTTAAAGTGCCCCCTAAATGGAAATTTTGTGTTTTTTTACACCGAAGTTCACTTTTATCGTTTTGGAGGCGTTTATTTTTCTTAAGTTGATGGGTATGGGGCCACCATATCAAAAAAAGAAAATTGTACGTTACGACACAATTTAGACACATTTAAGTCAATACCCTGTACGCTAAGGGTAAAATAGACCTAAGTAAAACGTTACAAAAATTAACATTTATGCAACACTCCACTTGGTCTTGATTTTTATGGCGTCATAACGTTGCATATATTATGTTGCAAATCGAATCCCGAAAATGATACGATATTTGTAGCAAAATAGAAAAATAAGTTTATGCAACGTTAGGAGAACAAAAAATGAATTACGCATATATTCGAGTGTCAACTTCACAACAAGATTACACATTCCAGAAAAAAGCAATACTTACATATTGTGAAACAAACCAAATTGAATTGTTAGAAGAATATATTTTTGAGGAAAAGCAGAGCGGTAAAAATATGGAGAGAGAACAATTCCAAATTCTTATGCAGCAATTAAATCCAGGTGATACACTTATTGTCTATAAATTAGATCGTTTAGGTAGAAATCTTTCTGATATGATTCGTACCCATGAAAAACTGATTAAAAATGACATTGGCGTCATTGCTATTAATGATAACATTGATACTCAGAAGAAAGATGACATGACTACGAAAGTAATGGTTACAATCTTATCTTTATTTGCTGATATTGAACGAAACTATATACTGGAGCGAACACAGGCTGGTCGCATGAAATATGTAGAAAATGGCGGGAAACTGGGGAGAACGCCTAAAATTAATAAGTCTAAAACTGATTTGATAATTGAGTTACTTGAACAGGGAAAAACGAAACAGGAAATTGCTGATTTTCTAAACGTTGATAGAACTACCATTTATCGAACATTAAAACGAAATGGTTATTAAGAACATTATCCATAACAAGTGTCATTTATGTATCAAATTTCACTTTCAAAAAATTTGATCATAAAAAACAGCACCTTTAATTGTTAGTATGTATTACAATTAAAGATGCTATTTATCTATATTTTTTATTAATTTTCCAGAAATCTTGCAATAAATATATAATTGTTATGAGAGCCATTAGACCATTCATTATAAGAACGATTACAATCAATAATTCCATAGTAGGTAATAACATAATACATAGTGAAACAATAGCTGCAATAAAAGGAACAATCGCTCGTGTTCTTGTTATGTAACATTCTTCACTTTGTTTAAGTTGGGGCATTATTCTACTGATAATTAATAGGAAAGGAGTGGTAGCCAAGATGCCTAACCATCCCAAAGTATTTTCAACAAACCAAGGTAAAAATGGCAGGGCTGAAAAAAATATAAATAGGTTCAGTACTAACAGAAATAATTATATGAGAGATAATCTTATATGTATTCGTTGCATTTTGTTACACCTCAGAGAAATGAATAAAATGAAAGTGGGTCATATAGGCATAAGCTGCATAATATGACCCACTTTTACACATCGTACTTCACTCTTTGTAAGAGATAAGGCTATTAAAAATCCGTTAATTTACATTTATCCAATGCTTAGCAGTAATACGTCCCGAGTCGTCAGTTTCAATGTATTCCTCTCTGTCCAGCTTACCATTAGCATAAGATTTACTACCTGTTTTACCCTTGAAGTTTCGCTTAGTTACACCGTTATTATCAGTGTAATACTTACCCGTATAATTAGGCCACAATGTTCCATAACTATAATATTCACCTTTGTCGGCGAAGTAATATAATGTTCCATCTATTTCTTGAAGACCGCCTACCCTTTCAGCTTTATCGTTCAGATAGTATTTACCATATTTACCACCATCATCACGCCATCCTGTAGGTAAAACTTCTCCATTTTGATTAACGTAATATTTTTTTCCATCAACAGTAAAATTAGTTCCAACATCACTTAGCGCTTCTCCGTTCAGCATAGAAGCCTTCTCAAGTACGCCTTTATCAGAAAAATGAAGAATGATATTTTGATCTTCTAGACGTATTTCATCTTTAGTTGCATTGTAATTTTGGAAGTAGTACATTTTACCATCGATTTCTCGTAGGCCTTCTTTAACAAATGCTCCAGTATGGTCAGAATATTTTTGATTTATCCATGATGATTTTTGCAAAGCACCTTCATCATCAAAGTTGTATTGCTTACCATCAATATCTGGATGAACAAAACCTCTCTGGAACGCGCCGTTCTGACCAAAATAATACGTCTTACCTTTAATGTCTTGCCAACCATTCAAGAGGAATCCATCAGAATCTGCGTAAAAACGTTTTCCAGCATATGTTATCCAACTGTCTTTTATCACGTCTCCATCAGAATATTTTGCAGAGCGTTTAGTTGAATCTTTTTCATCAGTTACTATTTGAAATCCATGATATTCCGGGTTTTTATTTTCTTTACCAGGATACCACTTGATTAACCAATTATTCCATTTATCGTTCTTCAAATCAGCGTTAAATAAAGAAGCCTCTTTATACTGATCAGTGAACTTTGCTGAGGAATCATCAACAGATAAATATTGTCCTTTGTCATTTTGTAAAACAAAGCGTCCCTCTTCTCCTGTATCATGGAGTGTCCATACTTTATCAGGACCGATATTATACGTTCCTTCCGTAGAACCCAATACACTCGGGATATAGTGTAAATATCCTTTTAAAATAACTTTGTTAGATCCTTTTTTAATTGGGATAATTTGAAAATATTCTCTACCGTACGGAATTTCGTTAAATACTCGAGCTTGAGAAAGCCTGCCGTCCTCCCAGCTTCGAAGGAATCCATCGTTGGTTTTAATTTTCATCGAAATAGAGGAATACGCCCCTTCTTTATGTTGTGTGAGAATATCAGCCATACGATAACGCAATTCATGAGTATCCGAATCTGTAAGAGAAAAAATTTCTTCTTTACTTACTGGCTTTGAAGTAATTGTTGCCAGCATTCGCTTTTCTTCTGGTAGTTTCTTAAACAGTTCATTCTCATCAGTACGAATATCAGGCAGACCGCTTTTCAGATAAGCGTTTGGGAATGTGTCTCGTAAATATTTATCTGCTAAATCATTTTTACGGCCGCTATTATCACTTTGTAGATAATAGGTTTTGAAAGTCGCAAGTGCAACACCCGTTTTTCCTTCATCTAATTGTTTTTGTGTAATATACAAAATATCATGGTTAGATAGTGATGGTTCATCAGGAGTTAAGTCTACAATTGTACCAGCTTGTTTAATACGAATTTGTTCCCCATTCTTTATCGTTTTATATTCAACTTTTCCGTCTGGATAAGCAAGTTTAACTTTCTTGCTAAAATTTTTATCTTTATAATAATCAAATACGCTAATACCAAATTCCCCATTTTTAAAAGTAGGGGCTTTGTAAGCAATGTTTTCATGCTGAGCATAATAATAGCTTTTTACATCGATTTCCTCTAACCATTTCCCAAATGGTTCTTTAAGAAACGCATCATAGATACTTCCAAATGTTGTAACAATTGTTGCAAACGTATCAACATCTGCTTTCACCTTATTTTCCGTTAATGGACTTGCTATTGGGTTAGCACTGAATAAAATCCCCATTGCAATTCCTACAGGTAGGACTTTTGGTATCCTTTTTTTGTATTTTTCATTCATAACGTCATTCCTCATTTTCTATTTGTGTTTTTTTCTTACTTATTAATCTGAATTTCATGTTCGTAAGTTCATCATAATTTAAATACCTTTCAAATTTCTTGCATAAATGTTACAAAAGTCTTTCATGAAATTACAAATAAATCAGATTTCTGCTGAATTTCTCAATATCGTAAACGAATTTTGATCTCTTTAATTCACTAGCAAAGAGGGTGTTACCAAACAACACTTCTGCTTCTTTACAGTTATTTATAGGAATGCAGCTCGTTCTTGCCTTCTCTAAATCTACAACGCAACTTTCCCTTCTTCCATACATTCTACAAAACAAAAAACAGGTGATAGATTTCAACTCTATCACCTGTTTTTATTATTTCTTATTTTGCAAAATAAGCTGCACCAAAGTTTTCATTAAATCTCTTACACCATACAGAAACTGCACCGTATGTACTTACATCTATCTCATCAGAAATTTCATAGTTTTGATCGCCTTTGTTGCCCTTTAATTTTCCTAATTCAATATAGCGATGATTCTTAACATCTTCATTATTTTTTAAGATTTTCGTAGGAATCAATACGACTTGAACATCTGGCCCGTTAGAAGTTACAAAATTGGTGAGTCGTAAAATACGTTTGCCATCCGATAATTGATGAATTGTTGCTACTCCAGTTGTTTCATGGACATCGTTCGAAATTGTGACCAAGATACTTCACCAATCGCTTTTGCAAGCTTTCTATTTTTGAGCATGTTACTGACTTGTAAGTCTTCCATACCGATAACATCGTGGTTTTTGATGATTTCAGTAGAAAGTTTATGTAAGTAATCAGCTCTTGCATTTGCAATATGTTCATGGATTCGTGCAACTTTCACACATTGTTTATTCGAGTTCGAAGAACCTTTTGTTCTTCTAGAAAGGATACGCTGTGCTTTCGCTAACTCTTCTTCTAATGTACGGAAGAATTTAGGGTTCTTGTATGTTATGCCATCTGAAAGAATGGCATAATCTTTTAACCCCACATCGATACCAACAGAAGAACCTGTTTTTTCTACTGGTTGCACTTCTGTTTCTGTAAGAATAGACACAAAGTGTCTACCGCTTGGATTTCGTCTAATCGTGGCATTTAGGATACGTCCTGACATTTCACGACTTTTGGCAAATCTAACGAAACCGAGCTTCGGTAACTTTATTGTATGACCTACAATGGCGATATTATGATTCATACATTTTGTTGTATAGGATTGTATTTTATTCTTTTTAGACTTGAATTGTGGCATATCATTTTGTTTCTTGAAAAAACGTGAAAAAGCATCTGCGAGGTTTTTCAATGAGGATTGAAGAGCGGTACTATCTACTTCTTTTAACCAAAGCGTATCTTGTCGTTTTTTTAATTGCGTAAGCTCGGCAGAGCAAGAAGGATAGGTTAATCCTTTTCCCGCTTCTTTATACGTATCATTCCAAAGAGCAAGAAAATGGTTAAATACAAAGCGACTGCAACCAATCGTTTTAGCAATTAATATTTCTTGTTTCTTATTTGGGTAGATACGAAATTTATATGCTTTATTTACTAACATAGGTTGCACCTCACTTTTTCATAGTATATCTACAGTATACAAAAAACGTAGGCTTACGCCTACTGACATTCATCTCCCACCTAAAATTGGTGTTTCACACCTTCACATTTTTGAGGAAGGAGTCTTCTGTCAGAAAACGATAAAAATTATTAAATATACTCAAACAAGCATCTCAACTTTTCATGAGATGCTTTCCTGTTTTCATACCTTATGTGACTTTTTATTCTGTCACACCAGATTGGATAATTTTCACATCCGCGGTTACATGAAAACGTAAATGCTTATAGGAGTTTTCCCACTCTTTATCGTTCCACTTTTTTGTTTGAGTCCTACCAAATTTTCTAAGACCTATAGGATCTGTTCCATTATTGATAAATCTTTTTAATAATTTGGTTGCCTTTTGCTCTATTTCCTTTTCCATTATCTTTTCTAGCTTTCGTATTTCTTTCGGATTATCCAAATTTTTTGTTTTTGTTAATTCTAGAATTTCACCCGTCACTTGAATATGGGCATCAATGAATGGATTACGGCTATTGCCTTTCATTTTGTATTTTGTTCCAGATTTAATGTTTTCTATCGTAGCATAATTATCAGAAAAACCCGGAAGGTGGGATTGATACGTTCCATTCTTAAATTTATCGGTCAACACTTTGAATATAAACAAATCTTTAGATGAGAGTGTATCAACCATCTTATACCTTTTAAATAAAACTACGCCATTTAATTCTAATAAATTTCCTTTTTTTGAAATTAGAGGCAAATACGAGTCTCTCGCATCATCATAAACTTGATTTAAAAATAAATAAAAATTTGTCTTTGGTTGCACCCCATTCTTAATATTTTGCTCAATTAAAGAAGATAAATAGGTGGAAACTCCTTTTTCTTTAGAGTAAGTTCCTCTTAAAAGTGCCTCTCCGCTTTCATTTGCAATCGCTAAATAGATTGCATTTCCGATACTTGGGATTCGGTTCATAGTTTCTAAAATTTCTTTCATTCCTTTTTTAGCTAATTTTTTATCAAATATAATCATGCGTAATTGACCTAACTCTAGAGGTCCAGAAGATTGTTCAGATGCTCTTGCCAGAATTTCTTTACTACTCTTCCCCGATGCTGAATAAATTTTTGTTTGTCCACTGCCACTACTTGTATATGCCGAAATCGCAAAAGTTCCTCTTATTTTATCTTCAGCCTCTAAATCATATGAAGCAACTTGAATTAAATCGATGTCATCAACAATTTTAGTTTTAGCACACCCTGTTAAGAGGACACTTAATATGAGAAAAAATACCCACTGTTTCATCTTTATCTCCTTAATTTTATTCGAATGGTTTGGATAATCCAAAATATAGGAAGGTACATATATATGTAAATAAAGCCAGCTTGGCCTACCCAACCATTTAACAAATTCAGCTTATTACGATTATTCAAGAAAAATGTTAAAATGAAGATAAATAGAAGAAGAAACGGCAAAATAAATTTTTGTTTTATCCTAAATGTCTCTTTTATGCCACGACTTACTCCCCATAATGTTATGGCCATATTCGGTAATATAAAAAACGCCCAGACAGAGATTATTATGTACTCAAATCGCTCTATAAAGGGAAGTTGGATGATTTTGGTCATACTTAAATATGCCCATATAGCACTAGAAAGTTGTTTTTCACTAAAAAATGCAAGTGATAAAATCATAAGGTATGTGTATATAACCGTCGTTACTAAATTCCCGTAGTGCGCATATCTCTGAGAGGTTCGCGCATTTTTAATAAAGGGATAATAAATCAATAACATTTCAAATCCTAGATAGCTGAACATAGTTCCTTTCATTCCTTTAATAATTTCTTGAAATGAATGCTGCCATATTGGAAATAGGTTTCGAAAATCTGCGTATTGCAAAGGATAGAAAAATGTAAAGAACAATAAACTTGGAATGACAATTCCAAAGAAACCAATGCCTGCAACTACACGAAATCCTCCTGTTACAATGTAGTAACATAAAATCAAAAACCAGCCCGAAAGAATCCACGTAGGCATAGAAGGAAACATCCAAACATGTACTACCTCAATATAACTGTGTAATGTTGTTGCACCTAGCATTAACACATATGCTAGAAAAATGAGATTGAATACTCCACCAATCCATTTTCCAAAGACATTCTGTTGGATTATGATGATGTCTCCATTCCCTTGATTCAAAATTTGATAAATAATCCAAATCATAAGGTTAACAGACAATCCAAAAAATAGGGTACTAATCCATGCATCGTTTCCTACTAACTTTGCACTAACTCTTTCAAAACCAAGCATACCGACTCCCATTTGCATAGTACAAATTAAAAAAAATACAACAAATGGGGAGACTTGATACTCAGTTGGAATGTTCTTCATAACGTTCCTCCATGTTAGGTTCAATCATCAAAATCATTTCGTGATAAAATTTCATTTTTCTTTGCGTCTTCCGGATTAAAACGAATGCGCTGTTTGGTTCTTGAAAATAAAGGTCGCTCAAACATTGATGAGATTGGCATACGAATAATGCTGTCTTTCCAATCTGCCAGTCTTGTAGGATAAAAAGGGAATAAATAAGGACGCTTTAACGATTTTGTACGTAATAAATGTGTTAGAAGAAAAGAACTTGCTATAACAATCCCTAGTAACCCTAGTAGTTGTGCTGCTACTATAAATGGAAAGCGGATTACTCGAATTGTAATACCAATTCTATAAATTGGAGTTGTAAATGATGTAAGAGCAGAAAGAGCAACAATAATGATAAGCACGTTACTTGTAAGACTGGCTTGTACCGATGCTTGTCCAATTACAATACCACCTACTATACCTACGGTTAATCCAACTTTAGTTGGTAAGCGCGCCCCTGCTTCTCTCAGTAATTCAATAGTTATTTCTAAAAAAAACGCTTCGATTACTGGAGGGAAAGGTATCTTACTTCTAGAAATCACCAATGTTTCAAGAAGTTCTTTCGGAATAAGCTCGTAATGATATGTTAATATTGCAACATATAAGGGAGTAGTTAAAATGGAAAATATAAAAGCAAAAATTCTTAACAACCGAAAAAAAGAAGCTAAAACCCAAGGCATAGTATAGTCTTCTGTTGAAGAAAAAAATTCAATCAATGTCGTAGGGAGTGTAATAGCAAACGGTGAGCCATCTACAAATAGTGCAACCTTTCCTTCTGCCAAAACAGCAGCTACACGATCCGGACGCTCTGTATTAAGGAAGTGTGGAAAAATAGAATTTGGATTATCTACAATCAGTCGGGCTAAGTAAGTACTATCAAGAATGTGGTCTATTTTAACTTTACTTATCCGTTTTATGATTTCCTCTACATTTTGATTGTTTACAATTCCTTCAATAAATACTACCGCCACAGAAGTATTAGAAAGATCTCCTACTCTCAATGCCTCTACTTGGAGAAACGGCGTTGGAAGCCTTCTGCGCAGCAAATTCAAATTTGTATCCAGATCTTCAACAAATGCGATTTGTGGGCCTACAATATTATATTCAATTTCAGCTTTTGAAATATCCCTGCCTTCTTTTTTTGATACATTTATTAACAAACCACTTGATACATCTTTATCTATTTGAATTAGTATATACCCGTCTAAAATATCATTCTGAATGTCTTCTATTTGTTTTGTTACTTTTGCAACTCCAATTGGTAAAACAGCTTGAATATCTTGTAGTGAATCGAAAGGCTTTTCTTTTATGTACGGTAAAACATCTTCTTGTAACATATTTACATCAATCAATGTCCGAAAATATGAGATCACTACAAGAGTATTATCTGAATCGATTTTTAATTCAGTGAAATCTCCGGATTTCTTTAGCAATTGAATAAGATCATGCAAAGATTCTATAGGATAACAAGGGATTTTTTCTTGCTGTTCCAATTGATAATCACCTTCCCTTCAGAATTAAACTATATAATAAATTCAATAAAATTCTAATTTTAAACTTTACGAACAGTAATATATAAATATACTTATTGAAATTGCTATGTCCCCTCTAGAAATAACTTAACCCAAAACGAATAGAAAAATGTATATAAAGAAAAAAGTATAAGGAGGGGTCTCTGTTTATTGCAAAATAAAAATACAGAATGTTGCAGAATTTCTATTCATCGATATAAAACACGGCTTTATTTGGAGAGGTAGGCGTGATAGATTTGTTCGAATCCTGCCAATCTTTTTGATATCTGGGTTCTTGGCAGGAAAACCATGCTAAGCAAAAAATACAATAAGCTGCCCATATGGACAGCTCATTTACATAATTCTCGTTATCAGAAGTTAATTTAGATTATATTCTTCTTGTTCTATGTCAGGAATGTTAGCATTTATGATTTTTCAAGAACAGAATATGAAGTTTATAATAATTTCGCCATATAATACTCATTAAAAGTTTTACCGTTAATACATAGAGAGCTTCTTTTTGTTCCTTCAATATCAAATCCACTTTTTTTGTATAGAGCGACTCCAGATTCATTTTCTGTTACAGTGGTAAGTTCTAATCGTGATATGTTATGTTTTGGAGCCCATGTTGTTACGTTTTCAAATAGTTTTGTTCCTATCCCTTTTCCTCTATGTTCTTGTAGGATACCTATAACAAGATAAGCAGAATGTTTTATTCTCTTAACAGTTCCACCCATAGCAATTAAATATCCAATTAGTTTTTCCTTTTCTTCAGCAACAAATATTGTTGAATTGTTTTGCTGTTTTATTCGTTCTAATTGCTTTTGTTGTTGTTCTATGGTGGTTTTTCTTTCTTCAGCCTCCATAAGCATAAAATCGGAAGTATTCTCAACTTCCTTTATTAGATTTATGAAGTTTTCAGCATCTTCAATTTCTATCTCTCTAATTAGCAAAACAATTTCCCCCTCTTCTACAATCCTATCTGTTAATAGAACAAGAATTATTTTCTGATTTTTCTTTATTTTAACATAAATGGGGTTTATGTAGTGATGGAACAAGAACGAAAATAATGTTTAATCAAATTATGGGGACACGTTAAGACATTTTTTAATGTATACCATATTCACGACAGGTTAACATAATGTCCTATTATTGGTAGCAAGGACAAGACGGAACCCTACTCTCACAAGGGAACCTTCTTTTTTGTTCTATGGTCTATGCATTTTTTTATACATTCCTATACTGATGCGGTTTTAGGGTTCTTGTTTGTTACTGGATTAGCCGAAAAACTGTATAAAATCTTGTATACTCTTAGCGTAGGGTTTTTCCGAAATGTTAGTGATACCCCAGGTATAAATTTAGAAGGGTATGTATACTTTAAGCGATTTAAAATTTGATATACTAAAAGAAAAAATTAGGATGATAAGGCTATGCCAACAAAAGAGTTCCAAGACACAGTACAGCATTTTTCTTCTTTCTTATTAGATAAAGGTAGAAAACCTTCTACAATTAAACGATATGCCTATGATATTGAAGATTTTGGTCAATGGTTGCAAGAATCTAAAAAGCTTCCATTACAAAATATATGGACGACACTTAATACAGAGGATTATGAAGAGTATTTTAATGATTTAAAGATGCAACGAAATTACTCGGATAAAACGTTACATCGTGTTTATATTGTACTAAGTAGACTTTATAAATGTTTAGATCTACCTAACCCAATAGAAGATATGAATTTTGTAATTCAGCCTAATCGTGCGTTACGAGATGAAGACTTTATTTCTAAAGCGGAAGAAAAAAGATTAAAGTACATTTTAACCTCATTAGAAGGGTTAACAGAAAAACAAATCTCTGTTCGTCCAGTACTTATGGATCGTAACATTGCTGTTGTGCATTTACTCATTAATAATGGATTGTCCTTACAAGAACTTGTAGGTTTACAGATGAAGCACGTTCATTTTGAAAACAACACGATCTCAGTACCAGGAATAGTGGGTATAGAGAGAACGATTGTTTTAAGTGAAGATGATAAAAAGCGCTTATATAATTATAACAAAAGCATTCCTGAACCTGTTCGTCCAAGGTACCATAGTGATGATCCACTATTCGTTGCATTTGATTTTACTCGAAAAACTTATCATTGGTCATATGACAACGATGCTCCAAAAGCCTTAACAGAAATTGCTGTTCAAAAAATGATTCGACTTGAAGTTGAAAGAGCGAATTTACGAAAAGGAATTTCAGCACAACATCTACGGAATACCTTCATCTTACGGTTAATCGAAAATGAAGTTTTAGAGGGAGAAATAATAAAACAGGTAGGTTTTAAGTCTAAGCTTTCGTTAAAAAGATATTATGATTACATCGTTTAAAAATAACGGAGGAAGACAACGTGGAAAGAAATGAGAGTTCCAGGTATAAAGGAATCAGATGTTTTTCAAGTTCAGTTAATAGAAAAGCAATAAGAGAAAAATGAAGGGAGTATGTTGCAATGAATAAAGGAGATGCTATTTTACGGTTACTTATGGAAATGAAACTGGAGCTAAAAGAAGTAAAAGAACAAGTGGAACAAGTGCATACATCATTAAAAAATATGGAAAAGCAAAATCAAAAAAGAGAAATCCCTTCAACTATTTCTAAGAAAAAACAGGATTGGAAATATCCTTCTAAAATGAAATAAGAAAAAGATCACGGATTTATATGTAGTACCCTACTACTTAAATATGGATCTACAAACGAAAAGAACTAGTATCATACTAGTTCTTTTTGTTTATTTAGAATAGATAAAATTTTAAAAACACATGAATATTCATGTTACCATATATTATGACACCCAATTTTGTTTATACCATACAACAAAACTAAACTAATCCCTTATCTATAATAGATAAGGGATTAGTTTGTATAAATAATTTTTATTTAACAATTTTAATCCGGTCCAGAGATTAAAAACCATATTAAAAATTTAACATAATCCCACTTATCGATATTCAATATATCTAGAAAAATCCCTTCAGTTTACTTTTATATGGTTTTTCATCAATACTCATCCCCTTTTACCATCTAAATGCATATATACAACTATCGTATCACATTTAAATTTAAATACGGCTCTAGGTACATATTTCGCAAGAAATCTACCCGAAATAAAAATAATATCTCCATTTCACATAAAATAGTATCCAAAACAGACGAGACCGAATCCATTAAGCGGATTAATTAGGGAGTCCCACCAACAAAACGCGAATTTCATACACTAAGGATTTATTTCTTTAAAAAACTTGGTTTTTTCATACGTTAAGAAGGTTCCTTAAACGTTATTTGATGTTTGTTATGATACTTTGTTTTTGGCAATGAGTTTTAGAACTAGTTTTTGACCGTATTTTTTTAAGTTTTGTTAGAACTAAATAGAGTTCCTTAAACGGTCGTTTTTAGAATTTGATAATCGAGTATATTTTATTGAAAAATTAGAGTTGACCACAAAACCAATATCCGATATATTGGTTTTATGAAAAAAGATATTATTAAACCCATTAAACGTATGTCATTTAGAGATGAAGTATATCTAACTTTGAAAAAAGCAATCGTTACACTAGAGCTGCAACCAGAGCAACGCTTAAATGACAAAGAATTAGCAGAAGAATTTGGAATTAGCCGTACTCCAGTTAGAGAGGCGTTGAAGCGTCTTGAGGATGAAGGACTTGTTGAATCTATTCCTGGTTCAGTTACTCGTGTTGCACCATTAAATATTGAGGAGGCGAAACACGCATTTACTGTGGTAGCAGTTTTACACTCGTTAGCTGCTCGTTTAGCAGTACCATTATTAAAAGAGTCGGATATTCAAGAATTAGAGTTCAGTAATAAGGCTTTACTATTATCTATTGAGAAAAAAGATATTATAAAAGCAATTGAAGCTGACGAGTTATTCCACAATGTTTTTTTAGATGTGGCAGGAAATCCTGAAATCATTCGTGCGTTAGAACGAAGTATATCTAAGATTCAACGTCTCGAAATTTCTCAGTTCACTTCTATAAATGGTCTAAAGTCAGTAGAACAACATCAGCAAATTATAGAGGCGTGCAAAAATAAAGATAACGAAACAACAGCGCATCTTGTAGAACAAAACTGGTTAAGTCTTGAGAAATTAATGACTTATGAGGCAGATTGAGATGAGAAATTTGCGCCCTATTTTTTTAGGTATATGTGCTGCTTTCTTTTTTGCTTTCACATTTATATTAAATCGAGCAATGGAATTATCAGGTGGTAGCTGGATATGGAGTGCTTCATTAAGGTTTATTTTCATGCTTCCATTCCTTTTACTTCTTGTTATGAGTCGAAAAAAATTAAAAGTATTATTACAAGTTATGAGAGAGGATTTAAGTGCATGGTTTTTATGGAGTTTTGTAGGTTTTGGTCTATTTTATGCTCCATTATGTTTTGCCGCTGCACATGCACCAGGATGGATTATTGCGGGGACATGGCAAGTTACTATTATATCAGGATCTTTGTTAGCTCCTCTTTTTATCCAAACCTATCAAACACCAGATGGAATTATTAAGAAAAGAGGAAAAATTCCAATGAAGGGTATGAGTATGTCATTGATTATTCTTCTTGGTATTTTCCTTATGCAAATGGAACAAGCAAAATCGCTTGCTGTAAAAGATATTATGTTAGGTATTATCCCTGTTATTGTAGCTTCTTTTGCTTACCCACTCGGGAATCGTAAGATGATGGAGGTTTGTGGAGATCGTCTAGATGCTTATCAACGTGTCCTTGGAATGACATTAGCTAGCTTACCGTTTTGGTTTTTACTATCCTTGTACGGTCTTTTTACAGCAGGAATACCTAGTAAGGAGCAAACTATGCAATCTATTTTAGTTGCTATTTGCTCTGGTGTAATTGCAACTATCTTATTTTTTAAAGCGACTGATATGGTTAAAGGAGATATGCAGAAACTTGCAACCGTTGAAGCAACACAATCCATGGAGGTGCTTTTTGCTGTTATCGGAGAACTAATCTTATTACATTCTTCATTCCCCTCTATTTTATCTTGGTTTGGGATGTTTGTAATAATGCTAGGAATGATAGCACACAGTTATGTTTCCCATAAAGGTGAAACAGTGCATAAGCAAAATATTAGTGCTTAATTGATATTTTAAAATGTACAGTATAAACCCTTTTCTAGTTAGTAAAAGTAATTTTATTATTATAAGTTTTATGTCAGAAATTGATTAAGTAAAAGAATATGAACAAAAGCCGATGCCCTTAATATATAGGGAAATCGGCTTTTTCTTTATGAAAATTTTGCTTAGCGTACGATATTCGCGTTTTGTTGGTGCTACCCCTTAAAGAACCTAGTCCTGTTATTACTGAAGAGGGTTCTGGTGCAAATAAAGGATACATTCCAAAAAACACTGAGGATTCCTACCGGAATCGTTCTTTACGCTGTTAATCCAAATAATTGATGAATGAATTGTTTTTGATTTTGAACAGACTGATCCCGTAAATCAATCTGTTCTTTTTTTATCATATGCATGGCTTCTACTCCTGCAAGAATAAATGTAGCTGTGCGAAAAGATTTAAGTCCTAACATAGAGCGTATACGTTTTTTAATGAAACGATGGTCTTGCTCTACGATGTTATTTAGATATTTTATCTGCCTGATTTGAATGCCTAACGGCATTTTTTTCTCTTTCTTCAACTCGCTGATAGCAATGGGATAGGCGGGATTTTTATCAACTGTGATTGCACGAGGTTTTGAAACATGAAAAGACCGCAAAGCCTTCTTGAAGAATCGCTTTGCAGCCTTATGGTTTCTAGATTTACTGAGGTAAAAATCAATCGTGTTCCCTTCAGAATCAACGGCACGATATAGGTACATCCATTGTCCTTTTACTTTTATGTACGTTTCATCTACTCTCCAGGAGTCATTCGTTTGTTTGAGATGACGTCGAATTCGCTTATCTAACTCCGGCCCATATTGATGGACCCACCGCATAATCGTTGTATGAGCCAAGGATAGTCCTCTTTCCTCCATCATTTCTACCAAATCACGAAAACTAAGATTGTACCGTAGGTACCAACGTACAGTTAATAGAATAATATCTGGCTGATAGTGCTTCCATTTAAACAAAGTTTCCTTTTTCATACTGATCACACACCCTTTTGTAGAGTAATAGTATCAGTATGTCTAAGATTTACAGATTCATTGCACAAGTGTTATATTTTTTGCACCAGAACCCTATATTTAGGTCTTAACATCTAAAACCCTTATTTCAGCCTTAGACCTAATAAAGTGCTCCTCTCTCTTACTTGGGGCTAAGCAGTTAGCTTTTGCTAGCTGCTCTTATTTTCTGCAATTGGTTACATTTACCTGATGTTTTTAACGTAATATTACGTTACGATATAAAAGAATAAAATATATTTGGCTGTTATACCATTACCCTAGGAAACTAGGGTTTTTTTCTGCAAAATGAAATTTTTATAAGCTTGTCACCATTTTATAAGACAAACATACCTTATAGATATAAGACGTGCTCACTCATCACCCTAACATAATTTATGCATATACTGTTTTAATGAACGAAACTCACTGATTTTCATAAAAGAGCCTCCGACCAGTAGACGGAGCTCTTTTTACTTTTAAAGCTGACTACCGTTGCGATAGGTAAGACTTTG
>NZ_NADV01000033.1:0-12265 GCF_003264175.1 Bacillus sp. SRB_331 | reverse complement strand
TTCTATAGGGTACATTTTAAAAACTAGCTTCCTTTTTATTTTTCAGTATATCATTCATTAATTTTAAACGGAATATTCTGTTAAAAACGAACTATGAAAATTATTGTAATGGTATAATTACAGAGTAGGAACAACAAATTAGTTTGCAGTGTATTGGAGGGACATTAGTCTAGCCTTACATTTCATCTCGGAATCTAAAGTAAGTATACGAGAAATAAAACAAAGTAAGGAATGTGTGAATATGGATCGAATATATTTTGTGGACAACCCGTGGCCTAATGGTCATCGAATTGTTAATTTTAAGTGGAGTGCACATTTTAAATATGCAGAGGAAGAAGAGTTAAATGGTATGGCTGGTTTGTATTTTGATTTGCATTTAGAGACCGCGGATTATGATGAGGAAGATTTGGATGAAGAAGATGAAGAGAATGAGGAAGAAGATGATTGGCACGCTAAGATTGTATGGAACAACTTCCATAGATGCACTTTGTCATCAGAAGAATGGGATTTTAAAGGGTTTCGTGTAGGAAGTGATGAGGCGCCTTTTAATTTGGATATGCTAAACGGGAAGAGATTTGCAATTGATTTTTTATCGGAAGATGAGCAGAAGGACTTAGATTTAGAGTTAACTGCATTTGACGTTTATTTACTTGGACATGATGCGTCAGCCTTTCATAATATTAAGTTTACTAGATTAGAAGGGCAGACATATCAAATTGAATGGAAAGGGAAATTGGCACTAGCGTATATTGGTGATTATGAATTTAAATATGATTTTCATACACTAATTTCCTCAACATCATTTAGTGGAATTAATATTCCTAATGACATAAATGATCATGAGGCGTATGTTTTGCTAAAAAGATTTGTTAGTAATCCAGTATTGTTTGAATTGCAACATGATAATGGGGATAGACGATTTATAATTAAATAAAAATATATTGTTGCATTTTTGAAATATATGAGTAAAAGGCTACCGTATTCGACATAGCTAATAACTTCGGTGCCGGAAAACTTAAAGAAAATGATACATAGTATGTGATTTATGTTCAGTTCTAAGAAGAAAAGAATATTAACAATTATATGGAGAAGTGATTATGTTGATTAAATTCGTTCATTTGTTATTTGGAAAACCGTGTGAAAAAGGTGATTCGTTCCAAACTAAGTTTCCACGGCTTATTTATTGGAGTGCAGTTGTATTTTATTTTTTTGGAATGCTATTATTTGGGATTTTTTCTTTTATTGATACTGTATTTATTGGATCGTTGATATCGGGAGGTTTGTTTTTTCCTTTAATATTTAGATTCATTTATTTTATAAACTTAAAAATGAGGGGCCTAGAAAGAGAAGTATAGACAGAAAAAATATAAATAACAGGGTAATTGAAAAGAAGCGAAATTGAACATTAATAATATTTAAAAAGGAAGCAATGGAATATATTCTAGCTTCCTTTTTAAATGGGAACGATTAAGGGATTAATAAAATCTTCCCTGTACTTTTTCTGCTCTCTAATAATTCATGAGCACGGGCACCTTCTCGTAAAGAGAATGTAGTAGGACTTGCGATCTTTAATTTTTCGGCCGTAATCCATTCGAATAATTGAGAGGAGCGTTCTTTTCTCTCTTCATAAGATGTAAGCACGTTCCAAAGGTCTCCGCCAGTTAAAGTTTTCGAAGTATCCATAAGCATACGCGGATCAACGGGCGCAGGATTACCACCGGCCATTCCGTAAAATACGACAGTACCACCAGTTTTAGTTGCGCTAAAACTTTCCTCTAATGTAGAACCTACTGATTCATATACAACATTTACTCCATCACCGTTTGTTATTTCAACTACTTTTGTATGCCATGCTTCAGTATATAAAAATACGTGATCAGCACCAGCTAACGTGGCTATCTGTGCTTTTTCCTTTGATGACGTTAGGCCGATTGCTTTTCCACCTAGTAGTTTAATTATTTGAATAAGAAGTTGCCCAACACCACCAGCTGCAGCATGTACTAAAGCTATATCACCTTGTTTTATTTGATAGCTATCTTTCGTTAAATAATGTGCTGTTAGACCTTGCAATAAGACAGAAGCCGCTGTTTCAAAAGAGATAGAATCTGGAAGCTTAATTGCTTTCTCAGATGGAACAGCAACTAGCTCTGCATTTGCGAATGGTACGTCAGCAAATGCAATGCGATCTCCGGGACTGATCGTAGTAACGTCAGCTCCTACTTTTTCAACAATACCAGCGCCTTCATAGCCTAATATATAAGGCGGGTTACCAGCGAGATGATAATCGCCGCGGCGTCTATAAATATCAGCGAAATTTAAACCGATTGCTTTCGTGCGGACAAGAATTTCGTTTGAATTTATGATTGGATCATTTAGTTCTTTATATTGTAGTACATCCGGATTTCCGAACTGTTCGAAACAAAGTGCTTTCATATGGAATACCTCCATTTTTATTGTTTGTCGATGCTCTTTATCATACAATACAAATATCAATAGACAAAGAGGATTATTTCGATAAAATCAATCGGAAATATCGATTGAAAAGAGGGACGATAAATGGAGATAAAACAATTAATTACATTTAAAGTAGCGGCAGACACTTTGAATTTTACGCAAACTGCGAAGAAATTGAACTTTGCTCAATCGAGTGTAACGGCGCAAATTAAAACGTTAGAGGCTGAGCTCGGTACGCC
Source organism: Bacillus sp. SRB_331 (assembly GCF_003264175.1). Lineage (NCBI taxonomy): Bacteria > Bacillati > Bacillota > Bacilli > Caryophanales > Bacillaceae > Bacillus > Bacillus sp. SRB_331. The sequence goes on along the minus strand of NZ_NADV01000033.1, from coordinate 9,572 downwards.
ATTATTTGAAAGATTAGGAAAACGTCTTTTCTTAACTGAAGCAGGCAGGAAGTTTCAACTATATGCTGATAAGATGATTGCACTCAGTAACGAAGCGAAAATGGCTGTGAAAGATGATGAGGAAATAGCGGGTACGTTAATAATCGGTGCACAAGAAAGTCAATGTACATATAGGCTTCCATCTATATTAAAGAAATTTAAAGCACAATTTCCGCAAATAAAACTTATATTTAAACCAGCGCATTCCAATAAAGATACGAAGGAACAATTGATGGAGGGGAAAGTAGATCTTGTATTTATTTTGGACGAGTGTAAAACAGAAGATGTTTTGCATGTGGAACCACTTATGAAAGAAGAATTAAAAGTAGTATCTGCTCCAGGGCATCGTTTACTCGAGCAAACTTCTGTTTCTATAAAAGATTTAGAGAAGGAAACACTTTTATTAACAGAACTAGGGTGTTCATATCGGACTTTATTTGAAGAGTTATTTCGTACAGAAGATGTATATCCGGCAAATAAGATCGAGTTTGTTAGTGTCGAGGCAATTAAACAATGTGTCATTGCAGATTTAGGTATAGCCGTGTTACCAGCTATAGTAGTAGAAAAAGATATACGAGAAGGGACGATAAAAGAGTTACATTTAGAAAATGAAATCTCTCCGATTTATACACAAATCGCTTGGCATAAAGATAAATGGATGACAGCGCCGTTGCAGCAATTTATTGATGTAACGAGGGAGTCTTTTACAAGAGATTAAGTGGAGAAATATTTGTTTCAAATGAAAGGGAAATAGCATTTTTGTATAGGGAGAACCGATGCTTGAATGAAATAAGTATCGGTTCTTTATAGTATATTTTTATAATCACTTTTAAGTATGGCCATAATAATTTCATCCGAGCATTTACCGTTATAAAATAAGGATTGACGTAATGTTCCTTCTTTTACAAACCCAATCTTTTCATAAGCTCTAATTCCACGTGAATTATGGCTAAATACTTCTAACTGTAAACGATTTAATGTGAGTTGTTCAAAAACAAAGCTTAAAACTATTTTCATAGCTTCAGTTCCGTAGCCTTTTCCTGTTAATGCAATAGAAAGCATCGATATTCTGAATCCTGCTCTTTGATTCTCCTCATCGATATCTAAAATCGACAACTCTCCAATCATTTCGTCAGTGCTTTTTAAACAAATAGCGAAATCATAGCGACTTGAATCATTATTTATATTATCTATATGGATCTTAATTTGCTCTAATGAAAAAGTAGGCTTGGTTCCAGTCATGTATCTTATTTCTTCATCCATTGTACTTTCTAATATAATGGGCGCATATAGCTTACAAAGAGGTCTTAAATAAATTCTTTCACTCTCTAATTTCATTATAATTTTCTCCTTAATGTTATTAATCTAAATGGAATAAAAGTTTTATAAATAGTTAAAATTTTTCCGCTTAATTTTTAAAGCAGTTTAACTATGTGTTACAGCAGCACGGTAAGTATATAACTCCTCTTTGAATCATATAAAAACTCCCGGGAATTGTATTTGATGTATTGCTTGAAAAATATGAGTCTTACTCCGATATTACATGGATTTTATAATCGTAGGATATACCTAAAACAAATAATAAAAGTTTTATACACAATAAAATGTAACATTAAAATTTTTAATAATACTGTTACTATTGCTTTTCATTCCACTTTTAAATGAACATGAATTTCGTGTAGATATTAAACTAATCAATACGTACACGACACAAACATAACTAAATATAATAAAAGTCTTCAAGTTTGTGTCGCAAGGAAATTTACAAAACTATAAAACAACATCAAAAGTAATGAAGGGACTTTCCTTTACATAAATAATGTTAGCGACAGTTATAGTAGTTTATTTTTTAGAACAATTGAATTAACAAAGGTCTGTATCAGGAGGAGTATATCCGAGATGACGAGCCATTGATACAATTTGTCCTTTATGATGAAATTCATGTGTCTCCGTATGAGTTAAAAGCCATAGCGGAGTTGTGCTCCAAGGTTCTTTTTGCCATTTTACTTCATTTGCTATATTTTCAAGCCAGCGGTCATTGTATTCATCTAAAAAATGTTGTACAGTTTCATCTACTAACTTAAATCTATCACGGACTTTCGCGACATCTGCATGTTCAATTTCATAATCGCTAGCAAATGAAAAATCCGCTCGTTTTTGGTTACATGCGAATGATCCAAGCCAGTATCGATAGCAATCAGCTACATGAATATGGGTTTTTATAATGCTGCCACTTCCGAAGTTAGGAACCGTACTGTGCAATTTTTCTTGTGGAATTTCTTCCAAAAATGTAAATAGATTTTCTCTTGTAGAACTAATAAGATGATATTGTTGTTTTAAAACATCTAACATGTAATTACACTCCTCTTTTGTTTACTGAAAATATTTGCGCTGTAAGTAATTCTATATTTACGAGGGTTGTACCTTTTTTATCGAAGTGCGTTAAGCATATTAGGTGTATTTCTTAATTATTTCTGATAGATTAAACAAAGTGAAACTTTATTCAGTGGAACATTCTCAGCTGATAATAAATTGTACATAAAAGGGGAACGATAGAGTGAATAGACTAGTTGGTTTAAAACAATTTGAAATAACACGCGGTGCATTACTTAAATTTATGGAAACATTAGATGATAAAACTGCGGATACGCAGCCGGAGGGCTTTAATAATACAATTCGCTGGCATATTGGTCACGTGTTAAGTGCAGCAGAAACTTTTATGTTTGGAAGAGAGTTTAAACATTTACCAAGCGAATATCCAGGTATGTTTGGATATGGATCAAGACCATCTAAATGGGAAACAGAAGGACCAGCATTAGAAGTGTTAAAGTCTCAGTTACAAGAGCAAGCGAAGCGTATTCATGAAATTCCAGCAGAAGCATTTGATAATAAACTTCCAGAGCCATTCTTAGGATTGGAAACAGTAGGGGAGCTTTATGGTATGATGCTTTATCATGAAGCTGATCATATTGGTCAAATGAAGGCGATGGAACGTATTATTAAAGCTCTATAGATTTGAAAAAGCTAAAAAAACGAAATCCTAATTGGATTTCGTTTTTTTATTGAGCAAGTAGAGAAGATTAGTTGTTTCTAATATGTATTTACATAATGGTTATTGAAAGGGTAGTTAAGACTAATATTAACTTAATTAGAGTCTAATATCTCAAGTTTCTTAGCTAACACCCAACCACTTAGACCATAAGATGCACAAATGTTGTAATAAACATAAGTCTCTTTTATCAATGTTTCCTCTAATTCTGTAATATTATCATAAGGCATTGGCCAACAATAGTTTTTTTGTTCCTCTAATAATTTCTTATTCTCTTGAAAAAATCTAGAAGTCGACCCTCGTCTATATTAAAAATAATGCTAGAACTTAGATGGGTTTCAAAAAAGTGTGCTAAGAAACCAGAAAAAATTATATTTACATTCCTTCCTGATTCAGTAAGGGTGTGTATATGAATTTCTTCTTTCTCAAGATTAACTTGGTACGAAACAATGATATTATCGTGAACACTTACCATAATTTCACTCCCTAAAGTATAGATGTTTTATTTTTGTTTCTGCAATAGTATTTTTCCTTATTGTTACATTTGAGAAAACGGATGTGTTCAGATTTTTGGATGTACATGATATTCATATACATCCAAAAATGCCCCATTATCCTTTCGACTGCTTCAAATGTTTGAGCTGCGTAACAATCATAATGCTAATGACAACGAGTAAAAACCAGGAGCTAATTTTGCTTAAGTGAACGAGGTTCCATGTTTCCTGTTGATTTGGATATTGCCATGCTCCGAAGAAGGTAGCGATGTTTTCCGCAATCCAAATAAAGAATCCGATAAGGAAAAAGGAGAAAACGAGCGGCATTTTATATGTAACGCCTTGTAATGAAAATTCCACAAATGTCCGAAAGAAAATAATGAATAATAGTAAAGTTAATACCCATCTAAAGTCATATAGAAAATGATGTGTGAAAAAATTGAAGTAAATCATAGCGCCTAATGGTACTGCAAAAATAGCTTTCGGCCAATTATACATTTGTAAATGCAATCTTCTCCACGCTTGGCATATGTAACTTGCGACGCTTGCGTACATAAAACCGCTGTAAAGCGGAACTCCGAAAACTTTTGAATACGCCTCTTCAGGATAACTCCATGATCCAAAGTGCACTTTATATATTTCTAGTAAAAGTCCAATTAAATGAAAAACAGTAATTACTTTTAGTTCGTCCTTCGTTTCAAGTCCCGTTTTATACATTATATATTGCATAAGAAGACATACGATAAGTATGCAATCATAGCGATATATCCCTGGGATAGAAATGATTTTTGAAAGGGCTAATGTTAAAAAAATAATGACTGGGAACAAACAGGATAATGCTTGTTCATAAGTAAAATAGAGTAGTTGTTTTACATGAAACATTTCTTCACCTTCGATATGTTTATTTGAAAAGTCAAAATAATAACTCAGTATACTATAAATTTGAAGATATAACATCGCACAATTTTGCATGTATTTGTAAGTTTTAGAAGGGAATTGTAATAAGTGTTTTAATATTTTAACAAAGTAAAAAAATAGTTTGCTATTTAAAAAAAGTGGGGATATAATATCTAAATGAAAATGATAATTATTATCAATAATGATTATAAATAAAAAATAATTATAAAAAAGAACTGAATATAAAGGATGAAATGAAACATGTTACATAAGTCTACTGTACATGCTGGCAATAATCGCTGGATACATATTAAGTTCATATGTTTCATGAGCTTAACAATTATATGTTTAATTGGAGCTATATTTTTAGCCGTTGCATTTGGTGCAAAGGATATCCATTTGCAAACTGTGTGGGCAGCGGTTTTTGATTATAATCCGAAATTAACACAGCATCAAATTATTTATGAATTAAGGCTCCCAAGGGTAATTGGCGCAGCAGTTGTAGGAGCTGCTTTTGCAGTCGCTGGAGCTGTTATGCAAGGGGTAACACGAAATCCTTTAGCTGATGCAGGTGTACTTGGAATAAATGCAGGTGCGATGTTTGTAGTAGCACTTAGCTTTGCTTTTTTCCCGCATATGCCGTATTCCTATTTAATGATTGTCTCCTTTATTGGAGCAGTTTTAAGTACAGTACTCATTTTTATTATTGGATCAGCAACATCAGGCGGGCTAACGCCGATGAGGTTAACGATTGCAGGGGCAGTTATGGCCGCGCTTTTACATTCGTTAAGTTCAGGTGTCGCGATTTATTATGACTTAAGCCAAGATTTAGCGTTTTGGTATGCTGGTGGTGTTGCGGGGGTTAAGTGGGAACACTTGAAATTTTTAGTGCCTATTATTCTCATAACAATTGTTTTTGCGACAGCGCTAGGGCGATCTATTTCACTCATATCCATGGGGGATGATGTCGCTACAAATTTAGGTGTAAAAACGAACCGAACGAGAATACTCGGGATGATTATGGTAGTGATTCTAGCAGGTGTTTCTGTTTCAGCTGTTGGTTCCATTGGATTTGTAGGATTGGTCATCCCGCACATCGCTAGAAAATTAGTAGGTGTTAATTATCAACTTATTATTCCTATGTCAGCATTATTAGGAGCTATTTTATTAGTTTTAGCTGATTTAGGAGCAAGAACAGTAAATCCTCCTAAAGAACTTGCGATAGGAATTATGGTAGCTCTTGTTGGAGTTCCGTTCTTCCTTTATATAGCACGTAAAGTTGGGAGGGAGTTATAAGTGAAGGATCTTTTTAGCACGGATAAAAAGAGAGCTATTACTGTAACTACAATTTTCGGATGTATAAGTATCGCTGTAATTTTGATTAGCTTAAATACGGGAACGCTGAGCATCGCACCGCTCAAAGTAATTCAAACGCTTTTTGGCTATGGTGATTTTGAGAGTGCAACCGTGCTATACGATTATCGTATGCCAAGAATTATAATCACAATGTTAGCTGGTATTGGCCTTGGAGTTTCCGGTGCGATTTTGCAAGGATTATCTCGGAATGCTCTCGCAGATCCTGGTATTCTCGGATTACACTCAGGTGCATCTTTCGGGCTTATTGTATTTGTTACTTTCTTTCATTCTATTAACGAGAGTGCATCGATTTTAATACCGTTATTTACATTTGGCGGAGGAGTGTTAGCTGCATTTCTTATTGTTTTGCTTGCGAGTGATCGGTCGAAAGGTTTACTTCCCATTAGACTTATTCTTGTTGGTATTGCAGTTTCAGCTGGTTTTAGTGCACTTTCGTTATTTTTCTCGCTCAAGTTAAATGATGAGACGTATACATTCGCTTCTAGGTGGTTAGTTGGTAACGTGTGGGGAAGAGATTGGATTCATGTCCTAGCATTATTACCTTGGATTTTGATACTAACTCCGTACGTATGGCTGAAATCTAAAACGTTAAATGCACTGTCACTAGGTGATAGTGTAGCAGCAGGACTTGGTGTATCTGTTCAAAAAGAACGGTTACTACTTTTAGCTACAGCGGTAGGATTGTCTTGTGCAAGTGTATCAATGGCAGGGGGAATTGGCTTTATCGGCTTAGTTTCTCCGCATATCGCAAGAAAGTTAGTAGGTAGTACATATCAACATTTCCTTCCGTTAGCTGGCATAATTGGAATGATTATTTTAGTACTCGCGGATACGATAGGGCGATCTTTATTTGAGCCAAACTCTATTCCAGCTGGTGTGGTAGTAGCGGCTTTAGGAGCGCCGTATTTTCTTTATTTACTTACAAAAACAAAATAAATACTTCAAAGAGGAGAACATATGAAAAAGAAACTTTCCATTTTATTTAGCATTATGTGTATTTTAGTATTAGCAGCATGTGGTCAAACGAAATCTAGTGAAGAGGCAACTAAAAAAACGGAAAAAAGTAATGATCCAAAAATTGCTTCAATGTCTATTCATTTAACGAACAATTTACTTGCATTAGGAATTACACCAGTAGGTTCTGTAATTGGTGGAGATTTAAAAGATTTCTTACCACACGCAAAAGAGCAGCTGAAAGATACGAAGAAACTTGGCGTTGTAACAGATCCTAATATGGAAGCATTACTTCAATTAAAACCATCTGAAATTTATGTTGATGAAAAATATTCTGGCAAAGATTTAGCGAAATACGAAAAAATTGCAAAAACACATTCTTTCAATTTAGATGAAGGTACGTGGAGAGATCATTTAAAGCAAGTTGGTAAGCTTGTAAACCGTGAGAAAGAAGCAGATAAATATATTCAAGACTATGAAGAGCAATCAAAACGAGTGAAAAGTTTAATAGATAAAGAACTAGGTAATAACGAAAAAGTAATGGCAATTCGCGTTACTGCTAAAGAATTACGTGTATTTAGTACGAAAAGACCGATGGGACCAATTTTATTCCAAGACTTAGGGTTACAACCTGCAAATGGTGTAGAGAAAATTGATGGTAACCGTCCTTTCGAAGTGATTTCACAAGAAGTATTACCTGACTTTGATGCAGATGCGATTTTTGTTGTCGTAAATAGAGACGATAAAGCAAAAGAAGCATTTAAACAGCTGCAAGAAACACCAATTTGGAAAGATTTAAAAGCTGTAAAAGGTAAGCACGTATACATTATTAATGATCAACCATGGCTTGACTATTCTGCTTTAGGAAATAAAATGGCGATGGATGAAGCGGAGAAAATGTTTACGAAATAATACAGTTTTATTGTTAGGAAAGGCCCTCTAAATTTGAGGGTCTTTTTATTGTTATTATTGTTAGAATAAACGAAAAATTATACAATGAAGTTAATTCAATGTAGAGGAGATGTGCCGATGTCAGCGCTTATTGTAAGTATCCCGTTAATACAACAGTATATGGAACAAGGGGATAAATAGGCTAGAATTATTGTCCCCGCTATTTAAAAAAGGGGGAGTTTGAAATGACGATGAATCTTTTTCAAAATAAAACTATTAAATTATCAGCTATTAGAGAAGCAGATGCTGAAGTAATGGTTATGTGGCAAGAGGATAGTGAATATTTAAGAAATGTAGATACAGACTTAGCATTCCCGCAATCATTACATGAAATATCAAATGATGGGTTATTAAAGGGACGGAGATCCAATAGTGTTTCTTTCATGTTAAGAACAGTTCAAGATGATCGCTTAATTGGTTTTGTTGCAATTCACGGCATAGAGTGGAATAACAGAACAGGTTTATTAGCATTTGGTATAGGAGATGCAAATGATAGAGGAAAAGGATACGGGAGAGAAGCAATATATCTTATTTTAAAATATGCTTTCTATGAAATGAATTTGCACCGGGTTGGCCTTGATGTTATTTCTTATAATAAAGCTGCCATTGCGTTGTATAAAAAGATGGGTTTTCAAATGGAAGGGTGTATGAGAGAAGCAGTTCAGCGAGATGGAAAGTGTTTTGATCGTATGATTATGGGGATATTGCGGGATGAATGGATAGAGCTGAAGAACTAGCAAAAACATACAGAATAATTGTGTAGTGTAGAATGAAAAGTTTTAATATTTGGGTAATAACAAGCTGAGGAGTGTACTAATGGAAGGTTTATCTTCATTAAGAGAATGTTTATATCAGCTAGAGGAACGATTACTTAAACCAGGGGTTCGCACATCTCAAAAGGAGCTTAAAAAGATACTTGCCGCTGATTTTTTTGAGTTTGGGAGTTCTGGTAAAGTTTTATATAAAAATGAGGATATCGATAAAAATGGAATTGGTGTGGTAAAAATGACTTTGAGTGATTTTGAAGTACATCCATTATCCAAAGATGTAGCATTAACTACTTATCGAATATTCAATGAAATAAATAATCAACACTCGTTACGTAGTTCGATATGGAAATTTAGAGAAGGAAGATGGCAAATTTCTTTTCATCAAGGTACACCTGCTAAATTTTAATGAAACTTTTTGTATGAAAAAGAAACTATAAAGAATAAAATTGTTGAATATATTAGTCAAATATATATAAAGGACTAATGAAAGTTGTCTTTCTAAAATATCTAAATTTGTTCTTAAAAGGGTCTTGTTAATAAAAGTACATTTCATATTATATGTAGTATGCAGGAGATATAACGGTAATTGGCGAAATTTCACAGTGAACTGATTGAATTTATCCCGCATTAACGGGCAGTAAAATTCCCACCTCAAAATTCAGGTGGGAGATCAACTGCCCGTAAACGCCCGATTGGTTCAACTAATAATCAGTGGGGGATGAACAAAATCCCCACTGATTAAAGTTTCACTTTATAAGGAGTTATGCAAAATGAATTTAGAAAAAACAAAACCAGTAAACGAAGAGGTCGCTGAATTAAAAGAACTAATTAAAGAATTACATGGAAGTGTACATCAACTTCAAAGTGAAGTGCAGCAACTAAGGCACGAAAGACCAGTTGTTGAAGTGAGAAAAGGTGTTCAACTATCACCAACAATCATCGGACAAATTGGTGGTATGATTTTAGGTGGATTAGCAATTATAGGTATATTTTGGTGATGAAAAAAGGTTTGTAGCATAGTAATCTGTACCCTTTGTAAAG
>NZ_NADV01000032.1:359-72984 GCF_003264175.1 Bacillus sp. SRB_331 | reverse complement strand
GATTCGGGGTACAGTTCACACTTTTTGAAAGAGTCCTTTTTTTACACATGGTGACAAGCAACAAAATGATCTTCACCCACATTACGAAATTCTGGTACATTCGTTTTACAAACATCTGTAGCAAAGGGGCAGCGCGTATGAAAACGGCAACCTGACGGCGGATTTGCCGGACTTGGAATATCCCCTTCTAAAATAATCCGTTCTCGCTTAACCGTTGGATCAGGTATTGGCACTGCTGATAATAATGCTTTTGTATATGGATGAAGTGGATTCGCAAATAACTCATCACGTGGTGCTGTTTCCACAATAGTTCCTAAATACATAATTCCAATTTTCGTACATAAGTGCTCCACAACACTTAAATCATGTGAAATGAATAAATAGGATAATCCCTTTTTCTCCTGTAATTCACTAAATAAATTAATGATTTGCGCTTGAATAGATACATCTAATGCCGCAACAGGCTCATCAGCCACAATAAATTCTGGATCTAATACCATTGCCCTTGCAATAACGATACGTTGACGTTGCCCACCGGAAAACTCATGAGGGTACCGGTCAATATGATACGGCGCTAAACCACATAACTCCAATACTTCTATCACCTTTGCACGGACATTTTCTTTCGTCGCTAGTCCGTGAGCCAACATTGGCTCACCAAGCGCTTCTCCAATTCTCATTCTTGGATTTAATGAGCTAAATGGATCTTGAAAGACGAGCTGCATATTAGGACGATGCTTTCTCAGCTCTTCTTTTGATAAAGCATGAACATCTTGACCTTTAAATTTCACTTCACCTTCTGTTTTTTGAACGAGACGGAGAATTGTTTTTCCTATCGTCGTTTTCCCACTTCCAGACTCTCCTACAAGGCCAAACACTTCTCCTTTATCAATTGTAAAGCTTACCCCATCTACCGCTTTCACATGTCCAATCGTTCTACTAAATACGCCGCCCTTAATCGGAAAATACGTTTTTAAGTTCTTCACTTCTAATAATGGTTCACTCATTGCCCAGCACGCTCCTCATATAACCAACAAGCTACTTTATGATCCTCGTCATGCACATTAAGATTTGGCGCTTCATTTTTGCATATTTCCATGCAATGTTCACAGCGACCACTAAAGTAGCAAAACTCATCTAAGCCAACTAAATTTGGAACTTGCCCTGGAATAGAATAAAGTTTATCTGTTCGTTTCCCCATTACTGGTTTTGATTTTAGCAACCCTTGCGTATATGGATGTTTCGGATTTTGAAATATTTCTAGTACCGGTGCCTCTTCAATAACTTTTCCACCATACATAACAACAACGTAATCAGCCATTTCCGCTACAACACCTAGATCATGTGTAATTAATAAAATGGACGTTTTAAATTCCTCTTTTACTTGTCTTAATAAGTCTAATATTTGCGCTTGAATCGTAACGTCTAGAGCTGTTGTCGGTTCATCTGCAATTAATAACTTTGGATTACAACTAAGTGCAATAGCAATCATAATACGTTGTAACATACCACCGCTTAATTCGTGCGGATAAGAATGGACAATTTCATCAGCACGAGCAATACCAACTTTACGAATTAATTCAATTGCTTTTTTGTATGCTTCGTTTTTGCTAAGTAGTTCATGCTCTCTTAACGTCTCAACAATTTGCTCTCCAACAGTAAAGACCGGATTAAGTGATGTCATCGGTTCCTGGAAAATCATCGCGATATCATTTCCTCTTAAACTACGAAGTTCTTTCTCTTTCATTCCTAAAAGACTTTTTCCTTCATAAAGAATATCACCACCAACGATGCCGCCAGATTCAGCAATAAGTCCCATAATAGATAAAGCCGTTACACTTTTCCCGCAACCTGATTCGCCTACTACACAAACTGTTTCACCTTCTCGAACTGAAAAGCTAACATGATTGACAGCCTTTACTGTACCTTCTTCCGTCTGAAAGTGTGTTTGTAAATCCTTTAGCTCTACTACTGCTCTACTCATGCTTTCTCACCTACCGCTTCATCTTTGGATCTAATGCATCACGAAGTGCATCGCCAAGTATATTAATTGATACAACTGTTATAAAGATTGCAAAACCAGGCGGGATCCATAACCACGGACGCTTTTGGAAATCGATTAATGAATTTGCTGCACTAATCATATTTCCCCACGATGGTGTAGGCGGGACAACGCCAAGTCCTAGGTAACTTAGTGCAGACTCTCCTAAAATAGAACCTGCAACACCTAATGTGGATACAACAATTAATATCGGCAGAACATTTGGGATTAAATGATATACAATTTTCCGGTAATCGTTTATCCCGAGTACATCAGCAGCTTGCATAAACGATTGTTCTCGCAGCGATAAAATTTGACCTCGTACGAGGCGTGCAAGTCCTGGCCAACCTACTAAACTTAAAATGATCATAATGACATAAAGACGATAATCAGATGGTACTTTCCATTCTGATAAAATAGCTCCCATTATAATAAGTAACGGTAATCCTGGCATCGACATTAAAATATCCGCAAGACGCATTATAATATTATCAACGATACCACGGTAGAAACCTGCAATCGCTCCTAATAAAGCACCTAGTATAACGGATAACACCATTGAGGCTAAGCCAATTGTTAATGAAATCCGTCCTGCTTGCATAAGCCTCGTTAAAATGTCTCTTCCTAATTGATCTGTGCCAAGCCAATGAGAAAAACTAGGTGGTTTGTTAATTAACGTAACTTGTATTTTTCCTGATGCATACGGTGAAAAGAATGGACCAATAAAACAAAATAAAAACATAAAAACTAATGCGTAAAATCCTATAAGTGCCATTTTATTTTTCTTTATCCTTTTAAAAGCTTGCCTCCACGGCGATGATCCATTCCTTCTTTTCTTTTTTTCTTTTTTTTCCGTAGTTGCTGTAACAGTTTCCATCTCTTTCCCCCCCTTACTTCAACCGAATACGTGGATCAACAACTGCATATACAATATCCGCTAAAAAGTTTGAAACAATTGTCAAACACGAAAGAAACATCGTAAATGCCATTAATACCGTATAATCACGAAAATTAAGTGCTTCTAATTGAATATTACCGATACCTGGCCAGTTGAAAATTTGTTCTATAATAATTGCCCCTGAAAACAACCCTGGTAATTCAAATGCAAGCAATGTAATAGCCGGCAAAATTGCATTTTTTAATGCATGTTTATAAATAACGGTCTTCTCCTTTAAACCTTTTGCTCTAGCCGTTCGAATGTAATCTTGCCGTACAACCTCTAACATACTCGTTCTAAAATAACGAGTTAATGAGCCAACTCCAAGAAGAGTTAAAATAAATATGGGTAAAACCATATGCTTTGCAACTTCTATTCCGTAAGCAAGCCCAGTTGAATTACTCCCAACATCAATCATCCCGCCTATCGGTAACAGCTTAAAGTCAACCGCAAACACTTTAATTAAAAACAAACCGATAAAGAATGAAGGAAATGACATCGCTGCAAATACACCAATTGTTACAAGCTTATCGAATAAAGAATGTTGCTTTGTCGCTGAAAATACACCGATAATAAGTGCAATTAGCCAAATAAAGAACAATGCAATAATCGCAACAATAAACGAATTCCATATAAATTTATTTAATAATGACGTTACAGATTCTTGATATTGAAGAGAAAAACCAAAGTCCCCCTGCAATGCATTACCTAGCGAGTGAAAATATCGCTCAACAATTGGTTTATTCAATCCATACAATTCCCTAAGTTCAGCTGCTCTTTCCGGTGTAATCTTCGGGTTTGAATCAATATAATCTCCTGGAAGAAGTGCGAACAGGAAGAAGATAATAATCGATGTCCCCAACAGTGTAGGAATCATTTGTAACAGCCTACGAATGATATATGTTTTCACCCTTTTTCTCTCCAATCTTATGCTTAAAATAGAAGAACATTTTTTCAAAGCGGCACACTACTTGCCGAATGAAAAAATGTCTTCTACTTATACATTCTTCTCGTTATTTTTCGATAGATAGAGCTGGTAAGTTTGCACTAATACTATTGTATTTTTCAGGGTCAATTCCTTTTATATTCCCGTTATAACCAGTAATTGTTCTACGATAGTTTAATAGAATTACTGGTGGATCATCACTTAATTCTTTATAGATTGGTTTACGTTTTTCAATATCTACCGTTTCAATACCCTTTTGAATTAACTCATCTACTTTTGCATTTTTATAACCAAGACTCTTCTCATTGACACCCGACAAATATTCACCAGCTGTTTCACTCGGATCACTTGTAATTGGTGTCGAAACAGAAGCTAAATCATAATCACCTTTGTTTACCTTCGAAAGCATAGTATTAAAGTCCATAAATTCAGGGTTAAATTCTACACCTATTTCTTTATAATTCTCTTTTGCAATCGGAATTAATAAATCGCTATCTTTAGCCGAACTTGGGCCGAAATAAGAAAGCTTTAATTTTTGACCATCTTTTTCACGAATTCCATCCGAACCAACTTTCCATCCTGCTTCATCTAATAATTTTTTCGCTTTTTCTTTGTCGTATTCATATTTATTAACTCCTTCTTCCGTATAAGCCCAAGAAGTTGGATGAATTGGTACATTAGCTACCGTACCGTATCCTTTCAATGCTGTATCAACATATTTTTTACGATCTAATCCGTAAATAAGTGCTTGACGAACCTTTTTATCCTTTAAGTACGGCTTATTATTATTCATATAAATATAGCTAAATGACGCTGCTGTTTCGATTTGGATATTTGCAAATTCTAAAGCCTTAGCCTGTTCAAGAACTTCGTCACCAGTACCTAGGCCAGTGTAGTCAACCTCACCTGTTTGGAATAATTGAAGCTTCGTATCACCAGAAGTAATTTTATAAATGAAGTTTGGAATTTTTGGTTTACCCGCATAATAATTTTCATTTGCTACAAATCGCACTTCTTGCCCTGGGATATACTTTTCAAATTTATATGGACCCGCAGCTATCGGTTTTTCATATAACGCTTTTAAGTAATCTAAGCTTGTATTTTGTTTGTAATCTTTTCCATAATAAGCTTTTGATAATACCTCTCCACCTAAGGCTGTTAGTGCCTGTGAATTAACTTTTTCAGTTGTAATTTTAATTGTCTGCGGATCAACAACTTGAATACCTTCAATTGAAGTTGCTTTTCCTTCTTTATATTCTTTACCACCTTTAACAGCATATTGAGAAATGTCTTTGTCACCCTCATATGCCTTATCATGTAAAAGCGTCAATGTGAACGCTACATCATCTGCTGTTAATGGTGAACCATCGCTAAATTTCAAATCTTTACGTAAATGGAATGTATATGTTAACTGATCAGAGGAAATATCCCACTTCTCAGCTAATTCTGGAGTTGGTTTTCCTTGTTTATCTGTAGATACAAGAGATGCAAAAATAACTGAAGTGACGTTTCCATCCCAACCATTTTGTTGGAAATATGGTAAAAATACGCCGCCTGGTTTACTAATACCAACTACTAACGTATCTTTTCTATTCTTCGCTTTATCTGGTACTTTCGTCTTATCTGTCGCAGCAATATTTTCAACTTTTATATTTTTTAAATCTTGCTGTTTTACTGGTTCTGTAGAAGCCGTATCCTCCTGTCCCCCACAAGCAGATAACACAAGCGAACTACTCAGTAATACCGAAAATACACCAGCCCATTTTTTTGTCTTTTTCTTCATTGTCCCCACCCTAACTTTTTTTAATAATTACACCTTATGAACTGCTTGCCTAATGTATGCCTCCCACAGCAACATTTTATAGCCAATCGGAAAAGTCGGCTTTGGTTATAAAAAAATAGTTGTTTTTGAGGGGTAACAATCTTATTCCGACCTTTCCGGTAGACTTTATGGTTATTAGCTTATATCTTTCAGTATATTTTGTCAATTATTTCTATATAAATATTTCGAGAATTCTCCAAAAATTATTGAGCAATATTCAATTTAGGTAAACTTAACAAAATACCATTATAATTATCTTCTTGTAATCCTTGAATTCGTGCATTATGTGCGGACACGACTTTACTATTGTTTAAGAAAATAACAGGTGGATCTTCACTTAACTCTTGATATAGTTTTTTATAGATTTCTTTTCGTTTTTCAATATCCAATGTTTCTAATGCCTGCTTAGCTAATTCATCTACTTTCGGATTATGATATCCATCATAATTACGCTTACTTGTCGAAACAAACTCCTCAATTGTTCCGCTCGGATCATCAATCATCGGTGTGGAGACCATCGCTAAATCATAATCTCCCTTAATTACCTTGGAAATCATCGTATTAAAGTCCATGTATTCAGGATTGAAATCTACCCCAATCTTTTTATAATCCTCCTTCATAACGGGGATCATCACATCATTGATTTTACTTGCAGAAGAAGCAAAATAACTTACCTTCAATTTTTGGCCATCTTTTTCACGAATACCATCTGATCCAGCTTTCCACCCAGCTTCATCGAGCAATTTCTTCGCCTTTTCTAAATTATATTCGTATTTATTGATTCCTTCTTCTGTATACGCCCACGAAACTGGTGTAATTGGTACATTAACGAGTGAAGCGTATCCTTGGAAATATGTATCAATGACCTTTTGACGCTCTAATCCATAAATAAACGCTTGGCGTACACGTTTATCTTTAAAGTATGACTTCTTATAATTCATTTTAATGTAACCGTATGAACTTCCCGTATACACATTAACATTAGCAAAGCCTAACTCTTTTAATTGTTCAATCGTCTCCGCATTTGTCGTGAAGCCATCATAATCTACTTCGCCCGCTTGAAATTGTTGCAGCTTCGTATCACCTTTTGTAATTTTATAAATAAAGTGCTCAATCTTCGGTTTACCTTCAAAATAATTTTCATTTGCTACAAAACGAACTTCTTGACCTGGAATATATTTATCTAGTTTATAAGCTCCTGCTCCCATCGGTTTTCCATATAACTCTTTTAAATACTCTAAATTCCCTTGCTTATATTCTTTACCGTAATAAGCTTTTGATATAACTTCTCCACCAATTAACGATAATGTTTGGGCATTTACCTTTTCAGTTGTAATCGTAATTGTTTTCGGATCGATGACTTGAATCCCCTCAATAGATGTAGCCTTTCCTTCTTTATATGCTTGCCCACCCTTTATTGCTGTTTGGCTTATGTCCGTTGCACCACTATAAGTGGGATCATGCAATAACGTTAATGTAAATGCTACGTCATCCGCTGTTAACGGTGAACCATCACTAAACTTTAAACCATCTTTCAAATGAAACGTATATGTAAGCTGATCCTCCGAAATATCCCATTTCTTCGCTAGAATTGGAATTGGTTTCCCCTCCTTATCCAATCCAACGAGAGGAGCAAAGATAGCTTGTGTTATATTACCATCCCACCCATTTTCCATAAAATGCGGAAGGAATATCCCGCCAGGGCTCGGCATTCCCACTACAAAGGTATCCTTTCTTTCTTTTGCCTTTGCTGGACTTTTTGCTTTGTCACTCGCTTTAATAAACTCATCTTTTACTTTCGGCATCTTTGTTGCTTCATTTGTACTTGTCTCTTCTTGAGCACATCCTGCTAATAAAACCGATGTACTAAGAAACGTAAAAAGTAACCCTTTAAAAACCTTTCGCATAATTCTCACCCTTACTTTCTTGTTTTCTAATTAAGTAGTAACATAAAGATCCTTTCTGTAACCATCCTTATTTATCCCATAAAAATAGTATGAATTAATTTCAAGATTATTCCTTTTCACTAGTTATGTCAATCCTTGCTAATTGATTTCTTTCAAAAAATAAAAAACACCTTCTATTACCTAATAGCCCAGCATAGAATAATAACAATTAACTACCAAGAAGGGGGCGAAAATATGGACAACCTATTCCAATATGTCCTGCACTATGTATTATTAACAATCATAATAGTCGGGGCGTTATTACTGTTCCCTTTCTTCCCAAAGTTCGTCCTCTTTTTAGCTTTTTTTATTATGCTCGGGATCGCTATTATAATTTCAACGAGGGAAGATACCACACAAAAAGAAAGCAGAGTTCAGCGCGTAAAGCTGTAACTCTGCTTTCTTTTTTCAGTCATAACGTATTCTTGTTAAACCAATTACGAAAAATACTCCTGCAAATAAAATGAGTATACCAATATATCCTCCTATATCTGCTAATGTACCTCCCCTTACAATTAACTCAGTAAAGCCACGCATCGCCCACGTTTGCGGAACAAAATTTGCCACCGCTTGCATCCATGAAGGCTCAATTTCAATTGGCCAATAAAGACCACTAATCATACACGTTGAAATTACAACGATATTCCCTAGTCCGGACTGCTGTTCTGTTGTTTTCACGATACTTGCCAATAATAAAGCTAGACCAATAACCGCTAATAGCAATACTGAAACGAGTGTAATAACCCCTAATAAATTTCCCCACTGCACATCAAATAATGAATGCGTTAATATCATTAAAACACCAAATTGAATCCACCCTATTAAAAAGAAGGAAAGGATATATCCTGCTAGTATTTGAACTTTTGAAACTGGTGCCCCTAATAAACGAGACCAAACACCAAGTTGTCTAGCTTTCAAAATAGTTCCCGTCGCACTTAACATGACAATCATGACGAATAGAATTGAAAAACCTGCCGCTCGCCCTGTAACGTTATTTAACTTTTGATCATCGTGTAAAATCAATTCTTTTTGAATCGAAACAGGATCTATTTTTGTATAAATTGTTTCATACATCTTTTCCCACGAAGTGTTACTTTTCTTCTCAAAATCTCTTGCTGCACTAACTTCTATCTCCATCTTTTTTAATGCACTTGCTAATACTTGCTCTACAGAAGTTCCACCCGTAAAATCAGCACTGGCTTGAAATTGGATATTTTCTACTTTTCCATCTAGCATACTCTTTTGAAAATCTTTCGGAATGATGATTATACCAGATGCTTTCTTATCTTCGATCCTCTGTGTCCCTTCCCTATACGTTACCTTTTCTATAGAAATTAAATCACTTTTCTTTATTTCCTCATAATACTTGCCAGATAATACAGAACCATCTTTATCTACTAAACTAATATTTACTTTCTCATTCCCACTTCCGCCTAAAAGTCCACCGAAAATGAGTGTAAAAATAATAGGCATTCCAAACATGAGTATATAACTTTGTGGCTTAATTAAAATTTGTTTTAATTCTAGCCAACAAAGCGCCCAAACTTTCTTCATCATTTCCCCTCCTATCTCGTACGTAAACGTAACGTTCCAATCATAACGGAGATAATTCCTGCACTACATAAACTTAAAATGACAGGGAATAGCACATCCCAAGATGTTCCCGACATAATATTTAAAAAGCTCGTAAGTGCCCATTTATTCGGAGCAATATTCGCAACTGCTTGAAGTGTATCGGGAAATACGTAAATCGGTAACATTGATCCTCCTAATATAGCTAGTGTTTGAATACCGATTCCCCCCATTAAATCTGCCGTTTTTTCCTCACGAATAAAAGCGGCGATTAACATAGATAAACCAGAAACACAAATTGCATAAGAAATTCCCAACACTACTATTTGAGACACATCTTCGCCCCATTCCACATGAAACATAAAGCGTGTAGCAACTATAAATATTCCAAATTGTATACAGGCAAATAGTAATGTACCTAAAAACTTCCCGAATAAAATTGAAAATGAGCTCGTCGGTGTACTGAACAAACGTGCCAACGTTTCAGTTCGTTGCTCTGTTACAACTGACTTTGCACCTACTGTTATGTTATATAGTAAAAACATGACTAACATTGCTGCTGCATAATATTGCATCGCTGCAACTGTTTTTTTACCTATCGTTCCTTTTTGGATGTTATCCACACTTGCAGTTGCTATCGTCTGTAGACTTCCACTTACCTCTTTTGCAACTTGTGCTACATCACTCTGCTGAGATTTTGCTAATTCTGTTACAACACTTTTAGTAGATACTGCGACTGTTTGAACACGTTCTGAAAAAGAGCGGATCATTGACTCAGCAATTTTCGCTTGTATATCTTTTGATGGGTCTATAAGCACCTTTGGTTCTTTTAATTTTCCATCTTGTACTTGTTCGCTCCATTTATTTGGGATGACAATTCCTACATCTATTTTCTTTTCCTTTAACATATCTTCAAGCTCTTCCCGAGAGTTAACTACCTTTACTTTCACATCATCTTTTATTTCTTTAGATTGCAATACATCTTTTTGAAAGACATCTGCAAACTCATCCGTTCCCTCTTGATAATAGCCAATTACTGTTTTCGGTAGTCCACCACTCTCAAATACATTACTTAATGCTGAACCTAAAATGGCCGTTAATACAAGTGGCATAATTAACATCATCATAAATCCGCGCCGATCAATTAAACGGATTTTTAAGTCTTTCCATGCAATAATGAAACTTCTCATCTCGTACTAACCCCCCTTAATCACGAAGTGAACGTCCTGTTAATTGTAAAAAAAGTGCCTCTAAATTCGGTTCTTTTACTTCCAGTTTTAAAATTTGAGCTTTGTTTTCAACAACTTCTGAAACAACTATGCCAATTGCCTCGCCACCATTTAGTCCAATATCAATCGTGCTACTATCTTCGTCAAAAATAATCCGCTCAACAACAGGTAGTGCCTTCAACTTTTGTAACAGTTCCGTACTGTAGCGATTTAATTGCAATTTCACCATAACCCCATCTGTTAGACGATTACATAGCTCTCTTTTCGTTCCTAGTGCAATTACCTTTCCATGATCAACGATGGCAATTCGCTCACATAAATACTCAACTTCTTCCATGTAATGACTCGTATAAATGACCGTCATACCTTTTTCATTTAACTTTTTAACAGTCTCTAAAATATGATTTCTCGATTGCGGATCAATCCCGACTGTCGGTTCATCCATAATTAATAACTCTGGTTCGTGCATAAGTGCTGCACCAATATTAATACGCCTTTTCATTCCACCTGAAAATGTTTCAATTTTATCTTTTCCCCGATCCTGTAAACCGACGTAAGCTAACACTTCCTCTGCTCGCTCTTTTGCAACTTTCCCATTTAAACCGTACATCTTTCCCCAAAAAATTAAATTTTCCTTTGCTGAAAGTGTCGGATACAGCGCAATGTCTTGCGGGACAATACCGATTTTCTTTTTCGCTTCTAATGGATACTCTTTTACAGATTTCCCACCAACTTTTATATCACCACTATCGTATGGAATTAACCCGCAAATCATTGATATCGTCGTTGATTTCCCCGCTCCGTTTGGTCCAAGCAATCCAAATGTTTCACCTTTTTTCACTTCAAAAGAAACATTCTTTACGATTTCCTTCTTGCCAAATGATTTCGTAATATGATCTATGACTAACATATTGATTCAGCCCCTTTGTATTCATCTACACTTTCATTGTAGAAAAATTTCTTCTTCTCTCCATCACCCTTGAGATAGAAATACAAAATAAAAAAGCAGCAAATTCCGCTGCTTTTTCACACTTATATATGCCAAAAGTCATGTGTACATCGTGACGCCATACCTTACTGCGTATATCGCTGCTTGCGTTCGATCTCTCAGTTCTAGCTTACTAATTAAATTAGAAACGTGATTCTTAACAGTTCCCTCTGTAATAAATAGCTTTTCGGCAATCTCTTTATTATTTAACCCCAGTCCAATTGCTCTTAAAACATCTACTTCTCGCTCAGTTAATTGTTTTAGTTGTTCTGGTGGGTTACACTCTACTGCCACTTTCGTCTTTTTTAATTCCTCTATAATTTGCGCTGTTATATCCTGAGGAAGCACAACCCCGCCACTATGCACCGTTAAAATTGCTTGCGCGATTGCATCTGTCTCCATATCCTTCAATAAATAACCACTCGCTCCTTGCTCTAATGCCTCAAAAATAAGCTCACTATCACTAAAAGTTGTTAACATAAGAACCTTTATATAAGGAAACTTTTCTCTAACTAAATGAGTTCCTTCAACACCATTCATACGAGGCATCCGAATATCCATCAAAAGAATTTCAGGCTGTAATTGTTTCACCTTTTGTACGACTTCATCCCCATCACTAGCCGTCCCTACCACTTCCAGTTCCGGACGTGAATTTAATATCATTGCCAATCCATCACGAATCAGTGATTGATCATCAACAATCATAATTCGAATCATAACGCTCCCCCTATTACCCATGTTTTTTCTCGGAGTGGAAATTCGATTTTTAGGCGAAAACCTTTTTCTATTTCACTTTCAAATTGAATGATTCCACCATGCTCCTCTACACGTTCTTTCATATTAAGTAAGCCAAATCCAGGGCTTACTTCATTGACTCCCATACCATTATCCAAAATACATAACTTAACTTGTTCCACTGAACAAACTAAACTTACTTCACATAAACTAGCTTTTCCTGTGACGTTTTGCATTCGTTAAAGACTCTTGTATAATACGAAGCAACGTAGGCTGTAGTGACAACGGAATCAAAACCGGATCTCCTTGTAATTGAAAAGATACTTGTACTTTCGTCACTTTAGAATATCCATGTAACATTTCACGCATATTCTCTATTATGTTCCCTAGTTTACTTTCCTCTTTTAAGGCATGCACAGAAGCTCTCACTTCTTGAAGTGATTTTCTAGCTAACCCATGGCATGTATGTAAAACCTCTTCTGTAGCGTCCGATTTTTGTTTCCATAAAACCTCCGCCAGTTGTAACTGAACAAGTAATGCCGTCATATTATGACCAACAGTATCATGAATTTCTCGGGCAATATCATTTCGCTCCCGAACAGCTGTCAATTCTTCTACCTCTTTTGCATATAGACGTAATTGCTCATGTGCTTCTTTTAAAGCTGTATGAGATAATGCTAATTCCCCATATTGCTCATCTACCATTTGCCGAGCAGCTGTAAGTTTTTTTATTAAGTTTCCAGCTAAAGCACTGAAAATGATAAACATAAAGTTAATTGCATTACTCTCCAATTCCAGACTCTCTGTATGTTGATACGTATGTAGTATATTTATAAACCAACAAAGAAAGAAAAAAGCGATAAAAAAATAAGTCATCCTTTTACGCCAATCATGAATAAATAATCCTACCGCATCAATTCCAAATATAATTAAATACAAACATGTCTCGGGAAATAAAAACCCTAATAACGCTGTGACAATACCGTTTGTGAGCAAGGTATAAAAAACAAGTTTCCTACTCCCTTTTGCTTTTACAAGCAAAATATGATTCACAATATAAATAAAAAGTGCAATACCGACAAAAATTTGTAAATTTTCTGTTTCACGTGAAACATGATTTGCGTAAACTAAGCAAATCATGATGATTGTAGCAATCCGCGCATATCCTAACATAAAATTCTCCCCACGTTTTAGTGACCTAAAGTTCATTCTATTATCACAGCAGCAAGAAAATTATACCAATTTTTCCGCTTTCATTATACTAAAAAGAGCAAGCCCTCCCCCAAAATATGAGGAAACAACTTGCTCTTTTTCATTCTATTTTCTTTACTCCACAATATTCTCTAACTCATTATATAACTCCGCTCGTAAAAACTCTTTTTTCGTTTTTTCTTCATATAATTGTTCAAGCATTTCAACATCAACCACATTTTCCATTTTACATTCGAGTGCATATATATCTTCTTCTATATGCATTAACTCATTTTCAACTGCCTCTAAATCCCTAGACTTCTTCTTTTTTATAGGCATTACTTCTAACGCTTTATTCCCTTGCTGTTGCTGCTTCTGTTTTACTACTTGTTTCTCAATTCTTTCTTCCCACTTTTGACGAGCCCATGCATAGTTCCCTGCAAACTCAAATAATTTGTGCTCATCAATCCAATATGTCTTTTCAAACAATTTATTTAAGAAATAACGATCATGTGAAACAGCTAAAATCGTCCCATTATATTGTTCAAGGGCCTCCTCTAAAACCTCCCTTGATTCAATATCAAGATGATTCGTCGGTTCATCTAAAATAAGAAAGTTAACATCTTGATACATAAGTTGCGCGAGCCTTAACCTCATTTTTTCTCCACCGCTAAGTTGTGTTACTTTCTTAAAAACAGCTGGACCATAAAATAAGAAACGAGCTAATATATGTCTTGCTTCTCCCTCTGTTACAGCCACGCAATCTCTGAAAGCTTCCAATACATTGTTCTTCATATTCCCGTACGCATGTTGCGATAAATAACCGATTTTCACACTACTACCAATCCGAATTTCTCCAGCATCTTGCTGCATTTCTTTTAGTAATAGTTTTAATAACGTAGTCTTTCCTGTACCATTACGTCCAACGATAGCTGCGCGCTCCTGAAAACGAATATGCAAATTTACTTTCTCGAATAAAGATCTTTCAGCAAATCCTTTACTCACTTCTTTCATTACAACAACATCTTTCCCGCTTCTCTCTTGCCCTTCAAACTGAAGTCCCATCTGTTTTCTATCCAAAATGGGTCTCTTTAGTTTCTCTATGCGCTCTAATGCACGTTCCATATTTCTCGCTCTCTTATGCAATCCTTCATTCGGCGGATTCGCTTGATTTGCCCATTCACGTAGACGCTTAATTGCTTCTTTCATTTTTTTTATTTTCTTTTGCTGTTCTTGATACGCTTGAAATTCTTGAAGCAGCCTTTCTTCCTTTTCCTCAACAAACTGTGAATAGTTCGTATGATATACGTGAATTTCTCCATCTTCTAAATCAAAAATTTTCGTTACAACTTCATCAAGGAAATAGCGATCGTGCGAAATGACCATAACTGTTCCTGTATATTCTTTTAGAAATTGCTCTAACCACTCGGCTGCAAATAAGTCCAAATGATTTGTTGGTTCATCTAACAAAAGTAGATCTGGTTTCTGCAATAGCATATACGCAAGGCTTACTTTTGTTTGTTCTCCACCACTTAACTCCATAAATGATCTTGGAAATAGTTCCGTCACCTGTAGACCATTTGCTACCTTCATAATATTCGCTTCTATTTCATAACCACCGAGAAACGCGTACCTTTCTTGAATTACTCCGTATCTCTCCATCAATTTTTGTAAAGCAGATGATTCCTGTTCTTCCGCCATATTTTTTTCTAAAGCATGCATTTCTATCTCCAACTCTTTTTCCTTTTTAAAAGCGGAGCTTAATACATCATATACATTCATTTCATTATTAAATTTTGGAATTTGTGCTACATGACCAATGCGCGTACCTTTCTTCACATGGATAGCTCCCGCATCCAAACCCTCAATTCCTGTTAAAAGCTGAAAGATAGTTGTCTTCCCACTACCGTTACGACCAACTAATCCAATACGTTCTCCATTCTTTATTTCAAGCGATATATTTTCAAATATGATGTTTCCACCAAAAGATTTCTTTACATTATTTACACTACAAATTGTCATTTTCCGTACTCCTTTCAATATAAAAAACCATGGGAAAGAAACATTCCCCATGGTTTTTGTCATAGAAAAAGGAAGCCAAATAGCTCCCTTTTCACACGTTTATCAAAAATGGGTGAAGAGACTTCTATCGTTCAATAGCTACTATGCAATTGTTAAAAAAGGGCATACGTATCCCGTTAACAACTACATCATGAAAAATCGCACGACAAATATAGATATAATCTAAAAATTTTGCGCGCGTAGCTAAAGAACATTTCATCTCATTCACTCCTTTCGTACGGAATTTAATACTTACTTCTTTATTATACTTCCCCGATTTATGTTTGAATAGTCATTTTTCTGAAAATAATGAAGATAGACTAAACATTTCAATAAGTGACATCAAATCTTACAAAACTGTTATGTTCACGTAATGGAAAGCGATAGTACGAAAAGATACCTCCCTATACAATAAAGATGTAAACAAGAGAGACAAAAACAAGGAGGAAACAATCATGATGAAAGAAATCGTAAAAGCAATCTTTGAGGTATTAGTGAACGGACAAGCAGTTGTAAAAGAACTAAACGAACTATAAAAGGGAGGAAAGAACTATGATGAACATGGTAAAAATGATCTTACATGCTTTAGTTGATGCGAAAGCAGTTAGCCAAGAATTAAACCAACAATAAAAAGGGGTATATGAATATGAAGAAAGCCATTATTGTAATCGCAAGTACAGCAATTGCCTTATACACAATAAAAAATAGAAAAAAGAAACAAAATGAAAATGCTCTATATTATCCATACACACTATTAAAGAAAAAATAAAAGACAAGGTACCCTATTGCAATGAGGATATCTTGTCTTTTATTTTTCCCTATTCCCTTTAAAGGATTTCCTTCTCCTTTTCCCGAATATATTAAGCGGGATTTTTACATATATTTTAAAGGGGCATATATACAAATGGATACACAACAACTATATTTTTTAAACGATATCGGTAAACAAAAACCAGAAAGTATTCGGAACAGAAACACTGCATGTCCTTTTTGTGACAGAGAAAATTTAACGGATATTTTAGCAACTGAGGGCTCTATTATTTGGTTAAAAAATAAATTCCCTACATTAAAGGATACCTTTCAAACCGTGCTAATCGAAACAGATAATTGCGAAGACCATATCGCAACATATACAGAAGAACATATGAGAAAACTAATTCGCTTCTCTATTCTCCATTGGTTAAACTTACAGGAAAATGAAGAATTCACTTCTGTGATTTTATACAAAAATCATGGTCCATTTTCAGGCGGAAGTTTGCATCATGCACATATGCAAATTATCGGAATGAAACATGTAGACTATCTTGAAAATATTGAGGAAGCAAATTTCCAAGGGGTAATTGTTCAAAAAAATGAACGCATTGAACTCAACATTTCAGAGCGTCCTATTATCGGCTTTACTGAATTTAATATCATCATTGAAGATATTGCATTTATAGATGAAATGGCCAATTATATTCAGCAAACTGTACGTTACATACTGACAGATTTCCATAAAGGATGTAGTAGTTATAACTTATTCTTCTATCACTTAAACAGGAAAATCATTTGTAAAGTTGTTCCTAGGTTTGTCGTTTCACCGTTGTATGTAGGATATAAAATACCTCAAGTTTCTACAAAACTAGAAGATGTGAAAATACAACTAGCGCAGTATTTCATGAAAGAAAAGGATGAAATTATTCATAAAAAAACAGAGTAGGTATAGAAAACCTACTCTTTGATTACACCTTTATTTCGATAGTATACATCCTCTAATCCGATGTTATACTTCATATTGTTATCCGTCCACTCTGGTCCTAAATTCCCTGGCCATCCAGATGTATTCGCTATATATTTCAGTAATGCAAAATCAGTCAAACCTTTTTGCACCCCGCGCTTATAACCTTTCATTAAATGCGGCATTGCAATTTGCGCATTTGTACGTGGATCTTTCAGCTCTTCATCAGTTAAATGATCTGGCGCAAGCCCACCACCGCGGTGTAATTGAAACAATCCGAATGAAGTTCCGTTATCTCCAACACTTCTTGGATTTAACCTACTTTCATGTTCGGCAATTGTAAGAGGTATCCATTCCGGAAGGTTTACTTTCTTTGCTTCCTCTATAATGATTTGTTTCATCTGTTTTGCTTCTTCTGAATCAACATAGCTTGTCTCATTCATTAGCTTACCCATTCCTTCAGACTTTCCTTGGAAATATAAATACACTCCAAGAACAACTAAAAATCCTACAAAGAATTTCTTCACTACCTCTACCTCTTTCTCCGCTGAAATTTGTCCCCTTTCAGCCTTTCTTTTACAATTACCAACACTCTATCATTCTCTTACCTTTCAATCATAGCAAAGTACTATACATATTATCATCATGCTTTAGACCGATTTCGCGAAAAAACATATGGTAAATACGTGCAAAAATGTAACTTACATGGACTATAACTTATTTCTTGTATATAATTGTAAATTGAATTCTACATATAGAATAGGAGCACACAAAATGAAAAAATGCCTAATACTCTTGTTCAGTATTTTACTACTCATACCTGTACACACATCCGCACAAACATCATCAAAACCAAAGGTACTTATTTTATATAGTACAGAAAATAATACAGTTACAAACAATGTACAAATCCTTAATACTCAGTTAGGGCACTTTACAAAAGATATAACAGTGAAAAGTTTAAAAGAGATAAATGAAATTACTAACTCATCTTCTTATACACATATCGTTTATATCGGAGAGAAAAAAGAAGATTTTTCTATTGCAGCAAAACAATTTCTAGAAAACTTCTCAGGTCCCATATTAGTTTTAGGACAAAATGTTGAACAATTATCTAACCGTTTTTCTTTCATTACCTCGAAAGAAACCGATATACGAATTCACACTATAGAATATCCGACTAACCAGTTAAAAAATGAATTACATGAAGAACGCTTAATGAAGAAAATTGAAACAACAGGAACAACTCTTGCTTACGCCTTGAGTGCTGATGGAACTCATCCGTTAATCATTCAGCAAGGAACATCATATTATGTTGCAACTCCAAACCTTTTCGATTGGATGTCTCATTACGTCGGTGAAATGTTATTTTCTTATTTCGGACAAAAACCTGAAACAAATAAAACTTCAGCTTATTTACGTCTTGAAGACGTTCATCCAGCTGTAGATGTAAAGCAATTAAAAGAAATCGCTGAATTACTAAAAGAGAAAAAGCTCCCTTATATGATTACCGTTATCCCTGTTTACAAAGATCCAGACACAGGAAAAACAGTACATTTAAAGGATAACTCTGAATTAATCGATGTTTTACACTTTATGCAAGATAATGGTGGCTCTATCGTTATGCATGGTTACACACATCAGTTTTATGATAGTGAAACTGGCGAAGGTTTTGAATTTTGGGATGTAAAAACAGATCAACCAATTCGCCAACCAAACCATGAAAAATCAAAAACAAAAAAAGATTTTCAGTCTACAGAAGACTATAATAAATACGTAAAAAACGGGCAAGCCTTCGAAGAAAAATATATTAAAGATCATATTGAAAAAGGGATTACAGAGCTTGTAGAAGCTAAATTATATCCAGTTGCCTTTGAAGCTCCGCACTATACAATGTCTCAAAAAGGATATGAAATACTATCACAATATTTTTCAACTTATGTAGGACAAATACAACTAAACGATACAACTTGGAAATCAATGCACTCACCGGCTTATATAAGTACACCGTCATTTTTACATGGGATGAAATTAATTCCTGAAACTGTTGGCTTTATTGAAGAAGGGAAGCCACAAGCTATAGCAAAAATGAAAGAACGTGCTTTATCTATCACTAAACTATCTAATGGAATTATCGGTGCATTTTATCATCCTTACTTGGGCGTTGAACCATTAAAAGAAGTATTAAAAGAACTAGAAAGTATTCCAAACATAGAGTGGATTGATTTACAAAAAGACATGAATGAAGTAAAAATGAAAGATATTCATATTACTACTAATAAAGAAGGCATTCACGTTGAAAAACCAACAAGTGCGAATGACATAATTGATTATATAAAACAATATGGGTTCTTCCTTATAATTGGGTTCATTATAATTGTCTTTCTTTTATTATTAAGACGTGCGAAAAAATTAGAGTCATAAAAAAACACCAAGCGAGATGCTTGGTGTTTTTTTATGACTCACTAACTTTATAAAATCGCACCGTATTCGCATATATTTGCTCAGTAACTTTCTCTACTGATATTTTTTTTATTATACTAATTTCTTGTAATACATCTTTTATCATATAAGGATGTGTCATCGTATCCTTCTGAAATTCCCACGGCCCATCTGTTTCTACCATCATATATTCAAGCGGATAATACGAAACTATTTTTCTAATTTTCTCCTTATGTAAAACATCCGGTGTGATAGAAATATAATAACCGTTCCTCATCATCCGTTTCATTGTCTCTTCACTTCCTTTAAACCAATGAAAGTGTGCACGCGAAACTTTATATTCTTCAAGTAAACCACATACAGTGTCAGTATCTTCATAAACCGCATGCAATATAATTGGCAAATCGTATTTACTAGCTAGTTCCACAAACTTTTTTAACACCGCTATGTATGGATCAATAGCAATATTTTCATCTTCTTTCCTTAAATAATATGGCAAGCCCACTTCACCAATCGCAACGATTTCCTCTACATGATCTTCAATTAATTTATAAATTTGCTCACATTCCTCTTTATAAATGGGCTGCTCCGGATGAAAACCTATTGCTGGATGTACAAAAGGATATCGCTTTGCTAAAGATAAAGTTTCTAGACATGATTGATAATTCATAGATACTGCAATAAGCCCTTGTATCTCTTTACTGCTTTCCACATCTGTAATTAATCTACTTTTCTCTTCATCCTGATATTGATCAACATGTATATGGCTATCAATCCATTTCATCTTTATGCCCCCATAAAAAAAACAAGAAAGGGTCTCCCTTCTTGTTTTATCATCTATATTAGTTAACAATTAAATTTGTTATTATATCAAATAATCCAATACATACTATGGCAACAGTAAAGTAGCTACAAAAATCTTTAATTGGAAACTTCACTACTTCTTCTTTACGCATCCCCGTTTTCTCCCTTCTTAATATATCCCTAATTATTTTTTATCTATTTGTATCTATTATGCAAAAAATATGACAAAATTACTATCGAATTAACTTACGTAAACCTTACAATGTTGTAAGGTTTGAAAAAGAGCCTCATCTAAATAGAGATGAGGGCTATTAAAAATTAGTTGGTTTTTCATTCTTCATTAACATTACAAACAGAAAGTGATACAGTGAGACTTTCTAGTTACACTATATGAAATTTACTATATTTTAACCATCGAATTACATTACAGAAGGCTTACATGTTTGTAAGCTATGTGTAATGTAATTCGATAGTTTCCCTTACCTATATTTCGTACAATAAAGTTAGAAAGTAAGCCAAATAAGAAGAACACTCACATAACCAAATTACATTGCTAGTAGCCGACTCTTCTTATACCTTTCACTCATGCTACTACAATGTACCCCCTTCCCCTTTATATAATAAGAAAAGCCTTAGTCCATATGGACTAAGGCTTTTTCACGAACCTAAAATACCCCTACCTAGTATTTTTATTTTCGACAAAAAATAGGCGGGGGTATAATTCGCTATCTCATCGTTAAAAGTTTACTCTTCGCATTAATAGGAATATTTACAGCTTCAATTTCTTCAATTGCCTCGCCGTAGCGTCCTTTTGCGTACACCTTTAATGCTTCATCTCTCTTTAACATATGCTTAACAGTCTTCTTTATTTTTTGTTCTCTTCCACGTTCATCAAATGCAATAAATTCATATTCATACCATTCATCACCGACATGCTGACCAATCGCATCCACAATTGTATAGTATTCTTTCGTCGTATAAAGCGGATTATATTTATCAATAACTGGTCCAAGTTTCGTAGGTAGTAATACTACTACTATCACTACCATAGCTATTACAGTAGTAATTATTTTTTTCTTCATAATACTGATCTTCCTCCTCTGCAGGATACCTATACATCCATTCTAAAGAGCAGGAATTTAATCTACCATTCAATCCCATTACATTACCCTTACATTTTTGTAAGAATAAAGTGAAACTTTAATCAGCCCTCACCAATCGGGCGTTTACGGGCAGTTGATCTCCCACCTAACTTCTTTGCTCCAGATGAATTTTGAGGTGGGAGTTCTACTGCCCGTTAATGCGGAATAAAAAAAGATGAACGAATTTTCTCGTTCACCTTTTAGCTTGCTTTAAAGCCACCGCCAAGTACATCACGCACATCGTGAATGACAACGAAGGCATCTTCATCAACTCTACTAATAACTTGCTTTAACTTAACAAGCTCTTGTTTATTAATAACGATATATAAAACTTCTTTATTTTTACCAGTATATCCGCCGCGTCCTTCTAATACAGTGACACCGCGTGTCATGTTTTTTGTAATAGTTTCACGTATTAAATCCGGTTGATTTGAAATGATTGTAACAGCTGTTTTTGTATCCATACCTTCCACGATGAAATCAATTACTTTCGCTCCGACAAATACAGCTACAAGTGTATACATTGCCTTTTCTTGTCCTATTATAAATACAGAACCCGCAATTACAACGATATCAATAATAAGTACGCCTTTACCAACGCTCCAACCTAAATATTGATTTGCTAGTCGAGCTAAAATTGCCGATCCTCCTGATGTACCTCCAGCTTTGAACATACAGCCTAATCCGATACCTACAAATACACCAGCAAATAAAGCTGCTAGTAACGTATCACTATTTACTTGATATTCGATATGTTCTGTAACATATAAAAACAAAGAGGTTTCCACAATACCTATAATTGTGTAAACCATCGTTTTCTTATCAAAAAATTTATAACCTACAGCTAATAAAATTGCATTCAAACCAAAATTCACAATTCCTGGTGACCAATCAAATAAATAGTACGTAACAACCGTTAAACCAATAATTCCACCCTCTGATAAACGGTTTGGAATTGCAAAGTAATTAATACCAATTGCGAATAATAATGAACCAATTGTAATTAGTGTTATTTCCTTTATACGTTGATTAACCATAGTTCATACCTCCCCCCATTTGACATTGTATCACTATCTCCTAGAGGTTTAGAAGTTGTTTTTATTCCGCATTTTTCCTCACAAAGACCAAGATATTATGTTTAAACAAAGGGGTGATTAATTATTCATATTCGCTCTAACTGTACGGACAAAGCGCTCCACATTCCCACTCTGAATATACTTAGCTCTAATGGTTTCACGATTACAAGTACATTCGAAATATGGACGGAAATCTATGTCATCTATATGCAAATATGAATACTCTTCAAATATCGCAGGATAGTACGAAAATTTCCCGTAAAACAGAAGACGTCTAGTAGTGGCAACAAAAATCCCATGTTGATAACATAAAGTAAAGTCATCCTTTTCAAATATCCCTACGACAAACGCTAAAATCTTTTCGTCATCCTCTACATATTTTTTCATACTTAATAAAAGTTCATTCATGCATATCCCTCCAAATTCTATTCATTGTTTTAACACTTGAAAAGAATCCATGGATTATTACAGACCGGTGTAACTCTTTTATAAATTATGAAACGCGTTTCCTGTCAAAGACATTTCAAAAAATAATCCGTTATGTGATTATACACATAACGGATTAACACTAAACCGTAGAGCGTTCCACAAGTTTATACGGAATTTCCATCTTTTCTTGTTTAGAACTCTCATCACTTACTTGCCTATAAAACATTTCAAAAGCAGTCTTACCTATTCCCTTTAAATTTTGGTCAATGGTTGTCAGTTGTAAAACTTGAGAAATCGGTTGATTATCAAAACCAATAATCGCTAAATCCTCAGGAACTTCAATACCTAATTTTTCAACTTCTGTCATAATCCCAATAGCAACTTCATCTCCTGCCACTATTAATGCTTCAGGAGGATTCTCCATCTCCTTGAATTGATGTGCAACTCTTACACCATCTTCTAACGTAAAGCATTCTGTGAAAATCCGATCTTCCATCACTTCTTCATCTATTAATTGTAGCTGTTGTTTATAAGCATCAAAACGTTTCTTACTACTTGGCCCTAACTTTCTTCCCGTACAATATCCAATCTTCTTATAACCTTTTTCAATAAGGTAACTCATCCCTAATTGAAAGGCATTAAAATGATCTGTATATACACTCGATATGCTTTCAATATCATTATCCTCACAAGCAATAACCGCCCCATACGCTGCATAAGGCTCTATAGTTTCCCACTCATTGGCACGAGAACAAATGATAAGACCGTCTAGTTGCTTTGTTTTCAACATATGTAAACTTTTCATTTCTTCTTTTTTATTGTAGTTCGTTTGACAAAGAAGCACTCGATAGTTGTGAGCTAACGCAACTTCCATCATTCCACCCACCATCGCATCAAAAGACGGATGATTAATATAAGGTAAAATCACGCCAACAATATTCGTCTTCCCTTTTGATAAATGAACAGCATTTGCATTTTGCGAGTAATTCAATTTCTCAACTATTTCTAAAACAACTTTCCTTTTTTCTTCACTTACATATGGATGATCATTTAACACCCTCGAAACAGTCGTAACTGAAACCCCAGCCATCTTTGCAATATCTTTAATATTAGCCATACACTCACCTCTACTTTTAACTTAATGAATCACATGAACATATGTCAAATCTTCTCATCATGACACTTTCATTCGTTTTTCTTACAAAAGTGTAATTTTCCTGTAAGCTAATTCGATAGTGACTCTCCGCAACATTTCATATAATTAAGTCAGAAACAGGGCAACAACCATTTGAAAAGGAGCGGATCTATATGATGAACAAAATGAAAACGAACAATTTCTTAAATACAATGAGCTTGGTATTTTCCGCTCTTATCGATGCAAAAGCTGCTGCTTCTACATTAAACAAGTAAGGAGAATGCATTATGAACAACATCACTTTTAATAAATTAGATTTTTTAGGACTAGCTAACGGCACGGTTCTTCTTACTGCTCTCATTTACGCTGCTACACTATAACTTCGTGTCCCCTTTCCCCTTTATATAAATAATAATAGAAAAGACGACCGTCTATGCACGATCGTCTTTTCTTATTTTTGATTTGGCTGCAAAACTTCTTTTAGTTCTTCAAACTTTGCATTTAATTCATCTGTCATCATTTTCATAGCCGTTTTTCGATCTATTTGTTCTTCAGCATCGATTTGAATTGGGTCTCCAAAAACTAATCGCGCTTTTTTTCCTTTTATCAATTCTTTTATACTTGATGGACCAACATAAGCTGCCGGTATTAACGGAACGTTAGAACGCATTGCAATCGTAACAGCCCCAGCTTTTAGTGAAACGTCTTCTGATGACCTCGTCCCACTCGGGAAAATCCCTACTACTTTTCCTTCTTTTAATAAACGTGATGGAATTTTTAATGTGCTTGGCCCTGGATTCGCACGGTCTACAGGGAATGCATTTACATTTTTAAAAAACCAATTTTTAAATTTCCCTTCAAACAATTCTTTTTTTGCCATGTAATGAATTTGGGTTGGGTACATTCCTGCCGCTAACATTAAAACATCCATAAAACTTGTATGTGTACACGCAACAACGTAAGGGCCATCTTCCGGTAATTTCTCTCTCCCTTGTACTTCTACCTTCCCAGCCATTTTAAATATATATTTCAACGAAAATGTAATTGGTTTATACATTTGTTTCGTTCCTTTCTGAATATCCGAAGTATAATCATTTTCTTACAACGATTATAACACTAAGTTTTAGGAGTTGGTAATAAAAATAAGTATTTATTGTTAAATTTCAATTCTTACAAAAGTGTAATTTTCTTGTAAGCTAATTCGATAGTGGCTCCCTCCACTATCTTATACAATTAAGTCAGAAAGTAACAACAACCATTTGAAAAGGAGCGGATCTATATGATGAACAAAATGAAAAAGAACAATTTCTTAAATACAATGTGCATGGTATTCTCCGCTCTTATCGATGCAAAAGCTGTTGCTTCTACATTAAACAAGTAAGGAGAATTTATAATGAATAACATGACTTTTAATAAATTAGATTTTTTAGGACTAGCTAGCGGCTCGATTCTTCTTACTGCTTTCATTTACGCTGCTACGCTTATATAACTTAGTGTCCCCTTTCCCCTTTATATAAATAATAATAGAAAAGACGACCGTCTATGTCCGGTCGTCTTTTTAATTTTTTCTTTCCTTCAAGTCTTTTAAAAGCTGTATCAGTTCAGCTTGTTGTTTTATATTTTTACGACCGTTTCGATTAATTGCTGCAAGCTCGCAGGCAACTCCAGCAGCAAAGAAAAACAATAAACTTTCTAACATATAAAATCCTCCAGTTGCCTATTAAACAGCTTGACGCAATTGCTTTTCTTGCAAAATTTGTTTATTTATATTTTCTTCTTTTCTCTGACAAACATTATTACGAATAAGCGCTGCAATAACAAATAATGTTCCTACAATATCAAATGTCGTTATTTTATACCCTTGTATCATCATAATAACTAACGTAGTAATTGGCACAAAGTTAATAAATAAAATACCATTAATTGATGATAAGATTTTCACACCGTAGTTCCAAGCAAGTAGTGCTACGATACCTGGTAATGTCATCATAAATAACAAATCATACTTCACAATAGAAATCGTTTCCATACTTGGAACAGATACATATCCAAGCACTGTAATGACCACAGTTATAATCCCTGTGACAGTTGTACCCAATACACATGTCAAAGTAGAATAGCGTAATGTTGACCAATCGCTACACGTTTGACCACCCATCGTATAAATCACCCATCCTACAACACCAACAAATATAAATGCTAGCGAAAACATGTTATCTTTCAATGTTAAAAAGAAACTCATATCACCTTTCGTAATAACAAATATAGCCCCTACAAACGCGATAATCATGCTCGTTATCATATACTTCTTCGGCTTTATATTTTTATATCCCCATAAAATACAAATTGAAATCATCGGCATCAGTGCCTCCATAATAGAAGCTACCATTACACCTGATTTTCCCATTAACATTTGTCCTAGAAAAATTAATACATTATATACGGTAAACGCCATTGTTCCAAAAAAGACGAGTAACTTTCCTCTTCCTTCTAAGCGAAATGCTTTCTTTCCTTCTTTCATTAGCAATAATACAATCAATACGATCGCCACCGCTCCATAGCGAATAAGCGAAAAATAAAACGGATCTATGTATTCTAACGCATGATCAGCAACCGGAAACATCGCTCCCCATGACATACTTGCAATTAAACATGCCAAAGCACCTATTATCATTTGACCTTTTCTCACCACAATCCCCCGCTTCTTTCTATTTGCACAAAGAGAATTGTAAAAGAAAAAATATATCACGTAAAATGATTCAAAATGATGTTAACTATCATTTATAATGATAGTTAACATCAAGGAGGAGCATAAAATGGAATTACGAGACTTACAAATCTTCCAGAGCGTTGCCGACCGCGGTAGTGTAAGCGGCGCAGCAAAGGAATTAAATTATGTACAATCAAATGTAACCGCACGTATTAAACAATTAGAAAACGAGCTGAAAACACCTCTCTTTTACCGTCATAAGCGAGGCATGACTTTAACAGCTGAAGGAAGAAAAATGCTCGTTTACGTTCATAAAATTTTGCAAGATGTTGAAGAGCTAAAACAAGTGTTTTTAGATAGTGAAACACCATCTGGCATATTAAAAATTGGTACAGTCGAAACAGTCAGTACATTACCTACCATCTTGTCTTCTTACTATAAAAGCTATCCAAATGTCGATTTATCATTACAAGCCGGTCTAACGGAAGAACTTATTAGAGAAGTACTTGATCATCAATTAGATGGCGCCTTTATATCAGGTCCTATTAAACATCCACTAATTGAACAATACGATGTTAGTACTGAGAAATTAATGCTTGTTACACAAAATAAAGCTTTTCATATAGAAGAATTTACTACGACGCCCCTACTCGTTTTTAATCAAGGATGTGGATACCGTTCCAAGCTTGAACGATGGCTTAAAGATGAAGGTTTGCTACCAAAAAGAATTATGGAATTTAACATATTAGAAACTATATTAAATAGCGTAGCGCTCGGTCTTGGGATTACACTCGTCCCCCAGTCTGCGGTGCAGCACCTTTCTACAGCAGGTAAA
This sequence comes from Bacillus sp. SRB_331, assembly GCF_003264175.1. NCBI lineage: Bacteria > Bacillati > Bacillota > Bacilli > Caryophanales > Bacillaceae > Bacillus > Bacillus sp. SRB_331. Next base: position 45,226 of record NZ_NADV01000032.1, on the reverse strand, counting down.
GTCCACTGCCATCCAATTCCGGAGAAATACGGCAGTATTTCAACTGTTTTCATACGCCGTAAAGATAGTTACATGACCAATTCGATGCGCAGCTTTTTAAAAACAATTAAAGAGCACCATCATATCAATATGCTTTAAAAGACATTCTTACATGAATGTCTTTTTTTCTTACAAAAGTGTAATCCTCCCGTAAGCTAATTCGATAGTTGCAGGCGGCCATATTTCATATAATTAAGACAGAAAGCAGGGCAACAACAATTCGAAAAGGAGCGGATACGCATGATGAACAAAATGAAATCAAACAAATTTTTCAATACAATGGGCATGGTGCTATCCGCACTTGTCGATGCTAAAGCAGTTGCAACTACATTAAACAAATAAGGAGAGATTATGATGAACAACATTACCTTCAAAAAATCAGACTTTATCGGACTTGCAAGTGGAGCGACTCTTCTTACTGCATTCATTTATGCACTTGCTCAAAGTCTTATTTAACACTTTGTTTCCCCCAACCCCTTTATATATAGAAAAGGCTGCTCGTCTTATAGACAAGCAGCCTTTTAGTTTGTTTCATATATAATTTGGCCGGTTTTGCTTATATCATATCCACCAATTGCTTTTAATTCATTGTGAAACTCTTCAGATTGCAAAACCTCTTTTATAACCTCAATAAGTTCCTCATTTTCTTTATTCTTCAGAAGTACTAAATCATACTGTTCTTTCATTATTGGAATAAAGTCTACGTTCACAATTTGGGAAAACTTTTCTGATCCTACCCCAACATCAGCTTTTCCATTCGCGACTTGCGAGGCAACGCCAAGGTGATTCGATTCTTCCCATTCATACCCGTTAATATCTTCTTTACTTAATTTTTGAATTCGCAATTGCTCATCCACTAACACCCTAATACCAGAACCTTTTTCTCGATTTACAAATCGTATAGATGACTGAGCTAAATCAGCCCATGTTTTTATATTTTGTGGGTTTCCTTTTTGCACATAAAACCCAACATTTCTTGCTAATAAATTCATCATAATATATGGTTGTCCAACTAAAATACGTTTTACGTAAGGAACATTATATGTACCCGTTTCACCATCAAATAAGTGTAAACTAACGACGCTTCCTTCTCCCTGGTACATCTTCACTAAACTCGTTAAACTACCTTGATACGCTCTCAATATATTAGAATTTGGCAATCGATTTTCTATATGCTTTGCCAACATATCTAACGTTAGTTCTTGACCACTAATGATGCGTGTATTCGAACTACTAATTTCGTCCTTCTTTACAGGAGTAAATTGTACCTTCCCTGTTTTCATTTGCTTTATATATTGTTCTAAATCAGCTGCATCAATGCGCATTTGTCTACCAACCCTATAAGAAGGAAGTTCTCCTTTTTTAATTAGGTCGTATACAGTTAATTTTGATACTTTTAATTGCTTTGCTACTTCTTCCGTTGTGTAGGAATGATGATCCATAGACGATTCCTCACTTTCTTCCTTCATTGTAACAAAGAAAAGAATATTTCTCCTAGTTTTTAAAAACAACTATATCGTTCAAATTACATTCAATTATAACTAGTTATATTTAGTTATATTTAGTTATAATTAACTTAGTAAACGAAGGGAGATTTTTTATGAACAAATTTACTTTACGATCCATTGGGGTACTTATACTTTCTTTTCTTCTTATATTCAGTGTAGCTTGTTCAAGTGAAGAAAAGTCAGCTGCTAAAGAGGGAGAATCAGTGGAGCTGACTATATCAGCGGCCGCAAGTTTACAAGATGCATTAAAAGAAATTGAAAAGCAATATAAAGAGAAAGAACCAACTATTCAACTTTCTTTTAACTTCGGTGCTTCTGGTGCACTTCAACAACAAATTGAGCAAGGTGCACCTGCTGATTTATTCTTCTCTGCAGCAGAGGATAAATTCCAAACTCTTGTTAAAAAAGGATTTATTAATGAAAAAGAAGGGAAAAACCTTCTTGGAAATGAACTAGTTCTAGTCGTTCCAAAAGATAGTGCTCTTACAAAATTTCAAGATTTAAAGGATGAGAAAATCAAGAAAATCGCACTTGGTACACCCGAATCTGTACCTGCAGGAAAATATGCAAAAGCTTCTCTCACATATGAAAATCTTTGGAATGACGTTCAAAATAAAATCGTATTTACAAAAGATGTTCGCCAAGTGTTAACATATGTAGAAACAGGTAATGTTGATGCTGGTATTGTATATAAAACAGACGCTCTCGTTTCAGACAAGGTAAAAATTGTAGAAGCGGTAGCAGCTAATTCTCATGAGCCAATCCACTATCCTTTAGGTGTTATAAAGGAATCTAAGCATAAGAAAGAGGCGACTTCATTCTATGAGTATTTACAATCAAAAGATGCACAATCTATCTTTAAGAAATATGGATTTACAATCCTGCCATAATCGCTATGAGCTTTGATGCAATTTTGTCACCTGTCTTTCTATCCTTGCGAGTAGCTGCGTGCGCCACAATAATCGTTACGATCTTAGGAACGATTATTGGACGAGCATTAGCGCGCTCCTCGTGGCGATATAAAGTACTACTAGAAACTATTTTCTTATTACCAATGGTGCTTCCACCAACTGTTATCGGCTTTTTTCTAATTATCATTTTTGGAAATAACAGTCCCATTGGAAAGTGGATTGAATCATTATTTCAGCAGTCCATTATGTTTACATCTACTGCTGCTATCATTGCTTCTACAGTCGTTGCATTTCCGCTCATGTACCAATCAGCAAAAACAGGATTTTCTATCGCAAATGTACAAATTGAAGATGGCGCGCGCGATCTTGGTGCAAGTGAATATCAAGTTTTTCTACATGTTACACTCCCGCTTGCATTCCCCGCACTACTTAGCGGTATGATTTTAAGCTTTGTTCGCGCACTCGGTGAATTTGGTGCAACTTTAATGTTTGCAGGAAATATACCTGGCAAAACTCAGACAATTCCAACGGCGATTTATATGGCTATTGATGCGAGTAATATGCAACTAGCTTGGACACTTGTAATCATAACGATTAGTATGTCCCTTCTATTCTTACTATGCATTCAACTCATTAATAGAAGAATTACTACTTCTTAAAGCAACTTTCGACAAAAGTTGCTTTTTATTTCCCGGAAAATAAAATGATCTGATTAATAACTGAATTTTTCCCCTTATTTAAATATACATTTTATTTGAATTCACTTTCTAAAATAGGTAATTTCCTGTTATTATATGAAAGTGTTTCAAAAAATGAAGAAATGAAAACGCATTTATATCGTAAATTCTTCATCCTGTTTTAGCGATCGGTAATCTTCTACTCTATTAGTGGGGCATTACCGATCGTTAGAACGATATGTAATTATATTGGTATAGAAAACCGAAGGGAGTCTTGTAATGGACATTTTATTAGCGCTTCTTCCTGCAATCGCATGGGGAAACATCTTATTAGTAAGCGTAAAAATGGGCGGTGGTGCATATAGCCAAACGGTAGGTATGACAATCGGTGCTCTATTCTTCGCAACAACTATGTATGTATTTACTCAACCAACTTTAACAATGACAGTCTTGATTGTTGGCTTTATTTCAGGTTTATTCTGGGCTTTAGGACAAGTAAACCAATTAAAAACAGTTGAAAAACTAGGTGTTTCAACTACTGTAACTATTTCTACTGGTATGCAACTTGTTGCAACTTCTATCTTTGGGGTTATCGCTTTTCGTGAGTGGACTACTACTACAACGATTGTTCTGGGAACGATTGCAATCCTATTAATCGTAATTGGTGTAGTATTCACATCACTAGATGATAAAGAAAATGCACAGCCACCAGGACAATTGAAAAAGGGACTTCTTACTTTAATTGTTTCTACTTTCGGCTATCTTGTATATGTAATTATTATTCGTTGGTATAATATCGATGGTTGGTCTGCTATTTTACCACAGGCAGTTGGTATGTTCGTTGGTGCGGTTGTACTGACGTCTAAACATAAACCATTTAACAAATATGCAATTCGTAATGCTGTATCTGGTTTACTTTGGGGAACAGGAAACTTATTCTTACTTCTTTCATTACCACGTGTCGGAGTAGCGACAAGCTTCCCATTATCTCAAACTGGAATCGTTATCTCAACATTCGGTGCGATTGTCTTCTTAGGTGAAAAGAAAACAAAACGTCAATTGATCTTTATTGCTCTAGGTAGTGTTTTAATTATCGGCGGCGCTGTATTGCTTGGTATGACAAAAGCATAAATTCACACTATATTTAAACCCCCTGAAACGTATATGCTTCAGGGGGTTTTTTGATTACAATTATTTTCTAAATATAATTATTTACACGTTCTCGCTCTTTATGGTTTTTCTTCCATTCTAGCAGGCCATCGATACATAAAAATAGATTAATAATAGCTAATACTAACATGACGTATAAGCCCGTTGAAATATAAATCACAATGCTAACTATGTTATACAAAATCCATAAATGCCAATTTTCTAAGATTTTTCGGCTCAGCATAAATTGAGCTACTAATCCTAATACAGCGTTTAAAGCATCTAAATATGGACTTGTCGATTCTAAATAACGGACTTGATAATATCCCCAACCAATCCAAGCAACTAAAATAAAGAGTATATAAATAATCCATCCTTTCAAATCTAAGCGAACTGTCGGTTTTACCTTCTCCTCCCCACTACGCGCAACCCAGTAATACCAACCGTACACATTAAATATAAATTGGAAGGCTGCTAATACTGCCATTGCGTATAAGCCTTGTGTAGTGAAAATATACAGAAATACCGCAACTGTAATCATCCCAAATAAAAAGTTTGATACCTTTTCCCTTGCAAGTAACCAAACATTAATAATCCCCATAACCGATGCGAAAATTTCAATATAACTTGATCGGATATAGAACCCAACTAATATGCAAATAATACTAGAAATGAGTAAAAAAAGTGGACTTCTAACCATATTTATCTCTCCCTAGATATGTAATAAACTCCCTATCAACAGTATAAGAAATAACTCTTATACTTACTATAAATTTTCTCCTGTAAAACTCCCCACTCATCTATTCCACTTACGATAAGCCGTTTCTTTTTACAAAATTCTCTTAAAAATGGTATCGTTTTTTATAACATATTCTCATCAGAAAGGAATAAAGGATATGCCTAATAAACATCGAATTTTATTTATTGGTGCCGGTCGTATGGCAGAAGCTATATTTGCTGGACTACTTACAACAAGTAAAGAATACATCGAAGAAATTATTGTTTCCAACCGAAGTAACATAGAAAAACTAACGCAATTACAAACTCAATATGATCTATCGATTACAACAGATTGGAAACAGCATATTAAATCTGTAGATACAATCGTTTTAGCAATGCCGCCTGTCGCACATGAACAGCTATTAGCGGATCTATCCCCTCTTCTAACTAATCAATTTGTCGTGACAGTTGCTGCCGGAATCGGACCATCTTATCTAGAAGAAAGACTTCCCCAAGGGACACCTGTTGCTTGGATTATGCCAAATACAGCTGCTGGGATTGGAAAGTCTATCTCCTTATATACGACGGGACATTCTGTAGATGAAACACATCAAGAAACGTTACAACTTCTTTTAAAAGGTATCGGTACCTCACAGTTTTGTACCGAAGAGGAAGTTCACCAACTTACCGCAGTTACTGGTAGTGCACCCGCTTTTCTCTATCACTTTGCTGAAGGTTTAATTGAAGCAACGAAAAGCTATGGTATTGATGAGGAAACAGCAAAACACCTTGTCATTCAAATGATTGCTGGCTCTGCCGCTATGCTCCAGCAAAATCAGGATCCAGCTATGCTCCGTGAACAAGTAACAACACCAGGAGGTTCAACGGCTGAAGGCTTAAAAGTTCTATATGAAAATAATTTTTCAGAAGTCATTCAACAAGCAGTTGAAGCGACCAATAAAAAAGCTAGGGGGAATTAATATGACTTTAACAAGTTTAAACGACTATACAACATTACATAACGGCGTGAAAATGCCTTGGTTTGGCTTGGGTGTTTTTAAAGTTGAAGATGGTACAGAAGTAATTGATTCTGTAAAAGCAGCTATAAAAAATGGATACCGTAGTATCGATACTGCTGCGATATATAAAAACGAAGAAGGCGTTGGACAGGCAATTCAAGAATCTGGTATTCCTCGTGAAGAGTTATTCATCACTTCAAAAGTGTGGAATAGTGATCAAGGTTACGAGTCAACACTACAAGCATTTGAAACTACATTAGAAAAATTAGGTCTAGAATATTTAGATCTATATTTAGTACATTGGCCTGTAAAAGGAAAATACACTGAATCATGGAAAGCTTTAGAGCAGCTTTATAAAGATGGTCGTGTTCGTGCTATCGGTGTGAGTAATTTCCATATTCACCATTTGCAAGACGTATTTGAAATTGCAGAAATTAAACCAATGGTTAACCAAGTGGAATACCACCCACGTTTAGCACAAGAAGAATTACATGCCTTCTGTAAAGAACATAACATCCAGCTTGAAGCTTGGTCACCATTAATGCAGGGGCAGCTACTTAATCACCCAACATTACAAGAAATCGCTACGAAATATAATAAATCGACTGCACAAGTTATTTTACGTTGGGATCTACAAAATGAAGTTGTAACAATCCCTAAGTCTATTAAAGAACACCGCATTATTGAAAATGCAAACATCTTTGACTTTGAATTAAGCTCGGATGATATGAAAGCAATTCAAGCTTTAAATGAAAATCATCGCGTTGGTCCAGATCCAGATAACTTTAACTTCTAGTAGGGAAACCACTGCCATATGCAGTGGTTTTTTTATTTTTAATAAAACTGAAAATTTAAACTATATTCCATTTGATTGACACTTCATTATCTAAGGTGTAAGATTTTGAATTATCAAAGAAACACAAAAATTAATAAAATTTATTTGTTTACTCATTGTATCAAGAGAGGTGGAGGGACTGGCCCTTTGAAACCTCGGCAGCAGGTTCATTTTGAATACTGTGCCACTTCCTGCAAGCTTTGTGCTTGAAAGATAGAATGAGGGACTTCGTTTATATACGGGTGCATAACTTGTACGTAAAAATCCCTCTTTTTCAATACGAAAAGAGGGATTTTTTGTTTTTCATTTCCCTCATCATCATCCAATCTTATTAACTATTTAGGAGGAAAATCAAATGAAAAAGAAGTTTGTACCCGGTATTGCATCAGTTGTAGGAGTAAGTATTTTATTATCTGGTTGCGGTAGTTATAAAAACGAAGCGAGCGGAGCAAATGCAAAAGATGAGGCACCTAGTAAGCAAGTTTTAAACTTATCTTCACCTACTGAGATTCGAACAATGGATACGGCTCGTGCTACAGATACTGATTCTGGTCAAGTAATGAGAAACGTATTTGAAGGTTTATACAATCTTGGTGAAGGTAATAAACCTGTTCCTGGCGTTGCGAAATCTCATGAAGTAAGTGCTGATAAAACGAAATACACATTCCATTTACGAGATTCAAAATGGTCGAACGGCACACCTGTAACAGCGAAAGATTTTGTCTTCGCTTGGCAAAGAGCTGTCGATCCAGCAACAGCTTCTGAATATGCTTTTTTATTCCTGGATATTAAAAACGCTAAAAAAATTAATAGCAAAGAACTCCCATCCGATCAACTTGGTATAAAAGCAGTTGATGACCATACGTTTGAAGTAGAATTAGAGCGCCCTGTTCCGTATTTTATTAGCTTAACGGCGTTCCCAACATTTCTACCAATCAACGAGGAATTCTTTAAAGCACAAGGTGATAAGTACGCTTTAGAAGATAACAAAATCTTGTACAACGGAGCTTTTACACTAAGCGATTGGAAGCATGAACAAAGCTTTAAATTTAAGAAAAACCCTACCTATTGGGATAAAGATAATGTCAAACTCGAAGAAATCAATTTCAACGTTGTGAAAGAGAAATCAACAGAAGTAAATTTATTCGAATCCAAACAATTAGACCGTATAAAACTAACATCTGACTTCGTTGATAAATATAAAAAGGATGCTAACTTTAAAGAACGTCCGAACGTAGGGGTACAGTTTTTACGTATGAATCAGCAAAACAAAGTACTTCAAAACGTTTCTGCACGCCAAGCAATCGATCAAACAATTGATCGAAAATCTTTTGTAAATACGTTATTAAATGATGGCTCTACACCAACCTTTAGTCTCGTGCCGAAAAACTTCGCAAAAGGGCCTGATGGAAAAGACTTCCGTACTGCAAACGGCGATTTAACAAAAGTTGATACAACATCTGCACAAGAATTATGGAAGAAAGCAAAAAAAGAACTTGGTTCTGAAAAGATAACATTAGAATTATTAACAAGTGATGGTGACCTTGATAAGAAAACTGGTGAGTTCCTAAAAGGACAACTAGAAAAGAATTTAGATGGCTTAACGGTAAATATAAAACCGCAACCACGTAAACAACAAGTTTCACTCTTATTAAAAGGTGACTACGAGATTGGAATTGACGGTTGGAGCCCTGACTTTGCTGATCCAATTACATTCCTTGAACTATTTACGACGAATAACCCTTACAATTTAGATCATTACTCTAATAAAGAGTTTGATGACACAATTGAAAAAGTTAAAACTACTTTGGCTGGTGATGAAAAAGCTCGCTGGGAAGCGTTACTAGCATCAGAAAAAATCTTATTTAAGGACTCTGTTATCGCTCCTCTTTACCAAAAAGGAGAATCTTATTTAGAGCGTTCTTATGTGAAAGGCATTGTGCAAGTAGACTTTGCAGGTCAATTAAACTTCAAATGGGCAAAAATTGAAAAATAAAGTGAAACTTTAATCAGCCCTCACCAATCGGGCTTTTACGGGCAGTTGATCCCCCCTAACTTCTTTGCTTCACTGAATTTTGAGGTGAGGATCTTACTGCCCGTTAATGCGGGATAAAATGCAACTCAGATCATTGTGTTCCCACCCACACCCATTGTTTTTTTAGCAAAATATATTAAAAGCAGATTCCCTAATATGAGGAAATCTGCTTTTTCAATATATTATTCCAAGAAATTAACACTCCACTTTTTATTATTGACATATAGTTCTTTCCAGTGTTAATATTCTAAATAATCAAATAAACGAAATATTTCACCATCAAAATGTAATGTCTACTAAGTTGAAACATATAACGATAGATTATAGTTCAACATGTATATACATATAGAATACCTGATTACCTATATGCACATATTTATAATAGGTTTTCTCTCCTTCTATAGCTACACTTCAAGACATGGACATTATGACGTTACGAACAACACATTTAGGGAGGAAAGAACAATGAAGAAAAAAGTTGTACCTGTTGTTGCATCTGTTTTAGGGGCAAGTCTACTACTAACTGCTTGCGGGGGAAATAAAGATAATGCAGGCGGAGCGAAAGCGAACGATAAAGCACCTGATAAACAAGCGATTAACTTATCATTTGCTTCAGAAATTCCAACAATGGATGTTGCAAAAGCGACGGATGGGGAATCCATGAACGTAATGAGAAATGTTTTTGAAGGCTTGTATGCAATGGGAGAAGATAATAAACCAATCCCTGGTGTCGCTGATTCAGTTGACATTAGTCCAGACAAAACAAAATATACATTCCATCTTCGTGATTCGAAATGGTCAAACGGTACTCCTGTTACAGCAAAAGATTTTATTTTCGCTTGGCAACGTGCCGTTAACCCTGAAACAGCTGCTGAATATGCATTCTTATTCTTTGATATAAAAAATGCGAAACAAATAAACCAAAAAGAAGTAGCAATCGATCAATTAGGCGTTAAAGCTCTTGACGATAAAACTTTAGAAGTACAACTGGACCGCCCTGTTCCCTACTTCTTAAGCTTAACGACATTTGCAACATTCTTACCAATCAATGAAGAGTATTTAAAATCTCAAGGCGATAAATACGGTTTAGAAACAAATCATTTAATTTACAATGGTGCTTTCACATTAGATAACTGGAAACATGAACAAAGCTTCCAATTGAAGAAGAACCCTAACTATTGGGATGCTAAAACTGTAAAACTAGAAGAAATCAACTTCAATGTCGTTAAAGATAAATCTACAGAAGTTAACTTATATGATTCAGGACAAATTGATCGTGTTGCTTTAACTGCGGAGTTTGTTGATAAGTATAAGAACGATTCCAACTTCAAGGAACGCGCTGAAGTCGGTATCCAATTCTTACGACTAAATCAGAAAAATGCAGTATTAAAAAATCAACATACACGCCTCGCTATTAACGAAGCAATGAATAAAAAAGCGTACGTAGAAACAATTTTAAATAACGGTGCAATCCCAGCAGAAGGAATGGTTCCTGCGAAATTCGCAAAAAGTCCAGACGGTAATGACTTCCGTAAAGAGAATGGAAATCTAGTCAAAGATGATGTGAAATCTGCAAAAGAAAACTGGAAAAAAGCGAAACAAGAACTTGGTACTGACAAAGTAACAATTGAACTATTAACAAGCGATAATGCTTTAGCTAAGAAAACTGGCGAATATTTAAAAGGTGAACTAGAAAAGAATCTAGATGGATTAACAGTGACTTTAAAACCTCAACCACGTAAACAGCAGTTAAAACTACTATTAAGTGGTGATTACGAAATCGGAATCGATGGCTGGGGCCCTGACTTCGCAGACCCTATTACATTCTTAGATCTATTCACAACAGATAGTGCTTATAACTTCGATAAATACTCTAACAAAGAGTACGACGAGCTTATTCGTAAAGTAAAAACTGATTTAGCTGGTGATGAAAAAGGTCGCTGGGAAGCAATGAAGCAAGCTGAAAAAATCTTATTACAAGATGGTGCTGTTGCTCCTTTATACCAACAAGGTCGTTCTTACCTACAACGCGGATTTATTAAAGGACTTGTAACAACAGACTTCGGCGGTGAATTTAACTACAAGTGGACAGAAGTTGCAAAATAATAAACACTAGTAAAAAAGGTATCCCACGAAGGATACCTTTTTTACTTTATGCTTCTTTAACTACAGAACTTCCCCTCTTTACTATCACTTTTATACCTATAGTGATTCCCGCTACCAATTGTGTAACTAGTATAATAAGTAATAATGAAATAATATTTTCCGCTAAATTAACTCCACCAAATATTATTGTGTAATAACCATTCGCTGCATATGTTGCGGGAAATAATTCACCGATCGTTTGATATGTTTTAGAAAGCATTGCATGTGGTACCATGACGCCCGAACTTACAAGTTGTAAAGAAAGAGAGATAATGTTGAAAAGCATACCTGCATTTCCAAAGACGGTAATAAACATTTGCGTTAATGAAAGGAATGCAAAGAAGACGATTGCTTGAAACATCCATATATTCCATACCGTTTCTTGTACTTCAATGTGGAACCCTTTCATCAGGCCCATTGTAATACATGCAATTAAAATTGATACTGTACCGTTAATTATTTGTCGGGATAAGAAATTACTCCAACCACCCTCCACTTCTTTTGCCACTTTCGATAATTCCATACTCATAATCATTGCTCCTACAAATGAAGCTAATACAATCATAAGTGGTACCATATTAACGGAAAACCCTTTTGCATCATTTACTTTATGAACTGTAAAGCCAATTGAATCTGCTGTTAAGCCTTTCATCACTTCTACATTTTCATATCCTACAGCTTGTAATTTTCCAACAATCTCTTGTTTTTTATAACTTGCTATCTCCTTATTTACATTATCTCGAATTTGTTTTGCTGCTCCTTCCATCATTTGTTTCGCCATCATGGCATTCGCTTGATTAATGTGGAAGTTTAAATTTGTTTTTCCCGCTTCATTTATATCTTTTGAGAAAGAAGCGGGAATTTCAATAATCATATCGTATGCATGATTGTTCATTTCCTCTTTGGCTTTTTCCATAGACGTTTCTTTTTCTGCTTGAAACGGTAAATTTTTCTGTAAACCTTCCGCCATTTTACTACCTATATTTGCATCCCCATTTACAATCGCAATACGCATTTGATTGGCCCGTTCATTCACTCCATCGTATGCTGTTAACCACACACAAAAGAAAATAAGTTGGAATGATAACGCAACTACCATTCCTACATACGTACCTGGTAATTTTAAAAATTGCTTTAATATATTCATCTTCTCAATCTCCTAATTAGCAAGCAAGTACACACTTGCATTTCATTTCAAATAAATACTAGGGCCTCAATGCCCTAGCATATAAGATGATATTATTCTCAATAAAATTCTCATTATCAATTTCTGTCAGTCGATTTGCAAATCGTAATTTAGATAAGAAATAACCAAAATTGATCCATATAAAATTCATTACTTGTGCTTCAATATTCGTATTAATAATCTTGCCCTGTTCCTGCATCTTTGTAAAATAAATCATTAATTCCGTTTTTAATCCTTGTGGTATTTTTGCAATTTCCTCGTCTAATTCAGGGAATTCCCCAGCCTCACGTATACCAATAGAGATAATATCTTTTACTTCATTCAAAAATTTATGATAATGCCTTGCTAAGTTCTTTAAATCCGTTTCTAATTCCCACACAATTTCTGTTTGCAAAAATTGTTTTAAATACGGTATATATGAAAATTCGGCAACCGCCGCTTCAATAACACCCTTCTTACTTTTAAAATTGCGGAATATCGTTACTTCATTAACACCAGCACGCATTGCAATTTCTTTCGTTGTTGCTGCCGTATATCCCTTTTCTTTCACTAATTCAATCGCTGCTTGAATAATTTTTTCTGCTGTCCTTGAGCGCGCCATAAAATCCTCTCTTCCTCATGCAAGTGATCACTTACATTTAGATTATATACTTTTTCTAATAATTGTCAATAATCCTCTTTCCCATCTTTTTGTATTGAACCAAAACTCATCATAAATATAATCATAAACATCAAATATGTTTTCCACGTCAAAGAAGGTATATGCCCTGACCAAAGATAGCTAATTAAATAGTTAATTCCCATAATACAAGACGATACTACTAAACTAATACTTATTAGTTTTACATATTTGAGCATACCTTTTCTCCTTACTTTTTACTTTTCTATTTCTTCAAATTGCAGATTCACCGGCTCTTCTAGGAGTGTTTCATAAAAGTTTTCTGCCAAATCTGTTGAAGGAATTTTTTCATCCACTTCATCAAAACGAATACTATCTAGCCAGACACAGCCTTCTCCTGATAATAAAACACCAAATGCAATACCAAGTGCTTCTTCTTTTATATCTAGTACAACCGAGTATGATTGCCAGTTATTCGTATTTTTAATTGGACGATTTTGCATGTTATCCATAGCAATAGGCTCTGTATCTTTTCCGTCTACTCGCATCCACAATCCTGCCCAGTCTTTTACATTTTCACTCTTAATAAATGCTGTTAAACGCAACCTCTTACCTACATATTTATCCGCTCGGAACATTTGCATTAGTGTTGAAAACCCTCCGTGTGTAACGTTCTCTTTTCCTTTTATATATGCAGATACTTTTCCTTGATGAACAACTTCGTAATCTAAACCCATCTCATATTCAGCAGGATGACTTCCACTTAATACCCATCCTTTCGGTATACCTTTTCCATTAAAACGCCCTCTCTTTCTATATAAAATGACTGGAAATATTTCCGATATTTTTTTGGTGGTAATTGAAACATTCTTTTAAAAGCTCTAGTAAATGCCTCTTGTGAGGAAAAGCCATTTTGCACTGCAATATCAATGACTGCTCTTTCAGTCGATACTAAAGCCTGTGCAGCATGAGTTAATCTTCTCTTACGAACATAATCCGTTACACTCATCCCAATATAACTTTGAAAAATACGATGAAAATGGTACATCGATACTGCCCCGTGAAATGCCACTCTTTCTGTTGTAAGCTCTTCATGTAAATGATTCTCTATATATTCGATTGCTTTTTTTATCATCTCTTTATATTCTTCATGCATTTCAGTACCTCCTTACAACTTCAATTTACCATATACATACAAATCATTTTTGATTTAAATTGCGGATTAATTCTTAAAGCTATAAGTAAATAATTTATTTTCAACACATACATAATTACATGAAATTGGGAAAAACTTGTATAGAACAAATTTACATAAGGAGGAATTTATAATGAGAATTTTACTATCAATTTTATTAGCTCTTATGCTAGTACCTGCATTAACAGGATGTAAAGCTCCTGCAAAAGAAGATACAACTTCTAATAAGAAAACGACTGAAGAAGCAAAAAATGAGGCCCCTGCAGATTTAAAACTAAACTTTAATGAATTTGATTTAAAGGCAGACTATCAAGATACGAAGAAAGACTACGAAGCTGATTATAAAAATGTAGCAGCGGATAAGAAAATGGAAGCAAAAATTGAAGATCATAAAACAGATGTAAAGTTCACAGGCGACGAAGCTATTACAAAATTAAGCCCTCTTCTACAAGAATTAAAATTCGATAAAAACACACCAGATCAAGAAGTAATTGATCAAGTAGTAAATGTATTCAAACTTGATAAAGACTACCAAAAATTCGATTTAGAAGTTGTCTTCTCTGATGGAACGAAAAAAGAATATAAAAGAGAAATAAAATAAAGAAGTAGGCGGTTGCCTACTTCTTTATTTTTTAATTTTTACGTATCTTAGTTCTGGACTAGAACCGATAATGAATTGGACGCCAGATACTGATGATTTTTGTAAATATGAAGAGCTTGGGAAAATAATTGGGATTAATGGTGTATCATCAAACATAATATCTTCTGCTTTATGCAATAAGTCAAAACGCTTATCTTCGTTTTGTTCAACTTTTGCCTCTTTTACTAAAGCATCAAATTCTTTATTATGCCATTTTGCATAGTTGTTTGGACCATCACCTGCATATAAATCTAGCTTAGTAATCGGATCCAATAGAGAGCCGCCCCATCCCATATAAGCTAATTGGAAATCACTTTGCTTATATGTGTCGATGTAACTCTTCCACTCTTTATTTTCTAATTTAATATCTACACCAAGATTTTTCTTAAACATTTCTTGCATTGCTTCTGCTACTTTTTTATGTTGTGTATCTGTAGTGAATTTTAATGTTACTTCAGGTAATGTAGACCAACCTTGCTCTTTCATGCCCTCTTCTAATAATTTTTTCGCTTCTGCTGAATCGAATTTTACGTAATCGCCTTTTTCTTTACGGAAATCACGACCACCTTGTGTTTTTGCCCCTTCTGGAACAAAAGCATATGCTTCTTGTGCATTATTTTTATACAGTTTTTCAACGATAAACTTACGATCAACCGCTAATGAAAATGCTTTACGTACTTTTGCATTTGTAAACGGCTCTTTTTCTACGTTAAACGAATAAATATAAGATGAGAATCCTGCAACACGCTTATATTCTTTGTTTCCTTTTTCTTTTTCAATCATCTCTTGTGGTAAGCTACTTAGCAAATCTAATTCTTTTGACTTGTACAATTGGTACGCTGTTTTAGAATCTGGAATAATACGAAACTCAATTTCTTTTAATGTTACCTTTTTATCATAGTATTCTTTATTTTTTTGTACTGTAATAGCTTGGTTATGCTTCCATTCTTTTAACGTGAATGGTCCGTTCGTAATTAACTCTTTTGGATCTGTTTTTAATTTATTATTATCATCAATTGATTTTTTAGATAATGGAATAAATAATGAACTTGCTAATTTTTGTTTAATAGAAGCAACTGGGTGCTCAAGTGTTACCTTTAATGTTTGAGGATCAACGACTTGAATACCAACTTGTCCTTCTTCACCTTTTCCAGTATTATATGCCTCTGCTCCTTTAATAAAATACATTTCTGTCGCATTCATAGAACCTGTTTTCGGGTTTAATAATCGCTTCCATGCGAACTCAAAATCATTTGCTGTAATTGAAGAGCCATCTGACCATTTAATATCTTTCTTTAAATGAATTGTATATTCAGTTCCATCCGCATTTACTTCTTCTTTCTCTGCCAATTCATTTTGATATTTCCCATCACTATCTTGCGTATATAAACTTGAAAACAACTGTCCAATTATGTAACCTGACGTGCTATCTGTCGCAATGGCAGAATCAAGCGTATACGGATCACTGCTAATATTCGTTACTAATCGATCCCCTTCTCCCTTACCAGCACTCGCCTTTTGCGTCTCTTTCTTACCGCAAGCAACAGAAGTGATCGCTAAAACAGTCATAATGACAAACAGTAAAAACTTCTTCATCCTACATTCTCCTTTAACCTGAAATTTTTGGTGTTGATGCTAATAATGTTTTTGTATAAGAATGTTGTGGATTACGGAATACTTCGTCCGTATATCCAAATTCAACAAGTTCTCCTTTGTATAAGACAGCCACTTTTTCACATAAATAGTGAACCATCGGTAAATCATGTGCGATAAATAAATATGTATAGCCTTGTTCCTTTTGAATTTTTTGCAGTAAATGTACAATTTGGATTTGCAGTGAAACATCTAATGCTGAAATTGGTTCATCAAGGATTAATACTTCTGGCTCACATAATAGCGCTCTTGCAATGGCAATACGTTGACGTTGTCCTCCGCTAAATTCGTGTGGATAGCGATCAATATATCGTCTATCTAATCCAACACGCTCTAGTGCATCACCTGCGACTTTATCTTTCAATCCTTTATCGCCTAAACCGAATGAAATATAGCCTTCTGTTACAATATCGCGTACTTTCCAGCGCGGATTTAATGCAGCTGTGGAATCTTGAAAAATGAACTGTACTTTCTGCAAGAAATCCCGCTTATGAGCTGACTTCAGCTTGTGAACAACTTGACTGTTATAATCAATTTCACCAGACGTTGGACGCTCGATCCCAGCTATGAGCTTACCAAGTGTTGTCTTTCCAGAACCACTTTCTCCAATAATGCCAAGCGTTGTTCCTTTTGGGATAGAAAGTGATATACCTTTTAACGCTGCGATTTCTTTATTTTTACTTCCATACGTTTTCGTTACTTGCTTTACAGTAATTAAATCTGTTGTCATGAGGCATTCACCCTCTCTTTTGATTTCGCTTTATTATGCTCCAGAATATGCTGCCAGCAATGTGAACTATGCTCCTCAGAATATGTTGTTCTCTCTGGGAAGCGATGAATACATTCTTTTATCGCTACAGGACAACGATTCACAAACGGGCATCCAAAACTATTTAACGTTTCAATTGAAGGTGTTGTTCCCTCAATTGCTCTAAGTACCTTTTCTGAATCATCCATATTCGGAATTGCTTGCAATAAACTTTTTGTGTAAGGGTGCTTAGGTGAGCCAATTACTTCTTGAATCGTTCCTTTTTCAACAACACGTCCCCCGTACATAACTACTACTCGGTCAGCTACTTCACGTACAAGTGCCAAATCATGTGTAATTAATAAAATACTCGTATTTTGTTTTTCCTTTCTTTCTTTTAACAACTCCATAATTTGCTTTTGAATCGTTACATCTAATGCTGTTGTAGGTTCATCTGCAATAACGAGCTTCGGGTGACAAGCAAATGCAATTGCTAAACAAATACGCTGCCTCATACCTCCGCTCAACTGATACGGGTATTGTTCAAAGCGTTTCTCTGCTTCAAGTATCCCTAAATCATTTAGTAAGTTAATTGCAATTTCTTTTGCCTCTTTTTTCGATTTCTTTTCATGCTGCACAATTACTTCTGTAATTTGTCTTCCAACCTTCATCGTCGGATTTAAAGATGAAAGCGGGTCTTGAAAGATAAAGGAAATATCTTTCCCGCGAATTTGATTCCATTCTGATTCTTGTAAATCCGTTAATTCCTTTGATTGGAAAGATATATTTCCATCATCAATATGAATCGATTCTTGATTTAAGCCGATAATTGATTGTGCTGTAACACTTTTCCCTGAACCACTTTCTCCGACAAGTGCAACTATTTCACCTTCGTTAATAGAAAAGGAAACATGCTTCACAATTGCTTGCTTACTATTCTCTTTTTCAACGGCCAACGTTACGTTTTCTAAAGATAAGATTTGTGCCATGTTTTTTCTCCTTTCGATTACGTTTTACGATTTTCGGATCAATCGCATCTTGCAAACCATCACCAATCGCATTAAATGCGAACATGATGAGTGCAATCATGATTGCCGGGAAGAAAAGTTGCCACCACTCTCCGCTTAGTAACGTCCCGAGTGCATCGTTTGTCATCGTGCCCCAGCTCGCTGCTGGTGATTGTACTCCAAGTCCGATAAAACTTAAAAATGATTCTGAGAAAATAGCTGCTGGAATTGTAAATGATAAATTTACGATAATAATCCCTGTTAAGTTTGGAATTAAATGTCCGTATATAATTTTCATATGAGGTGTACCTAATCGCTCTGCTGCAATAACAAATTCTCTTTGTTTCAATGAAAGTACCTGCGCCCGAATGAGACGTGCCATGCCAATCCATCCCGTTAACGCAAGAGCTATAATAATTGTAAAAAGTCCTGGTTTCATAATGATTAATAGTAAAATAACAATCAGTAAATATGGGATACCGTATAACACTTCAATCCCTCTTATAATCCACTCATCAATTAACGTTCCAAGACGATTACGTCCTCTCACATATCCACTAAAGCCACCGATAAGTACACCAAGCCCTATATCAAGAGCTGCTGCTACCAATCCAACTGTTAATGAAATTTTCCCACCAGCCCAAGTACGCGCCCAAATATCTCTCCCTAAATCGTCTGTTCCGAACCAATGCTCACTACTAGGCGGTAAATTAGTTGCTTCTTTTACTTGTTCACTCGCAGTAAATGGCGTTAAACTTTCGCCAATAAGCGAGAAAACAATAATTAGTAATAACGTCACTGCCCCTAAAACTGCTATAGGGTTTGATATAAACTTGCGAAACACTTCCTTTTTCCGGCTAATCGTTTGCTGATCTTTATTTATCGTTAATTCTTTTTTCTCTTCATTCGTTAATAACTGGTCATTAATTTCATAAGCCCCCATTTAAACATCACCCTCCTTACGTAATAGAACGAATGCGCGGATCAACAATACGATGAATGATATCTGTAATAAAAATACATACAATTAATAGCGCACTATAGAAAATGGTTGTTCCCATAATCACCGGATAATCTCGGTTGAAAATACTGTCTACAAAATATTTTCCTAAACCAGGAATTGAAAAGATTTTTTCAATAACGAAAGTCCCTGTTAAAAGTCCAGCCATTAATGGGCCAACAAATGTAAGTACCGGAACAATCGCATTTCGAAGAGCATGTCTTATAATGATTTTCTTAATTGGTATACCTTTCGCTCTCGCTAGCTTAATATAATCACTCTGCAACACTTCAATCATATTAGAGCGAATAAATCTTGTAATAACTGCGATTGGCCCGAGCGCTAATGCGAAAGAAGGTAATACAGTATGCTCAAACGTTCCCCAAGACGCCACTGGCAAGAGTTCAAATTGGATGGCGAATACTTGTATAAATAGTGGTGCTAAAATAAAACTAGGAATAGAAATACCGAGAATCGCAAGCAAGCTCACACTATAATCAATCACTTTCCCATGATATAGCGCGGCAAATGTACCTGCGGCAATTCCGACTAACAATGAAATAACAAGTGCTTGTAAACCAATAATTGCCGACGGTCCAAAACCAGTTGTTATAATTTCCGATACACCTTGACCTGTTGATTGAACAGATTCACCAAAATCAAAATGAACTACCCCATCCAAATAAGCAACATACTGATTCCATAACGGTTCATCAAGGTGATACTTAGCTCTCATGTTTTGTATCACTTCTTCAGGAAAGATTTTCGCATCTGACGAAAATGGATCCCCTGGAATAATATGCATAATTAAAAATGTTACTGTCGTAATGACCCATAGCGTAAACACCATAACCGATAGTTTTTTAATAACATACACTTCAATAACCCCCTAAACAAATGAATTTACTTTGTTTTATTGACATATTTGTTCCCATTACTGCTTCGCCACTTCTTAAAACACAAAAAGCCTTGATCTTAAAAAATAAGATCAAGGCTTAATAAAACTATGCCCATCACTTATCTTGCAAGACTTGCTTGCTGGAATTAGCACGGTGTTCTATTACAGAACCCGCTGCTGAGGTGTCATAGGGCCAGTCCCTCTACCTCTCTGGATAAGTAAATTGCTATATTATTATTTGGTTCAAATTGTATATTTTGAATTATAATTCTGAAAAAATGAAAAGTCAATCAAATTGGATATATTTAGAAAAATAAGTTTTTAATGACGTTAGTTATCGAAATTACAGTCTTTCACTTTATAACCCCTTCGATAATATTACCGGACAAACTATTTCCGAATTTCACGAAGAGCAAAAAGTATTAGTATGCGAAGATGAAGACTGAGATGGTAAGAAGAAAAAATAACCTTGCATGCGCAAGGTTATTTTTCCGTTTCTGTTTGAAAACGTTTATAGTATGTCGATGCTGTTGAAAAATTAATTTCTATATCACGAATCAACGATGAATCTTCTTCTTTAGCTAATTTCTGCAACTTTTTCACCGCTTGTTCTGCTTCATTTAAGAAACCAACATACATTTCATGTTCTT
Source organism: Bacillus sp. SRB_331 (assembly GCF_003264175.1). Lineage (NCBI taxonomy): Bacteria > Bacillati > Bacillota > Bacilli > Caryophanales > Bacillaceae > Bacillus > Bacillus sp. SRB_331. The sequence continues at coordinate 24,592 of NZ_NADV01000032.1, read as the reverse complement.
GTTCTTTCGACTTCGGCACACGAATTTCTTTACGTATATTATCTATATCCTCTAACATGCCCGTTGTTACCTTTTGTACGTCTTCTTTATATTTAGCACTAGTTATTTCCTTACCGCCCTTTTCCTTTGCCACTTCCCATAACTGTAATGCATTATTAATTTCTTTGTTCATCTTCACATCATACTTTTCATGTACCTCGCGATACACCTTCATCTCTTCTGTTTGTTCAGTAGATTGCTCTACCTTTTCTTTTGGTTCTTTCACTTCTTTATTCCCATTACATCCTGCTAGAAGGAGCATACCTCCCATTACAGCAATACCGAAAACCTTCTTCATCTCTTATTCTCCTTTTATCTACAGCTACTACTAATTATAGTTTCTTCTATCTCCACTTGTTATTATACCGAGAACGCTCTAAATTTTGCACTTAAGACGATATCTTAATATATATACCACCATTTTTGTCACAGTATCGTCACTTTATGCAAGTAACTTCTCCATTATTTCACTACCCTACCTTACAAAACTGTAAGCACACCTATAGAACATACCGTGCTAGACTTACATATACATAAAACAAGTGTGCTTAAAGTTTCAAAGGAGAATTATATATGTACAATACAATAAATTTTATGGGAGAAGACATTCGCGTCCTTATTCGCGAAAAATCACTCCATATTGAAAATACAGAGAGCCTTCGCCGCGTATTAAAAAAGAAGCATGCTCCATTTCAGTTAGCCCAATATTTAAAAACACAACATACAAATCAATTTCATACTGTACTCAATATTTCTGATAAATCATTAACAATCGAAATTATCGGTCATGTTTATATCGGAAACTTTGCAGATGCTTTAAAAGAAATTCCACGTATACCGAAGATTGCTCCTATTATCGTTGAGAGGGCATATAGAATTACAGATCATACTGATATTATTGACTGCGGAGAGAAAGAGGTCGATAGTAACCGCTGGGTATGGGATAAACTTGCTTTCTTATATGATGCGATCATGAATAATATGTATGAGTTATTTCGAAGAAATGAAAAAAAGAGCTGATTCAAAGAAATGTTTGAATCAGCTCTTTTTTATTAAGCCTCTAAATTTTGTCTTTGTTGCAGTTCAAACTGCTTCTCACTTCTTCTGGCCATAAATAGATAACATAACACAGCACCAATTTCACAAAGCGCTATCACAACCCCCATCGGTAATGCGGTATTGCTTCCGCCAATACCTACTAATGGTGCAACAAGTGCTCCTGAAATGAACTGTAATAAACCTAATAAAGCCGATGCCGTTCCTGCAGCCTGTTTCTGATTTCTCATCGCTAACGAGAACCCAGTTGTTGATACAACCCCGACACTTGATACAACAAGAAATAGCGAGCATAAAACACCGATTAGCCCTATTCCTAATACGATTGTAAGTAGTAACGATAGACCGCCAACAGCCGCAATAATAATACCAGCAACAAATAAAGTTTTCTCATTAACTTTCCCTGCTAAGCGGCCAGTAACTTGGCTAGCAATAATAATACCGATACCGTTAATCGCAAAGAATAAGCTAAATTGCTGTGGTGATGCTCCGTATATATTTTGCAACACGAACGGTGAACCAGAAATATAAGCAAACATTGCCGCCGTTACTAGCCCTTGTGACAATGCATATCCCATAAACAAACGATCCTTTAACAGTTTTCCATATGTCGCCAATGTCCCTGACAAACCACCTGTTTCTCTTTCTTCAGGAGGTAATGTTTCACGTAATACGAAAGTAGCTGATATTAGCATGAATACACTAATTGCTCCAAGAACGATAAAAACGCCGCGCCATGATGTGAACTGTAATAATTGCCCTCCAATAATCGGTGCCAAAATAGGCGCTGCTCCGTTTACTAACATAAGCAGTGAGAAAAACTTCGTCATTTCAGAACCTGAATACATATCACGTACCATTGCACGTGATATAACGATACCAGCAGATCCTGAAGCACCTTGTAAGAAACGTAAAAGCACTAAACTCCAAATCGATGGTGCAACAGCACAAAGTAAAGAAGAAGCAACATAAATAATAAGAGCGATAATAAGAGGTTTGCGTCTTCCGTAAATGTCACTAATTGAACCAATAAATAACTGCCCTACTGAAAGCCCAAGCAGACAAGCAGTTAATGTAAGCTGCGCGAGGGATGCACCCGTTTGTAAATCATCCGTTAACTTTGGTAAAGAAGGCAAATACATATCAATAGATAATGGCCCAATTGCCGTAAGTGTCCCTAATACAAGAATCATCCATAACCTGTTTGTCTTTACAGGTTTATATATTTCGTGATTAACTCCATTCACTTTTTCCATTCACCCTTTCATATAAACACTTAACCGTAACAATTATAGTTACAACATGAATATACGTCAAGTATACCGTATTTTCCTGTTTAATAATGTAAAAAAAGCGATAGAATCTCTATCGCTTTACTTTTTCAAATTACTATTTGTAAATTTAGATACAGATGCCATCATTTCTCCTGTGTCTAAATATGTGATTTGAATTGGATCTCCTACTTCTGTAAACATTGCATATGGGAATTTCTTCGCCGGTACCATGAATACTTTTTGCTCGTTTTCTAATAGTACGTACACAATCGTATTTTCACCTGATTTTTCTTTATACACACGTTGTACAGTACCTTCTTTTTGCGCTTCTTTCCCATTTGAAGTCGGTCTAAATGAATCACCACTTCCGCTCAGCGCATTTTTATAATTCTCAAGTGCTTCTTTTTGCGTTGAACCTGTTGCAAACACTTTTGCATTAGAAGCATATATGACAGTATGAGCACGTACTAATCCGCCATCATCAATAACCGGTACAATCCAAGAAGGTTTACCATATACGTTATAAATAACCGGCATTGTTCCATGCCATTTCTCTCTCTTAAAGGAATTATCCACTACTTCTGTAGCAGCCGAACCATCCATAATTCCCTTTACTTCTTTTCCGTTATAGTAATACAACTTACCTGTACGCGCATCAATAAGCGAATAGCCTAGTGCAGAATCTACTCCTTCTTTCGGAGAGGTGAAATCAGTAAAATAATATAACGTTCCATCCTTACCGAAGATTGGTGTAACTCCTTCTTTCGTTCCCCACTCAGTCGGAATCTTCATATCCGTTTGTGAGAATTTTGTATTCCAAAATCCGTGAATATATTTACCGAAATACGTATTTAATGTAGATGCAGTCTCGTGATTTAATACGCCATCAACGAATTTAGGTGCCTTTCCTTTGTCGTATCTTTTCACTTCACCTGTTTGTGCGTCTACTACTACAACACCTTCTACTTCAAATCCGGATCTTCCTGAAATAAATTCACCATACGTCATTGTATAATACGGTTTCCCTTTATCATCCACTTCAAATTTAGGTTTCCCTTTAAAAATTAAATCCGGTTCTGCTTTTCGGACGACACGTTCTAATTTATTACCAAAAAACATGCTTGGCACATATTTCATTTTATAACCAAGGTGCAGTTTCGCTTCCGCATCAGGATTCGTACCTGACATTGTTACGTAACCTGGAATTGTTTCCGCTTTACGTGCTTTAAAAAATCCTGAAACTTCTATCGGTGCTACATATAAAGCCTCACCATTTACCATTTGTGGCGTTAATTCCCCTAGCTCAAAATAAGCTACTTTCGGAATATCCCCAAATACTTTTTTCATTTTATTCTCCGCTGTCTTTGGCGGCACTGTAAACGGTTGATCATTTTCAGTAAACGGCTCTGAAATATCTTTCTCGATCTTCACAACAGAATCATATTTTTTTTGCGTGATTACTATATCGTGCAAATAACCAAAATAGCCGTAACTTGCGAGTAAAACAAACATTAGAAGTCCTTTTAACGTACCTTCTAATTTCCCTACCTGCTCTTGTGAGAATAAAACAAGCCCAATTAAAATCGCTACTGCAACAGAATAATGAGTAAGAATAGAATCTGCTCGATCATCAATTAGCCAGAAATATTCATAGATTGCAATACCTATCCAAAATAAAACAGGAATAACTAAAATAGATGATTTCTTACCCTTTACAACTTTCTCATTTCCTCCTTTATCCACCGCGCGAATTTTATTACCGCTTCTAGTCCATGGAATCAAAAACAAAGTGAGAATAGCTAAAACTATAAATTTCATCAAAGGCAATGTCCCCTTTTCTTTTGTCTTCTCTATAAGTATAACAAATAAAGGGTAATCAGGTAAAAATGGGAATGGAAATACTTTTAATTACTTATCACCGCGGCTTAATACAAATCCACTAACTACATATAACACTGAAGCAATGTAAAAAATAGTCCCTATCGTAAAGAAATCCACTAGGTAACCAGTTGCAATTATAGCTACTCCGCCCCCAATTGATGTCCATACATGGTATTTTCCAATTTCGTAACCAGCTTCCTTATGCGCTACCTTTCGTGCTAACGATGTCTTCTCCGTATTACGCTGCACAGCACCTAAAATACCCATTAAAATTTGGAGAATGTATACATGCCAAACTTCTGTTGCAATAGGAAAAAAAAGCATTAATATAGCCATGGACCATGCGTATATAATTAATAACTTTCTATCACCTACCCTATCAGAGATTCTTCCAACTAACGGATATACTAGAGCTGAAGTTAAGGCAAATAAGCCGTACGCCCAGCCAAATTGCGAGAAACTATTTCCTACATTTCGAAGCAATAGTATATAAAAAGGAAATACCATACTACCTGCCATCATAATAATGCTTTGTGAGGCTACAAATCTTCTATATGTCATTTGCTATACTCCTTATAAAATAAATTCACAAACCTTTCCTCTGGGTCTACTTCCTTCTTCTTCTGAAGGAATTCTTCTATGCGAGGATACGCTTTCTTTAGTTGCTCCTTTTCCGGATAAGAATAATACGGTAAATAATAACTTCCATTATGCTTTAACGTAACATCAATCATCTTTTGAATGACCACTTTTGTTTTCTTTATTTCATCTTCAGAACGCCCTTGATTAATTAGAAGCACAAGCGCAAACATATCATCTTTCGCATAAGATAGCACCGCATTCTCATTCTTTTCTACATAGCGGATTGTAATGTTAAGAAGGTTTAATTCCTCTTCATTTAAAACACTTCGCAAATCATCTATATACGCTGCAAAACCATCTATCGGTACAAAGTACTCTTGTAAAACTTCGGTCAAGTTTGGATTATCGTATTCCATAAAAGCACTATCAGATCTCATTACGTTATTTCGCGTTTCGTACTTACCATCTGTACGTTCAAAATAACTTCTTTGTATGTCCCAAAATGCGCCCTTTCCCCAGTCACTATAACGTGATAACCCAAGTAAGAATTTCGGCGCAGCTATAATATTTTCTTCTTTTAATTTGCTGTACTCTTTCAACTTCTGTTGATCTTCTGCCAGTACATAATCTGTCACATACATCTCTTTTAAAAATGAATTTGGGGCAACAGAAATACGTGCTAAATGCATACGTATATTCTCATCCCTTCGCACTTTATTCTTAAAGTATGAAGAGTATTCTTTATAATCTAGTACTTTCGTATGCGTTTCATACAATTCATCGTTTGTTAACTGTAGCGTCACATCTAAAATCACACCAAATAATCCATATCCCCCAATTACATACGGAAACAAGTCAGCATTTTCTTCTCTATTTACATTACGCACCGTACCATCTGCCATTAACAATCTGAACGACTCTACTGTATCAATCAATGCTTCATGACGAATATCACGCCCATGTACATTTACACTTAATGAACCACCAACAGTAAAAATATTTTGAGATTGCATCACTTGAACTGCAAGACCATATGGATTGATTTTCTTTTGAATGTCATTTCATGTGACACCGCTTTGCACCCTAATCCTCTTCTTCTCCGGATCGAATTCTAATATTTCATTATATCCTTTCATATCAAGCATCGTACCGTTCGGATAATACGTCTGTCCGCCTTGGCTATGTTGCATACCTGCAATAGAAATCTTCTCTCCAGAAACATTTGCATCTTGCACTAACTGTTTTAATGAACGTTCATCCTCAGCATTTTCAACACGTTTAATTTTCGTTGGAAGCAACTTTCCTACATCGCTCATAATAGGATGTTCTAGTTGCTCTTTATATGTATTTATAGATGTCGCAAGCAACACTGTATAAGCTACAATGACCACCGCTATCTTTCTTTTTTTCAAATGACACTCTCCTCTTCCACAGTTTTCCCTCTTCATATTGTACCTATTTTCCTAAGAAGAAAGTATAAAAAAGAGAGGGCACCTTATTTTAGGTCCCCCCTGATCAAAACTGTTACTTTGCTGCCGGCAATTGTATTGGGTCGAACTTTTCGTACGACGTATATTTTGCATTCGTAATAATGTGTGCCTTATCCTTACCATTACTACTCATAATCATATCTATCTTCGCTGATTCATATTTAAAATCTTTTGTAATGATATATTCTGCATCCACTTCTTCTATCTTCGCATTTTGTGCTTGTAACATTTTCTTCTGCGTTTCATCCATGCTAGTTAACATACTTTCTGTTTCTTGCCCTTTTAATGTAAATTTCAGTTTATATTTATCTCCGCTTTTCTCCATCTTCATTTTATCTAAAACTACTGCTGGTACTTCTAAATTATCTATAATATCTTGAGTCGCTTTCATTCCACCAGCGTTTAATTGCTCCTCTGGTACGGTTATAACTTCTCCTGTATTAGGGTTTTTCACCTCACCAGCAACTTTACCATCCACAGTATACACTACAACATCTGTACCAGAAATATTCATTTCAGAACGAGAATTCTTTGTCTTTGGCTCTAATTACATCTTTGCCTTTAATATATCCATCTCTGTTCCCTCAGCTTTTAACCCTACATCATATGTCATCGTTACATTTTCTTCATTTTTAAAAGCTTCGTTCGTTTTCTTGAAAACATCCTTCGCTTCTAATTCCTTTTCTTTTTGCATGGCTTCTTTTTTCGGTTCATCAGTCTTTGTTGTTTTCTCATTGCTACACCCTACCCCTAGACTGATTGCAAGCACTAAACTTGAAATAAAAATATTTTTTTTCATAACGTCGCCCCCTTTCCCAAAATAATATCACCTCTTTCCCTATGAAATCTATACAATTTTCAATCTATATTCGCTATATAGCGACATGTTTAATGAAGATTTTAAATATGATGTAACTAACAACAACTCATTTCAGGAGGTCATTATGAAGGCGATCATTTGCACACAGTATGGACCACCTAACGTTCTTCAGCTTCAAAATATAGAGAAACCTACACCTAAAAAGAACGAAGTATTAATTAAAATTCACGCAACAAGTGTAACGACTGGAGATTGTAGAATACGCGGCTTTAATAGCCCCCTCTTATTTTGGATTCCTATGCGGATCATATTAGGTTTCAGAAAACCGAGAAAACCTGTACTCGGCGTAGAGTTATCCGGTGAAATCGAAGAAGTAGGAACAGATGTAACTCAATTTAAAAAAGGTGATCCAATTTTTGCATTAACAGAACTAAACCTCGGTGGTTATGCCGAGTACACATGCGTACATGAAAGTGGATTAATAACATTAAAACCTACCAATGTGACGTATGAAGAAGCGGCAGTTATTCCTTTTGGTGGAACTTCAGCATTACATTTCCTGAGAAAGGGCCGTATAAAAAAAGGGCAACAAGTGCTCATATATGGTGCCTCCGGATCAGTAGGAACAGCTGCTGTACAACTTGCTAAATATTTCGGCGCGACCGTTACGGCTGTTTGTAGTAATTCAAATTTTGAACTCGTGCAATCTTTAGGGGCTGATAAAGTAATTGATTATACGAAAGAAGATTTTACTAAGCAAGGCAAATGCTACGATATTATATTTGATGCAGTTGGGAAGTATAAAAAATCCCTTTGTACAAATACATTAACACCCAATGGAAAATATGTATCTGTTAATGGAATGATGGCCAAGGTAAGTAAAGAGGATATGATTCTATTAAAAAAACTAGTCGAAACGGAAAAACTAAAGCCCGTTATTGATAGAACTTACCGATTAGAAGAAATTGCTGAAGCTCATATGTATGTGGAAAAGGGACATAAAAAAGGGAACGTTTCGATTACCTTAAAATAAAATATATTCAGAAAATAATATTGACAATTCTTTTTGTAAGATTTACTATTAGTACCATATTAAAAAACTACATACACATACTCTTATCAAGAGTGGCGGAGGGACTGGCCCGATGATGCCCGGCAACCGAGCTTATAACGTATAAGCTAAGGTGCTAATTCCTGCAGAACGATTTTCGTTTTGGAAGATAAGAGAGGAACCTATTTCGTCTATTCGGCACCTCTCTTATTTTTGAGAGGTGCTTTTTATTTTGGAACGTATATTAAGGGGGAATTATAGATGAAAAAGGTGTTATTAAGTATTGTAAGTGGAGCGGTATTATTGTTAGGTGCATGTGGTGCTAATTCTGATAAAGAGGTAAAAGCATTAGATGAGAAAAAGATTACTGTCGGCGTAACGGGTGGACCGCATGAACAAATTTTTGAAAAGGTAAAAGAAGTGGCAGCAAAAGATGGTCTCGAAATTGATGTAAAGGTATTTAATGATTATGTAGCACCAAACGTATCTTTAGATGAAAAAAGCCTCGATGTAAATAGCTATCAAACTAAATCTTATTTAGACGTATTTAAAGCTGAACGCAACATGAAATTAACTGAAGTATTTTCCACAGTAACATTCCCTATGGGTGTATATTCTAAAAGCTTAAAAGATGTAAAAGAATTAAAAGAGGGCGATGCAATCGCTGTCCCAAATGATCCAACAAATGAGCTTCGTGCTTTAAAGCTATTTGAAAAAGCAGGTGTTTTAAAGGTTGATCCAAAAGCTACAGAAAAAGCGACTGCAAAAGATGTAATTGAAAACCCGAAAAATTTAAAGATTGTTGAATTAGAGGCATCTCAATTACCAACACAGCTAAGTGAAGTAAAGGCAGCTGCAATTAATACAAACTTTGCATTAGGTGCAAAATTAAGCCCAGCGAAAGATTCTATTTTCCGCGAAGGAAAAGATTCACCATATGTGAATTGGGTCGTTGTTCGTACTGAAAATAAAGATGATGCTGTTGTTAATAAATTAAAGAAAGCTTATCAATCTAAAGAAGTAAAAGATTTCATTGAGAAAAAATTCGATGGTTCTGTTTTACCGTCTTGGTAGGAGCTGACTATAATGATTGAATTAAAAAACGCCTCCAAAGTATTTACAACAAAAAAAGGGAATGTTGAGGCTCTTAAATCAACTTCCCTTAAAGTAAAAAAGGGCGAAGTATTTGGAATTATCGGATATAGTGGCGCTGGTAAAAGTACATTAATCCGTTGTGTAAATTTATTAGAAAAACCAACGACAGGAGATATCATTGTAAATGAACAAGAGTTAACAACCTTATCGACAAAAGAACTCGCAAAGGCGAGAAAAAAGATCGGCATGATTTTTCAAGGATTCAATTTACTTAAAACCGTTACCGTTTATGAAAATATCGCACTACCCTTACGTCTATCTGGTCTTCCCAAAAATGAAATTGAAAAAAGGGTAGAAAAGTATTTACGCATTGTTGATCTCTTTAATAAAAAAGATGCCTATCCAAGTGAATTATCTGGTGGTCAAAAACAACGTGTAGCGATCGCTCGCGCACTATCTCATGAGCCTGAAGTTTTATTAAGTGATGAAGCAACGAGCGCATTAGACCCGGAAACGACCGATTCTATTCTTGATTTATTATTAAAGATCAACGAAGACATCGGAATTACGATTTTGCTAATTACACACGAAATGAATGTCATCCAGCGTATTTGTGACCAAGTTGCTGTAATGGAACATGGGGCTGTAGTCGAAAGTGGAACCGTAAAAGATATTTTCACAAACCCACAACATGTAACAACGAAGAAATTTGTAAATAGCGCGTTTGCAGCTAAAATTCCAGAAGATGTACAGAAAGAACTACAAAGCACCGGGGAAATCGTAACACTTTCATTTATAGGAACCGCTTCAGGAGAACCAGCGTTAGCTATCGCTACAAAACGTTTCCACGTATATCCGAATATTTTATCAGGCAATATTACGCAGTTAAAACATGAGGCATATGGAAAACTGATCGTTCATATGCAAGGTGAAAAAAGTGAAGTACACCGTGCCTTATCATTTTTACAAGAACAAGGGATCATCGTAGAAGGAGGTAGAACAGATTATGGGAAACAAGTCCTTTTTGGATGAGTGGGGTAACGTAATATGGGAAGCAACAATTCAAACATTTCAAATGACATCTATTTCACTACTTATCTCTATTCTTATTGCATTACCACTCGGTGTCACACTTGTTTTAACGAGACCTGGTGGACAGCGAGAAAATAAAATTATCTATCCTATTCTTAATACAGTTATTAATATCATTCGTTCTCTTCCGTTTATCATTCTATTATTCTTCATTTTACCTTTTACAAAGTTTCTAATGGGAACGTCCATTGGCGTGCAAGGTGTTATCGTACCACTTGTTGTCTTCACAGCCCCTTACATTGCCCGTTTAATGGAAACTGCTTTATTAGAAGTGGATCGCGGTGTCATTGAAGCATATCAAGCAATGGGAGTCTCTACTTTAAAAATCATTTGGCACGTTATGGTTAAAGAAGCTCGCCCGTCTCTCGTACTTGGATTAACAATCGCAACGATCGGCTTAATCGGTGCAACAGCAATGGCTGGACTTGTAGGTGCTGGCGGCCTTGGTGATTTAGCATATCGATTCGGACATTTACGCTACGAACCTGAAGTAATGTATGCAACAGTCTTTATTTTGATTATCCTCGTTCAAGGATTACAGTCATTAGGGAATGGTATAGCACGAAGATTGAAGAAAGATTAAAAAGAAGGTATCTCATTGAAATGAGATACCTTCTTTTTAATTATAAAATTATCTCTTAAATCCACCTTCTGAATGAATAACTTGCCCTGTAATCCATTCGGCTTCTTCGCTCACTAAAAACTTAATAAGTCTTGCTGCATCCTTTGGCTCACCAATTCTGCCGAAAGGAAACATCGGTCTTAATCCTTGCTTTATCTCCTCAGTCATCCATCCTGTACTAGTTGGACCTGGATTAATTGCATTCACTGTTATCCCTAAATGGGCCACTTCCGCTGACAACGTACTAGTAAGAGCGTCAATTGCTCCCTTCGTTGTTGCATACGCTAATTCTCCTGCCATAGGTCCTTTAAATTGTCCCGACGTCATATTCACAATTCTACCACCAGATTTCTTATCAAAACCTTGGGCAAATTGACTACTTAACAATGTAGTCGCACGAACATTTACCATGTAGTGCTTATCTAGTTCTTCAGCAGTCAAATTAGAGAAATCATTATTTGTAGAATATGCTGCATTATTAATTAATATATGAGGGTACCCTAATTGTTCAGTAACTTTATTTATAAGCTGATTTGATGCATCATTCTGAGTTAGATCTAACTCCATGCTCGATACTTTGACACCGTTTTGTATCAACTTTTCTTTTAATTGTATTTGTTCATTTTTATCAACGCCCCAAGGCATCTCTTTATCGTATTCTGTCCAATACGTAAAAAATATATCGTATCCAGCCTCTGCTAACTCCGTGCAAATAGCTGCTCCTATACCGTCTAGACGACTTACACCTGTAACAACAGCTACTTTATTTTTCAATTGATTCATCATATACTCCTCCAAGTTTAAAGGACGCATATTTTATATAAGAGATATAAATTTCCCCACATAGGCATCTACCCTTACAAAGGGGATGTACAAGCTAAATATGCAGTCCTTGAATGATTTACAGATAGGTAAATAAACCCTCACTTACGAGAGAAAAATTCATCTATCTAATTTCTAATCATTACAAGTTCATCCACATATCTACTCTTTGCCTCCTTTTGATATATCTCCATTATTAGTCTACCAAAATAGATGAAATGTTACAAAAAATAAAACAATTACTCCTAACCTATCTTTGTTCACATTCCCTCCATTGTGAATTTATTCACAATGGATATATAATAAACATGTAAATACAATACATTGGAGGGATTTCAATGGTTATCAATTTTTTAAGAACTGATAAACGCGCTACTTTCATATTATTATTTTTACGACTTTACATAGGATATGCATGGCTCGCTGCTGGAATAGGAAAAGTTTTTGGACAGTCTTTTGATGCAAGTGGTTTTCTAAAAGGAGCTATCGCTCAAGCATCAGGTGACCACCCTGCAGTACAAGGTTGGTGGGCAGATTTTCTTCAACATTTTGTTCTTCCAAACGCAGACCTATTTAGCTTTTTAGTTCAATGGGGAGAAATTTTAGTAGGGCTAGGTTTGATTTTAGGTGGATTAACAAAAACAGCTGCATTTTTCGGCATCATAATGAACCTTTCATTTTTATTAAGCGGAACTGTTAGTGTAAACCCAAACCTGCTTATTTTAACTATGTTCATTTTAGTTGCAGGACATAATGCTGGACGTATTGGATTAGATGGTTATGTTTTCCCAAAACTTTTCAAAAAAAATAACCGTGAAGCATATAAATTAAGTAAAACTGCATAAGAATAGTTCATCTTTTAAATATAAATAAGGAAAGAGCCTACATTCAGGCTCTTTTCTCATTTACACCAAAATATTTCACAGTTTGCCTTATCCGAAATGTTAAACTCAATCATATATAACCGGATAAATGTGTACGACTTTATTTCAAGCACCTAAAAAGCTTAAAGACTAAAACAAGCCATTATAAAACCCTAAAACCTTTCATACTTTCTCCAAGAATATAGTGTGAAAACCACATCAAATTCTGCTTCATAATGGCCACATTAATTCCTGGCTGGTCAGGACTATATGCCATTCCTTTAAATATAATTAATTCTGTATCAACTTCCATATCCCTTAACCCTTGATATAGCTCATATGCATTGGAAGTTGGAATCCTTGCATCCTTTTCGCCATGTTGGATTAAGGTAGGCGTACAGGCTGATTTAATATACGTCATTGGTGATGTTTTCGTATATATCTCTGGATCATTCCATGGAGTATTTCCTAAATGCATTCTAATAAAGTAAGGTATATCTGTATTCACATAATGGGTACTCCAGTTAGTAATTCCACCTCCAACTGAAATAGCTTTAAATCTATTACTAAATGTAGAACAGAAAGCTGATATATATCCCCCGTTGCTCCATCCCATAACCCCTACTCTATCTTTATCTGTAATCCCTTGCTCAACTAGTTTATCCACTCCAGATATAACATCATCGTAGTCAGCAATTCCCTGTTTTCTATAGTTGGCTTTTAAGAACTCATTACCATAGCCAGAACTTCCTCTATAGTTTGGCTCTAAAACTATAAAGCCTTTTTCGATAAACTGCTCAATCGGATATTTCTCATTAAAACAGTCTGAGAATATCGGAAAAGATGCCCAAGCCGGACCACCATGGATTACTACTAATAAGGGATATTTTTTGTTGGCATCAAAATCTACTGGGGTTGATAAAACACCCTCTATTTCAAGACCATCACTACTTTTCCATGAGATTATTTCCCTGTTACTTTTCAGCTTCCCTTTAAAAAAGCTATTTTCATCCGTTATTTTTTTATCGTCTAAATAGATTTCAAAGGTTTCATTTGTTATAGCCTTACTATAGGATATATGATTTCCATCCCTTGTTATAGAAGCATCCATTATAAAGCCATCTACTTTTTCACTTAACATTTCCACGGTGCCATCCTCACATAGCAACTCAATGAGATAATTAGTTTTATCCTGCCATCTAATTAAAATCCCCTTATCTGTCCACTGTAATGGCATAACCGTACTATCAAAATCTAGTAAAGGTCGAATTAGCTCTCCATTATTCATATCATATATCTCTAATGTACTGTCTTGTATATGAGTCTTATAGTACTCCTTCTCCCTTATGCTTGCTGAGTAACATATTTTGCTGCCCTCAGGAGAAAAGCAAACGCTCCCACCCAACAACTTATCTACATTCATCTTTTGTAGTTCCTCAGCTTCAACATCTAATATGTATAGATCACCATACATATGATCGTTTAGGCTTGGTGTAGCCATAAATACAACCTTTGTCCCATCATTTGAAATATCAAAGTTATGTATATAAAAATCCTTACCCTCCGTTAATTGATAAAGACCGCTAATCTCACGTTCCTCTTTATCATTTTGTATCCCTTTTTCTATTTCAATGTAATATAAACAATTATTCTGATGTTCCTTACCTACATGGTGGAAATCTCCATATAGTTCCTTACGTTTCTTTATTTCCTCACATTCTTTTGACTGTGCAACATAATAAAAACCCTTGCCAGTAGGCTCCCATTTAAAATTACTGACCCCTTCTTTCTCATCAGTAATTTGAACCTCATTACAACCGTCTATTGACTTAACAAAGATCTGATTTTTATTAGCTCCGTGACCCCCTGGGCTAAGGTATGCAATAGTCTTAGAATCTGGAGACCATAATGGATGTGTACTATCTATATCCCCACTTGTTAGTGGGTAACTCTTCCCTTTATCTTTCTCATATATCCATACATGATTTCTATACGTATTGTCTTCCCAGTTAGCAGTCTTCTTTACAAATGCTACGTTTTTGCCATCATTACTTACGTTTGTACTTGATAAGATCGGTAATGAAATAATCTCTTCTATACTTAAATATGTTTTTGCTTTCACTTTCATATAATAAGCCCCCCCTTATAATGTCCATGAATCTATCGTCGCATCTCGTCATAATAAAGAAAATTGTTCACGCATACTTAAAATGATAGCTGAAAATTCAGATAAATGAAAGTAGTTCTATTCCAACTCCAATAAAGTAAAACTTTCATTAGTAAGGGATCTGTCTACTTACCAATTTTAGATGTTCTTTTTCAATACAAAAATACCCCTTTAGATAACATATCTAAAGGGGTACAAATTCGTAAATTTATTTCAAATCCACAACTATATTTATTAACCTACCAATCTCCTACTCAACAGTAACAGACTTAGCTAAGTTACGTGGCTTATCAACGTCACACTCGCGGTGAAGCGCTGCGTAGTATGAGATAAGTTGGAATGGAATAACTGCTACTAGCGGTGCTAGTGCTTCGTGTACAGCTGGTAATACGAAGCTGTCACCTTCCATTTCTAAGCCTTTCATTGAGATGATACATGGGTTAGCTCCGCGCGCTACTACTTCTTTCACGTTACCACGAATTCCAAGGTTTACGTGCTCTTGTGTAGCAAGTGCGATAACTGGTGTACCGTTTTCGATTAAGGCAATTGTACCGTGTTTTAATTCTCCTCCAGCAAATCCTTCTGCTTGGATGTAAGAGATTTCTTTTAGTTTTAACGCACCTTCTAAACCTACGAAGAAGTCTACGCTACGTCCGATGAAGAAGCAGTTACGCGTTGTTGCTAAAAATTGTTTTGCTAATGCGTCCATCTCTTCTTTTTGATCACAAAGTACTACCATTGCATTTGCTACAAGTCCTAATTCGTGTGTTAAATCGAAATCAAGAACTTCACCTTTCGCTTTTGCAATGTCAGCCGCTAAGATTGAAAGTACTGCAAGCTGTGCTGTGTATGCTTTCGTCGATGCAACTGCGATTTCTGGTCCTGCATATAAAGGAAGTGTATAATCAGCTTCACGAGAAAGCGTAGAACCAGGTACGTTTGTAATTGTTAATGCTTTATGACCCATTTCATTTGTTTGCACAAGTACTGCACGGCTATCAGCTGTTTCACCACTTTGTGAAATGTAAATGAAGAATGGTCTTTCTGTTAATAATGGCATGTTGTAAGAGAATTCACTTGCTACATGTACTTCAACTGGTACTTTCGCAAATTTCTCAATGAATTGCTTTCCAACAAGACCTGCATGATAACTTGTTCCACATGCAATGATGTAAATGCGATCGCTATCTAAAATTGCGTTACGGATATCTTGATCTAATTCAATTTCGCCATTTTCATCTTGGTACTTTTGAATAATATTACGGATTACAAGTGGTTGCTCGTCGATTTCTTTTAGCATGAAATGAGGATACGTTCCTTTTTCAATATCACTTGCGTCTAATTCCGCTGTAAACGGTGCACGTTCAATCGTTTCACCTTGTAAGTTTTTAATTGTAATGCTTTCTTTTGTTACGATTACCATTTCTTTATCCATTAACTCGATAAATTGATCTGTAACTTGTAACATCGCCATAGCGTCGCTTGCAATAACATTAAAGTTATCACCAGCACCTACTAATAGCGGGCTTTTGTTTTTAGCAACATAAATCATGTTTGGATTTTCAGCATCAAGTAGTCCGATTGCATAAGAACCATGTAAAAGAGATAACGTTTGACGGAACGCGTCTTCTACACTTAGTCCTGTACTTACTTGTTGTTCCATAAGTTGCACGATAATTTCTGTATCTGTTTCACTTACGAACGTTACATCTTGTAAATATTCCTTTTTCACTAACTCATAGTTTTCAATTACACCGTTATGAACTAGTGTAAAGCGTTTTGATGTACTTTGATGCGGATGCGCGTTTAGTTTGCTTGGAACACCGTGTGTAGCCCAGCGTGTGTGACCGATTCCCACGCTTGCTGCTACGTTCTCTTCTACGACTTCGCGAAGTTTTGCAATACGGCCTTTTTCTTTGTATACAATAACACCGTTCTCTGCTTGTACTGCAATACCTGCTGAATCATATCCGCGATATTCTAACTTTTCTAAACCTTTTAATAAAATTTCCTTTGCATCTTGCTCTCCAATAAATC
Organism: Bacillus sp. SRB_331; assembly: GCF_003264175.1. NCBI lineage: Bacteria > Bacillati > Bacillota > Bacilli > Caryophanales > Bacillaceae > Bacillus > Bacillus sp. SRB_331. The sequence goes on along the minus strand of NZ_NADV01000032.1, from coordinate 7,701 downwards.
CTACGATTCCACACATGTTTAGTCGCCGTTACAAATGCTTACACTGCTTTGCGAACATGTAACGACATAGTCCGATACCATTTATTTATATTAAAAAAACGGATTACATATTGCTAGCCCTGTAAGCTTGTAACGGCTTTCACCTTCCTCTCGATTGGGTTAAAGTCCGTATATACTTATACAGCTAGTATTCATCCGTTCCTTTTCTCTCATCACACTTTCACCTTTGTCCACTAAGTCACCTTAATGTTTTAAGTAAAAGATTGCGGTTGTGATGAACAACCGGGAGTCATCCGCCGAAATCTCGATAAACTCCACCTCGTCAACTACACTACTTGTAGTTCTGGCGCTTTTATAAATTACAATATTTCCTTTGAGAAAAAGAACAAGACCATCGTATAACAAACAATATAAATCGTCAATGAAATTTTTTTCATTGTCTATAAAACATATGAAAAAGGAGCACTTTTTGTGCTCCTTTTAAATAAAACCAGCTAATTATTCAACGCCAACTTCAGCTTTCACAACTTCTACAATACGATGTACATACCCATCACAAATTTCTTGTGTCGGTGCTTCTGCCATTACACGAATAAGTGGTTCTGTTCCAGATGGACGAACAAGAATACGACCGTCTCCATTCATTTCTTCCTCTACAACACGAATAATTTCTTTAATTTTCTCATTTTCTAATGCTAGTTTTTTATCTGTTACACGAACGTTTACTAGTAATTGTGGGAATTTTGTCATCTCACCTGCAAGCTCAGATAATGGCTTTTTCGTCATTTTCATGATGTTTACAAGTTGAAGTGCACTTAACATTCCATCACCAGTTGTAATGTAATCAAGTAAGATAATATGACCTGATTGTTCTCCGCCCAGGTTATATCCACCACGTTTCATCTCTTCCATTACGTAGCGATCACCAACTGCTGTTTTATCACTTGTAATACCGTTTGCTTCAAGCGCTTTGTAGAAACCTAAGTTACTCATAACTGTTGAAACAACTGTATTATGTTTCAATTGACCAGTTTCTTTCATATACTTCGCGCAAATAAACATAATTTGATCGCCATCAACGATGTTTCCTTTTTCGTCTACTGCGATTAAACGGTCTCCGTCACCATCAAAAGCAAGACCAATGTCAGCACCTTTTTCTTTTACTAATTCAGCTAACACTTCTGGATGCGTAGAACCTACTCCAGCGTTAATATTCATACCGTTCGGTGAAGTTCCCATTGTTGAAATATCAGCTTCTAAATCTGCAAATAAATATGGAGCTAAAGAAGATGTAGCACCATGTGCACAATCTAAAGCAATATGTAAACCAGAGAAATCTTCCTCTACAGTTTGTTTAATGTATTGTAAATATTTTTGTCCACCTTCAAAGTAATCACTCACTTGTCCAAGGTTAGTACCTGTTGGACGTGGTAGCTCATCAACTTCTTTGTCTAATAACGCTTCAATTTCTGCTTCTTGCTCATCTGTTAATTTAAATCCATCTGAACCGAAGAACTTAATTCCATTATCTTGTACTGGGTTATGAGATGCAGAGATCATAACACCTGCTTGCGCCCCTAAAGCTTTTGTTAAATAAGCCACACCTGGTGTAGAAATAACACCAAGGCGCATTACTTCCGCTCCAGTTGATAATAGGCCTGCTACTAAAGCTCCTTCTAGCATATGTCCAGATACACGTGTATCACGGCCAATAATTACTTTTGGACGATCTGTATCTTTTGTTAATACATAGCCGCCAAAACGTCCTATTTTAAAAGCTAATTCAGGTGTTAATTCCTTATTTGCAACCCCACGCACTCCGTCTGTACCAAAATATTTACCCATTATTATTCGCTCCTTTTTCGTGCTCTTTTTGATTATCTACTGTTGGTTCTTGGCTCGTTTCTTGGCCATTTTCTTTTTCTTTTTCTTTTTCTTTTTCTTTGTCTTTTTCTTTTTCTTTTTCTTTTTCTTTATCTTTTTCCTGATCCTTTTCTGGATCTGGTTCAGGATTTTTTGGTTTTTCAGTTTGATTTTCTTGATTGTTTTTTGAATCTGGTTGTTCAATATTACCCTGTACTTCTTTATCCGGCTTTTCTTTCTTCACAATTGTGACTTTAGCACTTTTTTGTTTTGCTTCTATCGAAATATTACCAGGACCACTCACTTGAATAGAAACATCTTTCGTCCCCGGAGATACATTTTGCAGATTAATCGCCGCTGTTATTTGAGCAGCTGTTATTTTATCTACTATACTTGCTTCTCCTGAAATATCAACGCTTATCTTTCCATCTTGTGGCGAAAGTAGCTGCGCAGTAACATCATTCGGAATTCCACTTTTTTGAATCGGGATACCATCAATAGTTTTACTTTTCGTTTGTTTTACCTTTTGTACCCCTATGGAAACCTTCACTTGATTTGGTTTTGCATTTGTTACACCTTTTGGCAATAAAACAGAGGCATCGAATGTTGTAGAATCCGTCAATTGACTAAGATCTACCTCGACCCCCTCTATAGATTGTATATTATCCAAAATGTCTTTTGGACCTGCTATCGTTACTTCTTTTGGTTCAACACTAATATTTGTAACAGCTAAACCTTCTGGTAGATTCCCTTTTTTCGAATATGTTAAAGGAACTGTTTTTTCAACGTTATTTGCTGTAGCTTGTGTCGCTACATTCACCGTTACACTTATTTTAGATGGACTCGTTTTTACATTTAAACGTTTTCCTTCTTTATTGTATAATGTAACGTCTGCTGTTTTTGTAACTGTTTTATTAACACCTTTTAAATCTATATATGCCTTAGCAGATGCAATACTTTCTATTTCTTCTTTTGTTCCAACTACTTCAACAGTGTCAGGCTTAATACTTGATTTCTCAATGGTAGCACCTGCTGGCATCTGGTCCTCATTTGATAATTTTAAATCTACATGAACATACTTTTTCGCTTTTTCATGAAGAGTGACTTTAATTGTTGCTGGCTGAACTGTCCCCTTCACATCATCTGGAAGCCCGTTCGCTTTTAAAGAAACTTCATACGTTCCTTTTGGTTGACCTTCCAAATCAACTGGTATATCAAATTGTCTTTTGTTTTTTGTTGCAGCAACCGCTGCTTTTGGGCCTTCTAACTTCACCTTAACTCCCTCTGATGGAATACCACTTACAATATACTTCTCTTCATCATACTTAAGGTTAATACCATAATTAGTTAATGTTTCTTTCGCTTCATTTACGAAAGGTAGTATATTCGCTGTCGTATTTTTTTCAGTTAAAGTTGCTGACATAAAAAGCATACACGCCAATAGTAATGAGATTCCTTTTAAAAACCAATGATTCTCCATTAACTTATCCATGACGCTTTCTCCTCCAATTCCATAAAGACGAAGAAGTCGTTTTTTCGTTCCCACTAAATTCAGCTAACAACATATCCTTTAGCTGTTCTGTCTTCAAATCACGATGTAACTCACCGTTTTTCGTTAAAGAAATTTGGCCTGTTTCTTCCGACACAACTACTGTAATACTATCGGTGACTTCACTAACTCCCATTGCAGCGCGATGCCTAGTTCCTAACTCCTTAGAAATAAATGGGCTTTCTGATAAAGGAAGGTAACATGCTGCTGCTTTAATTGTACTTCCCTGCATAATTACTGCTCCATCATGAAGAGGGGTATTAGGGATAAAAATATTAATGAGTAATTCCGATGATACATTTGCATTTAGCGGAATACCCGTTTCTACATAATCATCCATCCCAGTCTCTTTTGACAAAGTAATTAGTGCACCAATTCTACGTTTTCCCATATATTCCGTTGCTTTAGCTATCGCTGTTGCAACAATTTCAGGTTCATCTTCCCCCTGATTTCCCACACGCGAAAATAAGCTACCCCGTCCTAGCTGCTCAAGTGCTCTTCTCAATTCTGGCTGAAAAATAATAATAACGGCTAAAAATCCCCACGTTAATACTTGTTCCGTTAGCCAATATAGCGTATGCAATTCAAGTAAAATACTAATCATCCGGACGACAATAATAACTGTAATACCTTTTAAAAGTTGCACCGCTTTCGTGCCCCGAATTATAAGAATTAGCTTATATATAATAAACCATACAACAGCAATATCTAATGCCGTACTAAGATATTTCAAAATGGTCGTATCTTCAAAAGGCATGCTAACCCTTCCTCCTACTTACGAGCAATTCTATCCATATATTGAAATATTATTTTATGCTCTATCTGTATGTATTTCCAACAACTAGTTAATTATACCATACATGAACCAAACGACAATTACAAACGCCCCCCTTTAGCTTAAATTGGTAAGATGTCAAACTTTCTTATCCTACAGTATAATATAAGTCATTATTATACGCCTATTTTCAAATAAAAAAAGCAACTTCTCAGTTGCTTTTCTTACATTTATTTTAGTTTTTCACCGAATAAAGAACCCATTAAAGCAACCGCTGTTGTTGCTGTTCTATTTCTCTCATCTAAAATCGTATTTACTTCAACAAATTCAGCAGATGTAACAATATCAGCTTCTGCTAACATTTCCATCGCTAGGTGGCTTTCACGATACGATAAACCACCAATTACAGGCGTCCCAACTCCTGGTGCATCATGAGGATCAAGACCATCTAAATCTAATGATAAATGAACACCGTCAGTATGAGATAAGTAAGCAATTGTTTCTTCCATAACAGCCGTCATACCCATACGATCAATTTCATGCATTGAAAATACTTTAATGCCTTCATTACGAATAAAGTCTTTTTCCCCTTCATCTAATGCACGTGCACCTATAATTACAACGTTCTCTTTTTTTACTTTCGGGTATGCCCCGTATAAATCTACAAGTGAAGAATGTCCATAACCTAAACTTGCAGCAAGTGACATACCGTGAATATTTCCAGATGGTGATGTTTCTTCTGTATTTAAATCACCGTGTGCATCATACCAAATAACACCTAAATTTTTATAATGTTTCGCCACACCAGCTAGCGTACCGATAGCAATACTATGATCACCGCCTAATACAAGTGGAAAACGACCTTCTTCTATAATATGATCAACCTTAGTCGCTAGTTCATTACATACAGTTGCAACTTGAGTAAGGTTTCGTAACTTTGTATTTTCATCTACTTCTTTTTCTCTCTCTATACATATATCTCCCATATCTTTTACGTCATATCCAATTTGTTCAATTCTTTCAACTACCCCTGCATAACGGATCGCGCTTGGTCCCATATCAACCCCGCGACGCATCTGTCCTAAATCCATTGGAACTCCAATAACTGAGATTTCTTTTTTCATAGATAGTATCCCCCTTTTATGCCTTCACTAAATATTTTAAATCTTTTATATAGTCTGACTCAACTCGACATTTTTCTGCATGGATATACATTTTATTCACTTATATTTACGTTGGATTCCCGATTTTAAACTATTCTATGTATAAAGTTAACTTAATGAACCAACTAACTTTTCTATCAGCTAATATTTTTATCCGTGCCTTTCTCCATCAATACCTAGAATTACACAAAATATCCTCAAATAACTGAATTTAAAAAACACTTCTACACTTAGAAGCGTTTTTCTGATGCTAGTTTCCACACTGCTGCAATATTTTTTGCTGTCATTTCGATATTCTCTTCTGCGGCTTTATATGCTTCTTCTGATGTCATTGGGCTAGCCGTAATACTAAACACTGCATCAATTCCCTTTTCGTAAACAGTCGTATAATTCGAGGATACAGATCCACCAATAGCAATTACAGGAATATGACGACATTTCGCCCGCTTCGCGACACCAACAGGAGCTTTTCCATAAGCTGTTTGTTCATCTATCCTTCCCTCACCAGTTACAATAAGATCGGCACCCTCTATACACTTATCAAAATTTGTATAATCTAATACAATTTCAATCCCTTTTCTTAGCTGTCCCTTTAGTACTGCAACGACAGCCGCTCCCATTCCTCCAGCTGCCCCTGCACCAGGTATTAGGGACACATCAAAAGATACATACTGTTTAAGTATATTAGCATAATGTTTTAAATTCCCGTCTAGCTCTTTCATCATCTCTACATTCGCACCCTTTTGTCTCCCAAATACAAAAGACGCTCCCTTTGGTCCAACTAATGGATTGTCGACATCACATGCTGCTTCTAGCTTTATATCCTTCAAACGTGTATCCATACGAGAAAGGTTAAGAGCAGTAATCAAATGTAATGTTCCTCCAGAGGGCTCAATTACTTCACCTTTCCTATTAATAAACTCTACGCCTAAAGCAGACAACATACCTGCCCCACCATCATTTGTAGCACTTCCTCCAAGCCCTAAAATAATGTGTTTAGCTCCTTGATCTAATGCATGTAATATCAGTTCGCCTGTCCCTTTTGTCGTTGTAATAAGTGGGTTTCTCTTTTCAATTGGAACGTGTTGTAATCCTGATGCTGCCGCCATTTCAATAAATGCTGTCTTCTTATCCTTAGACATACCATAATAGGCTTGCACGCTCTCTCCAAGCGGCCCTGTCACATTAAGTGATATAATTTCCCCCATTGTAGCACCAACAAGAGATTCGACCGTTCCTTCACCTCCATCTCCAATTGGTACTTTAACGTACTCTGCTTTAGGAAAAACTGCTGCAAAGCCCCTTTCAATAGCTTCACATACCTCTATAGCTTTCAGGCTTTCTTTATATGAATCCGATGCAATGACAACTTTCATAATTATCCCCCCTTATTCAATCCCTTTTTTTTCATTTTAAACGATATACGGAAAAATTTCCTTTTTGAGTGGAATTTAAACACAAAAAAAGCTTACATCATTTGATGTAAGCTTTCCCTATTTATATGGAGCCTAGCGGGATCGAACCGCTGACCTCCTGCGTGCAAGGCAGGCGCTCTCCCAGCTGAGCTAAGGCCCCTTAGTAATTAAGCGGAAGACGGGATTCGAACCCGCGACCCCAACCTTGGCAAGGTTGTATTCTACCACTGAACTACTTCCGCGAAAATGGTGAGCCATGAAGGATTCGAACCTCTGATTAAAAGTCAGATGCTCTACCAACTGAGCTAATGGCTCGTAAATGGCTGGGCTAGCTGGATTCGAACCAGCGCATGACGGAGTCAAAGTCCGTTGCCTTACCGCTTGGCTATAGCCCATTAATATTTACTAGTATGGTTATCTTTTCAAAAAAATAAACCCTCTCAGGTTATTTTAAAGAAAATGGTGGAGGGGGGCAGATTCGAACTGCCGAACCCAAAGGAGCGGATTTACAGTCCGCCGCGTTTAGCCACTTCGCTACCCCTCCGACATTTAAAAATATATGGTGGAGGATGACGGG
>NZ_NADV01000032.1:0-224 GCF_003264175.1 Bacillus sp. SRB_331 | reverse complement strand
CCACTTGACCAACGGGCCAAAAAAAAAACAAAACTTTTCCCAAGCTTCCAACCGGGCTTGAACCGGTGACCTCTTCCTTACCATGGAAGTACTCTACCAGCTGAGCTATGGAAGCATAATGGCTCCGCAGGTAGGAATCGAACCTACGACCGATCGGTTAACAGCCGATAGCTCTACCGCTGAGCTACTGCGGAATAATATAAGCCTGGCAACGTCCTACTCTC
>NZ_NADV01000031.1:0-168451 GCF_003264175.1 Bacillus sp. SRB_331 | reverse complement strand
TATGTCTATTACCAATGTATGCAATTCGTAAAGTGCCTGTACTAGCTAAATATAGAGGGAAGATGAGCAATGTATTTGTTATTGTTATAGGTATCCTTACTGTCCTAGCAAGTATTAAGTCGTTATTCTAATTTACTATTGTTAGTTCTGATGTAAAAATAGTGGGATATGAAAAAGAATGAAAAATTCCTAGCGGAACTGAATTAAATATTATTAAACCAGAGCGATTATGGTATTGGACAAACTTTTCCCCTTGGGGAGTTTGTCCTTTTTTGATTATAAGCATAACTTCTATTCCAGCAATCACTTTCTTAGCTGTTTGTAATGAGTTTAATTCAATCATATTATGGTGCCAATTAATGTACATCAAGCTAGTATTTTGAAAGAAACCTTCTTATTTTTCGTTCTGGAGAATATCCGTTTCTTAAGTTAATGGTTTTGAAGTCACCCTTAAATGAAAATTTTCTGTCTCTACATTTAGTTATTTTGAGAAGTCAGCTCATTTTTTGTTTTGAGGCGTTTCTTTTTCTTAAACTGTTGGATATGAGTACCCTCTAGTATAAATTTTACTATTGAAACAAGTGATTTTAACAACGTTAGGAGTGTTCCAGACAGCACAATGTAATTTGTGTTACATAGCAAGAAAAATAATCAAAATTTAAAGCGAGAAAAAGAAGCACCAAAGCAAATAACATCGGTGTTTCTTTTTTTGCGCTTTCGGGCACAGAGGTTCCTACAGCACTATTATAAAAGCGATTCTGGATGTAAGGGATTTGTAAGGAATAGGTAAGGAAAAAGAGATTTTCATTGTATATGATAAAAATATAAAGTGGCGCGAAGGGGGAAACAGGTACGACTTATATATGAAAAACAAACCAGTAAAAAGAGTGTTTTAAAGAAAAGAAGTAATTTCTAGAGTTAACATACATGTGGAAAAAGAGGGAGAAGGCATTTTATATTAAAGTTTGTTTATAATAGCTTTTTAGCCTGTTAGGGGGGATCGTAAAGTAAATTATTAATTACCTTGAAAATTTCTATTTCCTTATAGTACTAGGCATGCTGTATTAAAAATTTTAATTGTGAAGGGAGAATTAATAAATATGAGCACGAAAAAAAGAATAGGGAGTAAGTTATTACTTGTCAGTGCAATTTGTGCGATAACTATTCCTTCGGTTTCATATGCGGAGGAAGTAATTTCACCTAAAAATTTCGAGGATTATTCAAACTTGTTCGAGGGACGGAATAAGGACGTGTTGAAAACAAGTTTATATCCAAATACATATAATAACCCCTTCAGCCACCCATTTAAATCGACATTAAAGGAAACAAACACAAATATAAAAAAATAGACAATATTGAAGATGAAAATCCTGTTATATCTACTACTCTTTCATTTATCCGTTCTATGCATGCTGAAGATTATAAATCTGCATTTGGTTTAACTTCTCGATCATTACAGAAAATAATAACCGAAAAATGGCTGAAGAACTATTGGGAGGAACTTCCTACGCAATTACAAAAAGGTTCTTTTATAGAAATTGGAGAGGTTACACAAAAAGAGACAAATTCTGTTCATACAAATGTAGAGATTAAATTAGTTTTTGAACAAATTACTGTACCTTTACTAATAAAACTAGATCCATCTGGAAAAATAGATGATTTTCAACTCAGTATGTCGTTTAGTCCTGTTGCAGATCGGCCATCATATAGTAAGCCTGAATCATTTATTGATAAAGAAGTAGTAGTTGGAAGTGGTGCATTTCCATTACCAGGAATATTATCTGTTCCAAAGGGAAAGGGTCCTTTTCCAGCGGTTATTCTTGTTCATGGAGCTGGAGCAGCCGATCAGGATTCAGCAACGTATGCTTTAAAACCATTTCGCGATTTAGCTGAAGGTCTTGCCTCGAAAGGAATTGCTGTCCTTCGCTATAATAAACGAACCTATGAACATGGATTGAAAACAGAACTTAGTCCTTTTTATACAGTTGATAAAGAGACAACAGATGATACTCTTTTGGTGACTCATTTTCTTCAAAATGAACCTATGATAGATAAGAATCAAATTTATATTCTTGGTCATAGTCAAGGTGGAATGATGATTCCGAGGATAATTGAAAAAAATCAAAATCAAAATATTGCAGGGGCAATTGTGATGGGAGGAGCGGCCCAGGCATTCACAGACAATGTTTTAGATCAACTTGAGTATCGTCTTTCTATTGGAGAAATGAAACCAGAAGAATATAAATTTTACAAATCGCAATTTGAATTATTAAAGGATCCTAATTTCTCTAGTCAGAATCCTCCAAAGGATTTTTCTTTAGGACCACCAGTATATTGGGATTCTATCCGTAAAATTAAAGCAGCAGAAATGTCAAAAGAACAAAAAACACCGCTTCTTATTCTTCAAGGAGAAAGAGACAATCGAGTTCCATCAAAAATTGAAATTCCTTTTTGGAAAGAACAATTAAAAGAGCGAGATAACATTGATTATCGACTATATCCAAAGTTAAATCACTTCTTTACAGAAGGAGATGGAGAGTCAAGTAAATTGGATGAATATTATAGTCCTGCTAATATACCTGAGTATGTTATAAATGATATTGCTACTTGGGTGCAAGGAAGATTGAAATAAAATTAGCAACTATATTTTTAAATAGCTATTTTCAGTTCTTAAGATATATATATAATTATATTATGATGTAAATAACTATAACGAACGGAGTAAAGTTTCTTATTCAAATACTTTAGATTCTCATACCTGGGGGCATCATCCATGCTAGCGTCTTAATATTTGGAAGTATATACAAATACTCTAAACGAAAAAACGGTATTCTTTCTATCTAAGATGTAGAAGGATTATCGTTTATTTTTTTTGAAATGTAAAAAATTTAACATTAATAACAGAATTATATAAACTAATAATGTAAAAGTTTTTGGCAAAATTAGGGGTGATGTTCATAAAAATGGAGAACATACTTCGTATTTTACGTAAAGAGAAAAAGCTTTCCCAAGAGATTTAGCTAAATCCCTTGGTGTAACAGTTGATTAAAGTTTCACTTTATTACTTGTAAAGGGTTATTCAATGTATCGTACTATTGAAAAATCCGAATTTAATTAATTAAATGAGATAAAATCTTTTTAAAAATAATGAAATTTTAGGAAAAATAAGGTACACTAGTCAATGGTTTTAGTTTAAAATCGATTGACGTTAATGTATACGGGGGAAAGATTGATGAACAATAATCCAATAAATGAATCAGTTGAAGAAGTTGAGAGAAAACGAGTAAGATCAAGCAAACGTTTTATAAATTGGAAGCTTATTGCAGCGGGTGTTGGTGTAATTGTACTTCTCATTGGAGGAATGAGTTATTATCAGGCAACTCACTTCAATTCAAATGTTACGATTAATGACACAAAAGTCGGTGGTCTGAACGCTGATCAGGCAATACAGAAATTAAAAACATCTGGACTAGCAAACAAAGTCTATGTCGATCAACAACAAATTTTAGATGAAAAAGAGACAAAAACAGAACTTACGGAAAAAGATTTGCCTCAAGTTAAGAAACTATTAAAAAGCCAGTGGACATTTTTCCCTTCCTCAAAGGAAAAAAATTATTCAGTGCTACCGGAAAAGGCGGATCAGTATCGTAGTGAAGCGATGAAAAAACTTGTAGAAGAAAAGCTCATCTCTATGAATGAAAAATTACAAGCGCCTCAAGATGCTATGGCGAAGCTTGAACAAGGAAAAGTTGTTATTTCGAAGAGCGTTGATGGAAAACAGTATGACGTTACTAGTCTACTGAAAGATTACGACAAGCAGAAGTATAAAAGTGAAATTCATCTGAAGTCTGCATACATACAGCCTATTAAAGAAGACGATCCGATTGTCAAAAAAGAGGAGAAAGCACTACAGAATCTTCTTGGGCAGTCCGTTGAGTATAAAGTGCAGAATGAAGTGTATCCTTTAAAAGCGAAAGATTTAATTCAGAATGCCTCTATGTCAAAGGATATGAAAGTTACAATCGATGCGAGCGACATTAAGAATAAGATTGCTGAAATTAATAATGCTAAATCAACATTAAATAAAAATTTCAGCTTTAAAACCCATTCCGGTTCGGTCATATCAGTAAAAGGACAAGGCTACGGCTGGGCACTAGATGTTGAAAAAGAAACAAAACAAGTTCAACAAGCTTTTGAAAAGGGTGAAAAATCGCTATCTGCTTCTAATATCCATGGAAATGGTTGGGAGAAGGAAGGTATCGGTTATGAAACAACATCGAATAATGGCATCGGAGACACGTATGCGGAAGTTTCAATTGCAGATCAACAAATTTGGATTTATAAAGATGGGAAATTAGTCGTCACAACAAATGTAGTAACTGGTAAACATAGCACGAGTGAAGATACATCACCAGGTGTGTGGTACGTTCTATATAAACGAACACCATACACGCTGAAAGGCAGCGCAGTAGGTAAAGCTGATTATGCAGTTAAGGTAGATTACTGGGTTCCATTCACAAATAGCGGCCAAGGATTCCATGATGCAGGCTGGCGAAAAGACTGGGCAAATAATGCCTATTTAACAGGGGGATCAGGCGGGTGTGTAAACCTTCTTCCTAATGTAGCAAAAACTGTATATGATAGTTTGAACACTAATGATCCAGTTATTGTGTACTAGAAAATAGCTACGTATCAAGAAATAAATAAAGCAGGAAATCTTATCTGATGGTACATGAAAAAACACCTCGTGAAATTGCATACTAAGTGTGCAATTTCAATGGAGGTGTTTTTTGTTTGAAAACAAGAGTTCATTGCCTATAAGAAACGAAGTAGAAAGAGATTGAGATGATAAATAGATATTCAAATAGTCAATAAAATTGACACTGAATATCATTTTCATTTATTATGAAATCGTCGCATGTAATTGGACATGATTTTTGTGAAAAAGTTTACTTTTTTATTAATATAATAGATTTCTATTAAGGTGTCCCATTTAAGAATTTAAGCGTAGGAAAGGGTAAAATAAAAATGAACTGGAAAAAAGGCGGATTATGGATTATTATTTTTTTCATTGTAAAAGGTACGATTTCTACACTTTTAATAGTTACAGGTGCTAAATATTTTGATTTATCATTTATGCAACTTTTCGTACTAATACTGATCTTATTACTGATTTCTCTCATAAGTCGAAAATTGCTGCATAGACATAAACAAAACAAAAAGCAAAAAGAGCTAAATATATAATGAAGCCCCAGAGACCTTTGGATTTCTGGGGTTTTACTATATATTTAGCTTCTTACTATTTGTGGAAAGTAAAACTCCCAGCTCAAAATTTAGGTGGTACAGAAGTTTGTTGGGAGCTGATTAAAGTTTCACTTTATTTCATAGCGCATGATCTATTTTGATTAATTGTCAGGTTTTTATGTATCCTCTAATGACAAGGTTAAATCCTTTCAAATCGGTCAATCACCGTTTTTTTGAATTCACTAAAAGTGGCTGAACCTATGCAGAATAACGATACCATCTCTAGCAAAATAATTAACTATCTCATGCAAGAAAGTTAGGCTAGTTAATCGCATATGTTTTATTGAAGGGATGTGATTGAATTATGGAACGGCCGAATTGGGGAATTGGAGGATTAGTATTCGTTGGCTGCATGTTTCTTGGCGGAGGAGTGGGATCTATATTAGGTGATACTCATGCTGGATGGCTAATAGGGATGGGTGCTGGATTTATTGGGATGGCTTTAACGAGACTGATCAGAAAGTAATATAACGGGATTCTTCTTCGGGTAAATAAGGAAATATGTATGTAAGTAATTCATGGTATAAGAGCTCTATAAGTTATAGTTAGAAGTTTCTCTTTTCTAAATTTCTCCATACATAGATATGATTCTCAAGTCGGAGGAGGGCACCTTAGGGTGTCTTTTTTATGCTCTCTAAAAATGTCTTAACATATATAGCCGAGTTAATTCAAATAATCAAGAATAATTGAGCTAATAGATTTCGTTAGATTGCCATCATCTTTTTTGTAATAGAATAGATTCATTACCGTTTCAGACCGATGTATTCATTCATAACCTAACAGTAAAAGGGGGATGATTAAAGGTATGGCGTTTAATGATGAATTAATTTGTCAACAGTTTGCAAGAATTATCGGTGGCCAAGAAGGATTCGCCGGTGGAAAATGCGTGGCAACAATAAATCGAGATGAAATACAAGCAACAATCTTGGGGAAACGTTTTAGAGTAACAACTTCCTTCTCATTCGAATCACGAGATAATAAAACTGGACGGGCATTATGTCTAGGGCGGGTAGCACTCTTACAAAAGGAAGTCACTGAATTTGTTGCTACAATTATTAAACAAGGAATAATCGTTTCGTCTATACACAATGAGTGGTTATGTGATGATCCAAATTTAATTTACGTTAATATCGAAGACGTTGATGATCCACTAATTTTCGCAAGGAAAGTCAGAAGAGCGTTATGCAATTAACCAATTTTTTTAGTTAAATGAGTGATTGTGTTGATTAGAATATTTCAGATTGTTGAATGGTATACTTGGAAAATAGATTTAAGTAGATGGTTTTATAAAATCTCATATATAGCTAAAAAGATTAACTCCATTTTGATCGCTTTTTTTCAAAATGGAGTTTTTGTATTTACTTTTAAATAAGGACTGAAGAGAGCTTTTTAATCAATCTTTATTCTAAAGCGAAAACCGAGCATACATTATGCTCGGTTTTCAATAGGTAGTTTAAATGTAAAAGTACTGCCTTCTCCTAATTCACTTTCAACGGTAATTTCTCCTCCGTGTAGTTCTATAATCCATTTTACCATCGACAATCCTAAACCTGTGTTTCCATTGTTTGAAGATGTTCGTGCTGCGTCAACTCGATAGAAGCGGTCCCATATTTTCGCAATATGTTGCTCGCTGATGCCTATGCCATTATCGGAGACTTTACCTATTATGTTGGTTTCATCCCGGAACAGTTGCATATTCACAGTGCCGTTCGCTTTGCTATAAGCAATCGCATTCGTTAGTAAATTCATTAATAAACGCATCATCAATGTTTGATCTGCTTTAATAAACAGGTCTTCCTCTATATTTGTTGTTATATTAATCGAAGCTTCTTGAACCATTAATGAAAGCTCTTCTACAACGATTTCCGTTAATTCACTCATATTGATACATTCAAATTGAAAAGTATTATGCTTTTCTTGGTCAACTCGTGCTAATAATAAGAGTTGCGAGATTAACGCGGACATTTTACGCGATTGCCTTAAAATTACTTCTAACGATTCTTCCATTTCTTTCGGATTATTCCTCTGCGATAAAGCGTATTCGCATTGCGAAATAATAACAGATGTTGGTGTTCTTAATTCATGAGATGCGTCAGATGTAAATTGTTTTTCACTTTCGAATGATGTCTCCAATCGCTCAAACATTTTGTCAAAGGTTTGTGCTAAATGATACATTTCGTCTTTCGATGAACCTTGTAAATTAATTCTCTTCGAAAGGTCTTTACCATCACCAATTTCACTGGCTGAATCACTCATTTGTTGCACAGGTCGAAACGCTCTTTGCGTAATAAAATATCCTCCCGCTGCTGCAATGAGAATAAGTAATGGAAATGAGATGAGTGTTACCACAATAAGCGTATTCATGGTCGATGATAATTGATTCATGGTCATTATGCCACGAACCCAGACTTGCTCATCGCCGCCTACATTATGGAGAAAATCATATACTATCCATTCCTTATTACCGTCTTTAATGGTTTGTATTTCATCGGATTTAAGCGATACCTTTTTATTAAAGGTTGTTGGATTATGTCCTGCCAGCAGCTCACCTTGTTTACTATAAATGATGATATTTACTCCATCTTCTAAGGCTTCAAATTCATCGTCAATCTTTAACTGTCCATGCTTATATTCGATATCTTCAATGCTTTCTTTTACTGTGCTCTTCAATTGATTTTTCATATTAAAAAGCAAAACTTTATCTGAAGAAGTTAAAATAAAAGCTAACACGAGTGCCATAATAATTACAACTAGCCCCGTATACCATAGGGTCACTCTCATTTTTATTGATAGTCTTTTCATGATTCTACTCGCAATACGTAACCAGTTCCTCGTACTGTATGAATTAACTTCGTTTCAAACTGGCTATCAATTTTTTTGCGAAGATAGCGGACGTAAACATTAATAATATTCGAGCCACCTTCATAGTCGTAATTCCACACATGTTGCTCAATTTTATCTCGTGTCAACACAACTTCTTTATTACGAATCATATATTCTAAAATAGCAAATTCTTTACTGGAAAGATTGATAACTTGATCTCCTCTTGTTACTTTATGCATATTGCAATCCACCACTAGGTCAGCGATTTCAAACACATTAGATGTATTTCCTGTTTTTCTTCGCATCAACACTCGAATTCTTGCTAACAGCTCATCAAAAGCAAAGGGCTTTACTAAATAATCGTCCGCACCTAAGTCGAGTCCTGTTACGCGATCATCAATTGTATCTTTAGCTGTAAGAAGCAAGACAGGAGTTGTATTATTGTCCGCACGTAATCTTTGTAATACTTGTAAACCATCTATTCCGGGAATCATAATGTCAAGCACAATCAAATCGTAGGTAGCCATGCTTATATAATCCAAAGCATCTTCTCCATTCCCACATCCATCGACACTATAATATTCTGCATTTAATCGTTTTACCAATATATTTTGTAAGTCTTTTTCATCTTCGACAATAAGAACTCGCATTAACATTCTCCTTTTCTTCTTATTTATATGTATCACTATAATTTCAAAACATTAAAGAAAGATTAGAAACTATTTAATTATATCATTTTATCCCGCATTAACGGGCAGTAAGACTCCTACCTCAAAATTCGGCGAATGCGAGAGAGTTAGGTGGGAGCCCTGCTGCCCGTAAAAGCCCGATTGGTGAGGGCTGATTAAAGTTTCACTTTATTTTTTTGCACATTAATCTTCCTTTAATGTTTGTTCAGTAATATAAGGACATGGATAAGGTGCACATGTAAAGGGAGGAGAACATAATGGGAAAATGGATGATGATTGGAGCAATGTCTTGTTTATTCTTAACAGCTTGTTCGACTCAAGCTGATAACGATACAGAAGTACAACAACTGAAAGTAGAAAACGATAAATCACAAAAAGAAGGTGCTCAACTACAACAAGAACCACACAAAACAGGGCCTGCTATGAATGATACTAAGCAAACACAAGATTTCAAAAACGAAGTCACATCTATTGTAGAAAAGGCAAATAATACGAAACCAGTTGGAGCAAAAGAAGATAACTTAAATACGTACTTAGCAGCAAAAAAAGAAATTGACCAATTAGATGACAAGATAGATCTATCTGATGATCAGCTAGAAGCAGATTTTCACGCTGGAACGATAACTGTTGAACAATATCAAATACAAGAAAGAGAACAAGATATACTTGAAGATCAATTAGAGCAAGCAGAAAATGTACTTGAAGCAAGATTTGGAATAAATGATTAATTATTAAGGAGTGGATGGAAATGTTAAAACATAAAAAGAAAATAATTATAAGTGTAATTGCTATTTTAGTAAGTGGTATTGCTATTGTTGGTGGATATTATGGTATGGGCTACAATTATGCGAAAAAGAATGAAAACTATACAGAGAAACAGGTTCGTGAAATTTCTTTAGCTCATACAAATGGAGAAATTATTAATGTGAAAAAAGAATTCGAATTAGAAGATGACAACTTAGCACAATCTAAATTTGAATATGAAGTGGAAATCAAGACACCTGAGAATCTATTAAATATTTTAAAGGTTAGTGCTAGAACAGGCACAATAGAAATCAATAAGGAAGATTAAAAAAATTGACAAATAAAATATCACGTATTTTAAAAAACTTCTAACAAAATTTGTTAGAAGTTTTTTCACGTTTATACTCTACTATTCTAAAAGGGGACTTGCTACATCGCTATCAAGTTAAGAAATACACTCATCTAAAAACAAAAATATAGACTGTATTCATCATTTTCTACTCCTCACAAAATGATTGTTTCTTAATCTGGGTGAATTTTTAGGTTGAAGGTTACGGTTCTTCAAACCGTTGCTGCACTTGCGAAAAAAGGGGCCAAAATTCCGGCTCCTTTTTTTCGCTATTTGTGGGCAGTAAAACTCCCACCTCAAAATTCAGCTGGAACAAAGAAGTTAGGTGAGAGCCCTGCTGCCCGTAAACACCCGATTGGGAAGGCTAATAATCAGTTGGGATGAACAAAACCCCCTACTGATTAAAGTTTCACTTTATGAAGACCTAGTTAGTTTGGAAGTTTGAAAATGATGAGGTGATACAAGTGCAAACAGGAGTTATTTGTAAACAATGTAATAATGAATACAAACATCTAAAGCAATATGATAAAAGGTTGGTGGTCCTCCATGCCCATCAACCTTTTATTATGAAGTAACACCTAAACGTATTATATTATTGTTTTTTATTAAAAAACATAAAAATAATTTATTTCTATTGATAATTACCAAACACAATTGTAAAATGTTTGTATATATATAAACTAAATATACTTTCGTTTGATTTTATAGAGGGAGATAGTAAGTGTTAATAATAATAAAATAATGGTTATATCACCTACAAAGAGCCGTAAAAAGAATGGAACCAGTACGGAAAAGATACTTTTGTGAAAAATTCAAAAAATAATAATTATTTACTCTTGAAGAAAATTTACAACCATATGGAGAATAAGGTTATACAAAAAAGTCTTAAAAGGGGGACGAAATTATGGAACAAAGAAAGTTTTCAGTAACACCTCAAGATCGAATGAATTATGTATTAGGTCTTTATTCTGCAGATCAACAAATTAATACAGTTCTTTATTTTCCTGTAGGTATATCAAAGGAAATACTTGAACAATCAGTAAGGATAACGTTACAATTGCAGCCGGTTTTGAA
Organism: Bacillus sp. SRB_331; assembly: GCF_003264175.1. NCBI lineage: Bacteria > Bacillati > Bacillota > Bacilli > Caryophanales > Bacillaceae > Bacillus > Bacillus sp. SRB_331. The sequence goes on along the minus strand of NZ_NADV01000031.1, from coordinate 157,468 downwards.
CAGCCGGTTTGTAGAAAATGATATCCCTTACTGGGAGGAACATTCATCTGCCACTAACTCACCTATTTGCCTTTTTGCAGAAGGAAATAATCAAGAACTTGAAATAATGGCAATAGACTTTATTAAGGAACCCGGTGATCGTATTCAGGGGCCTATGGTTCAAACAAAATTATTACGAGGAACTACAACAGATATGTTAGTTGTGAAATTATCTCATCTATGTTCAGATGGCGCAGGGGTCAAGGAATATATTAATTTACTTGGAGCAATTTATACTCAACTTTCCTTGGGACAATCTAAGAATCAAATTATGAAGGAATTTGGTGAGGGAAATGAGAGTTTTCGAGATCAATCACATGTATTCAAATATGCTGGAATATCGGACATAAAAAGCGCGTATCGTCCTAACCAAGAACAACAGGCATCGTTATGGTCTTTTCCATCTCAACCCAACAAAAATAAATCCCCTCAAATGTCCGTACGGCGGTTGAGCCATGAGCAATCTCTACGTCTAACCCAATGGACAAAAGCACAACAGGCTACCTTGAATGATGTAATCATGACTGCATACTTCCGAGCTTTATCACATTTCACTGTGTATGCAGAACCTCGCACCGCAGAAAAAATGATCGGTTTAACAATTGATTTACGTCGATATCTGCCTAATTATACAACTGGTGCTATTTGCAACTTATCCGGCATGGAAATGCCAGTGATTAAAATGGAGGATAATGAATCATTTAATCAGACTCTCGTTCGAATTAAACAATCAATGGATAAAATAAAGTCTCAAAATCCAGGTCTGTCTTCAGCAGCAGGAATGGAGCTACTGGCAGGTATGAAGCTATCTGTGGTGAAGGAAATGTATAATCAGCAATACGAGCAGGCTTTACAGATGGGGATGGCGTTGCCGTTACTGACAAATTTCGGGGTGATCGCTGATGAACCTATTCAGTTTGGTGAAGTTCAAGCTGAGGACGGGTATATGACATCACCCATTATGTATGCGCCATTCTTTTCAATGGGTGCAAGCTTTTATAATGGAAGACTTACATTTACGATTGGTTATCATACACCGGATACATCAAAAGAAAAGGTAGACAAATTTTTAGAAAGTGTTGTTAATCAACTATCATAAATAAAAGAGAATATAGCGCGAAAATTTCTAGCGGAATTGTATTTTAGTGGCTCGTCCCCATGTTCATCAAGCTAATATTTTGAAGTATCCCTAAAACGAAAATTTTATATCACTACAACAGTTATTTATGAGAATTCAGGTCATTTTTTTCGTTTTGGGGTATTCGCTTTTCTTAGCTTGATGGTTATGGGCGGTACCCCAGTAAAGAAAGAAATAGGGAAAATACCCTATTTCTTTTTATTTCTATAATAAAATATAATTATTAGGTCCAAAGTAATGATAATAATTAGAAGTAATACTTCTATAAGTGCTTCCGTTTTCCCATGCTGCAAAGACTTTATAAAGAAATCCCATTCTGTTTCATAGGGAGGCTCTGCCCAATTTCGTTTTAGTCCTACATAAATTCCATTTAAGAAAAAGACGATACTTAATAGAATCCTTCCAATAAATACGGCAACTATTTTTATCCCGCATTAACGGGCAGTAAAACTCCCACCTTAAAATTCAGCTGGAGCAAAGAAGTTAGGTGGGAGTCGGGCTGCCCGTAAAAGCCCGATTGGTGAGGGCTAATAATCAGTGGGGATGAACAAAACCCCCACTGATTAAAGTTTCACTTTAAATTCCAATGCTTTATCTTAATTACATACAGGATTGGAAATAGTATAAGTACCCAAAAGACAATAATATAGATTGTATTTATCATTCTTTACTCCTAACAAAATGATTGTTTTTTTATAGGTGAGTTTTCGGATTGAAGGTGTGTTTTATTGTTATTGGTTGCGCACTTGCAAAGATAAGGGCCGGAATTCCGGCTCTTTTTCTATCCCGCAAAAGCTCCCTAATTAAAGTCTTACTTTATCTCCCCGTCTCAAAAAACTCAATCCACTCTCCGTCAGGACCAGCGAAGAATATGTAACGTGTTCCATCTGGTAATGTTTCAATTTCTTCTCCTAGTAGGAAGGTTATTTTGTGTTTCTTTAGTCTTTCGATTTCATCCTCTAATGAATCCACTTTAAAACAAATGTGATGTACTTTTCCTTCTGCCGGAAGGGAAGAGTTGTAACCTTCAATTAGTTCAAGTATCGTTTCTTTCGATTCTTCCACACCTAAAAAAGCGAGTTTTAAGTCTGGATTTGGATGTCCCATACGTTTAATGAGTTGTAAGCCGACTACTTCTTCATAAAATGAAATAGATGTTTCTAAGTTTGCAACCATAAGTCCAACGTGTTCGATTCTTCTAACTGGCATGTAGATTCCTTCCTTCTTTCTGAAAATTATATACAATATATTATTGAAAATTAAGAAAATAAGCAAGATAAAAACCTTACAAATTTTAGCGTGTTATATGGTATAGTGAGAAAGTATGTTTGGGGAGAAGGAAGGAGATTATACGATGAATACACCTACTCAAACTCCTTCATTATCGGCAACGATGAAAGAGTGGCATTATGCATTAGCATATGAAATTAAACATTGGAAAACGATAGGTGGTAGTAAAATCTCTATCATTAACGGTCGTTTTTTATATACAGATTATGAAAGTACAGTATACGTATTTCAGCTTATATCGGAAGTAAGTTTACCTGAAGGTTCACCAATTCGAATTGAGTTCGATGGTGAGGAAGCAACAGGGGAAGTATTATCTGTACATGGATTAGAAATAGAACTGAAATTAAATGATTATATACAAGGTGAAATACGAGAAGCTGTTTTATACAGTGAACCGTGGCAATTGCTAGAACAGCTGCAAGAGAGATTGAAAGAGGCACATAAAGATAAGCTGAAACGTAATCGTATAAAGCGTCTTGTTGATGGGACGAGCAGTCCGAAACATATTGAAAAGATGAAAAATACGAAAAATGAATTGGCGTATCGTTCTTTTTACAATCCAACAACGTACGTGTGGGGACCACCGGGAACAGGGAAGTCTTACAATTTATCGCGTATTATTTCTGCTCATTATCAAAAAGGAAAATCGATACTTGTGTTAGCTCATAGTAATGCGGCAGTAGACGTATTAATGAGTGAAGTAACGAAGCAAATTGAGAAGAAGAAGAAATGGACGCCTGGAGAAATTGTTCGTTACGGTTATAGTCAACATGAACATATACGAAATCATGAAACGTTACTTGCATCGAAGTTAGTTGAAACGACGAATGGATCTTGGGGAGAAGAAAGACTCTATTTAGAAGAGACACGACAAGATCTTCGTGAAAAGATTTTATCATATAAAGCGACTTCTGCTGATAAAAAGCGTATACAAGAGATTGAAAGTGATCTTCGAAAGCAAAAAGCGAAAATTAAAGAAGTAGAAAAAGAATACATTGAAAATGCGAAAGTAATCGGTGCGACTTTATCGAAATGTGCAATTGATTCACTTATTTATGAGCGTACATTTGATTTAGTTGTCGTAGATGAAGTAAGTATGGCTTATGTTCCGCAAATCGCATTAGCTGCTTCACTTGGGAAACGTATTGTCGTTTGTGGTGACTTTTTACAGTTACCTCCGATTGCGATGGCGAACCATGAACTCGTTCGAAAATGGCTCGGTGAAGATATGTTTTATCATGCAGGGATTGTTGATTCTGTAAATAAATCAGAAGCACATCCGAACCTTTTTATGCTGCAGGAGCAAAGACGTATGCATACGGATATATCGAAGTTTACGAATTCATTTATTTATAAAAATAGAGTGTACGATCATCCATCTGTTTCAGAGCGTAAAGAACTTGCGAAACTGCAACCGTTCGCAAATGAGGCGAGTGTTTTATTTGATACGAGCTTAATGGGAGCCTTTTCTTTAAAAGACGCTGCTTCCGGTTCTCGTTTTAATATTATGTCTGGTTTAGTAGCGATGCAAATGATGTTAATTGGATTGTTAGACGGTGTTCAATCTATCGGTGTAGTTACGCCTTACAGGGCACAGTCCCGCTTTTTATCAACGTGCATTAGAGAAATGTTGCAGAGAACGAAATATCAAAACATACCAGTTTTAGCGGCGACGGTTCATAAATTCCAAGGTTCTGAAAGAGATATGATGATATTTGATACGGTTGATAGTTATCCGCAAGAACGACCTGGCGTGTTATTCTTTGACCATAAAAATCATCGCCTCGTCAACGTTGCAGTGACAAGGGCGAGAGGGAAGTTCATTCAATTATCAGATTGCCATTATATGCGTAAAAACCTTTCGAAAAAACAAGCGTTATCACAATTAACAGCTCATATAGAACGTCACGGAGATGTATATGATCGCACGACATCAAGACAATTGTGGGAGCGGAAAATTTCGAAACGTTTACGCTGGTTTATGGAAATGAATCTTGAAGAGCCGAAAGGGTTATTGAAAGATATTTTAGCCGCAAAACGAAAAATTATTATTTCACTTCCAAGTACAAAGCAAGTGGATAAGCGAGTCTGGCAAGCGTTAATGCGTACAAATGCGCAAATAACAGTGTATAGTGATGGACCAGTTCCGTTAAAAAATGTAAAGTTACAAAGACAAAATAAAGCATTCCCGTTTATCGTAATCGATGATGAAATCTTTTGGGCAGGAGCACCTCTTACATCTCAAATGATGTTTGAAGGTAGTATGGAATTTCCGTACATATGTGCAAGATTACAAGCACCTGAAACAATTGGCGTATTAAAAGGGTTTTTAGATATTCGGTAAATTCAGATAGGAATTCCTTGACTTTTGCCTGGAATGAACTTAGAATGAAAATAATTTAATATAATTTTATGAAAATTCTTATCACGAGAGGTTGAGGGACTGGCCCTATGACACCTCGGCAGCGGATTCTTTATGAATACTGTGCCAATTCCAGCAAGGTAACTTGAAAGATAAGAAAGAAGCTCATTTTGACTGTATATACAGAAGCCTCTTTCTATCTTTTAGAAAGAGGCTTTTTTACGTGAAAATAAAAGGAGGAAGAAAAATGGGAGCGACAGGAGTAACGTCACAAAGAAAAACAATTGAAGAGAGTATAGAAAGAAATAAGGAAAAGTACATAGAAACAAGTCATAATATTCATGCGAATCCGGAGATTGGTAACCAAGAATTTTACGCATCAAGAACGTTAAGTTTGTTGTTAGGAAGCGCAGGATTTCAGTTGCAGCACAATATAGCTGGTCATGAAACAGGGTTTATCGCGCGAAAAAGTTCCGGGAAACAAGGACCAGTTATCGCATTTTTAGCTGAGTATGATGCTTTACCAGGACTCGGTCATGCGTGTGGTCACAATTTAATCGGAACAATTAGCGTTGCAGCAGCGATCGCGTTATCAGAAACGCTTGAGGAAATCGGCGGAGAAGTTGTCGTGTTCGGAACACCAGCAGAAGAGGGCGGGCCAAATGGTAGCGCAAAATCGAGTTATGTGAAAGCTGGCTTATTTAAAAACATTGATGCGGCGCTTATGATTCATCCGAGCGGAAAAACAGCTCCAACGAGTCCATCACTAGCGGTCGATCCACTTGATTTTCATTTTTACGGAAAAACAGCTCATGCAGCAGCCTCACCAGAAGAAGGAATTAACGCATTAGATGCGATTATCCAGCTGTATAACAGTATTAATGCACTTCGCCAACAACTCCCATCAGATGTGAAAATTCACGGAGTTATTACTGAAGGTGGGAAAGCACCTAACATTATTCCGGATTATGCTGCGGCACGCTTCTTCATCCGTGCTGCAACGAGAAAAAGATGTGCGGAAGTAACAGAAAAAGTAAGAAATATTGCACAAGGGGCAGCGTTAGCAACAGGCACAAAAGTGAAAATTCATCAATTCCAAAATGAAATTGATGAATTGCTCGTGACAAAAACATTTAATGACGTCGTAGCCGAAGAGTTAGAACTACAAGGTGAAGAGGTAAACCGTAAAGAAAGAGTAGGAATCGGCTCAACGGATGCAGGAAATGTAAGCCAAGTTGTACCGACAATTCATCCGTACATTAAAATCGGTCCAGATGACTTAATTGCGCATACGAATGAATTTAGAGAAGCAGCACGTTCAGAATTAGGAGATAAAGCGCTAATCACATCGGCAAAAGCACTAGCAAATACAGCGTATCGATTAATTACAGAAGAAGGGCTGTTAGAGAAGGTGAAGGAGGAGTTTAGGGAGGAGCGGAAGAATCAGGGATAGGTGGTTAAAATACAGTTGAGTGTTCTCTTTTCGAAGAGAAATCTGATTAATAAGTGAAAATGCAATAAAAAAGAACATTGATTTTTCAATGTTCTTTTTTATTTACTAATCATTTATTTCTTCGTTATTTTGATAACAAATTTCTTCAGCAATTTCTTGGATGCGATCTAGTTTAATACCATCTTTTTGTTCAATAGATAATGGATGGTCTGTTAGTTCGAGTTCAATATAAGGTTTATAACCGATTTCTCTAGTATGAACCATTGTTTTTAAACTTACTGTATCTGGATAACAAGGAAGTTGGGTAGATAACCAACCAAACATTGGCTCTAATTCGTTTTCTCTTCCTTTCGTTTCCCAGTAATCAAGCGTCTTTTGGAAGTTTGTTTCACTTAAAGATACCCATACATCCCATATAAAAGGTCCCTCTCCATCTAAAACTGGAATTTCAATACAACCTTTCATAAAGAAATATTCATCATCAATTACACATAGATCTTCATCCATTTCAACTCGACTCTCTAGCTCTTCTTCAGGGATATAGTAAAAATAATCGGGAGCCTCATTCCCATAACATATAGGGAGTTCATCGTGAAATACTCCGCAACATTTACAAACATAGCCTATTTTTTCGTTCATTAATTTTCTCCTAACCATCTATATCAATTGTGTTTGATCATTTGATTTTAAATAGATTATATCATTTATTTTGTTGATTTCTCTCACAAAGAAGCAACTTTTAATGTTAGCGGAGGATAATACGTATCCTTTTATCAGAACGACAATTTCTCTTCAAATTCACTCTTTAAAACAATTAAAGGAGATGATAATCCAAATTGCATTAAAGAGTCTAAAAATGCAGCGAGAGAATCCATCGAATCGCTCATGACTTTCATCATATAATTAAATTCCCCGCTAATTCGATATAAATCTGTTACTTCAGGAGCAGCATTACAATATTGGATAAAATCAGAGCATTGACTCGTTTTGAACATAATGAATGCTTGGATGTTTTTATTAATTTTGGAAGGCTCAAATTTCGTTCGGTAAGCAGCTATAACCCCTTGTCTTCAAGTTTGTTAATGCGTTCTTTTACAGCAGGCTGCGTCATGGATATAATACGTCCTATTTCTGAAACAGAAATTCTCGCATTTTCATACAACAAGTTCATAATTTTATGGTCAATTTCATCTAGTTTTACTGCGTTTTGCATTGTGTAGCCTCCTTGCTTTATTTTCTAAAGTGAATCGTAAAGTTGCAAAATTTTCTACATGAAGCTACACTCTAGAAAACAGGATCTAGGGGAATCAGACATGAGATATTTTAAAGGAAAACAATTCAAGAAAGATGTTATTTTAGTAGTTGTCGGCTACTACTGCCGTTTTTCTTTCGGTTATCGTGATGTATCTGAAATCCTGAAAGAACGTGGTATTTCAGTGCAACCAACAACCATCATGCGATGGATTCATAAATATGGCAATCCCATCTATCGAATTTGGAAAGTAAAAAATAAATCTGCACGCTTATGAAACCATTCATACCCTATATAAACAAAGGCGAAGTCTTCAAAGAGACTCCGCCTTTTCAACGTACAATGAACTTCAACAATTACTAGCTACTTCCTAAACATTGTTCTGCATTTACCAACCTGTTTATGCTTTTTTCAAACTTTGCAACAGAACCAGTTTAACCATCATCATGTTCATGGAACTTTAGGTTATTTAAGTTCAGTTGAGTTCAGAAAACGAGCCCTTAAAAAAGCAGTCTGAATTTGTGTTGACAATCACACCTCCATCAATACTATCAAAAGAACCTTTATACTGTTACAGCTTGAGAAATCCATTGAGCAGTTAGTTCAGGAGATTCAACAGGAAACTGATGACCGTACTGAATACGTGTAATATCCAAGTGTTCAAACTGCTTTGGGACATGATGATCCTTGTCCAAAGCTCCCCATAGTATCTTAATTTTCCTCTTATCCCATGTCTCGGGATTTAACTGGATGGATTTTGATATAGTTAAGCAAGACATGACCGTAGCGTTAGTTTTGCGTATACGGGGGGATTTTAAATCACGGACCACAGAATGAGCGTAATTACTCAATAACTGACTGGATGTTCTGGAGCTATTGGTTTGAAGTAACTCTTTTTCCAAACGGGCGGGCTCCATATATTTTAGAACGAAACTTGTAATACGTCGAAATCTATATTTAGGTTGGATAGGATGCAGTACTGGCTGCAATAAAATGAGTTGTTTGATCAGTGAGGGCAGCCGTTCCATCACTTGAGCCGCAATCAATCCGCCAAATGAATGCCCCACTAATATAACGGGTCTGTTCAACTCAGTGATCATAGTGGAAATGCTCTCTACATAGCCTTCTATCACAGAAGGATTATGGTGATAAGGGGTACGCCCAAATCCAGGTAAATCTACGAACCAAGTATTTAAACCGCTTAAAAATTGTGAGAGGGGCAAAAGGGCATCGGCATTGCTGAACGTCCCATGAAGAAAAATAATAGGTGTTTCATTCCTATCTTTCTCTAGCGAAACTAAGTTAGCTCTTCTTCGTTGACTAAAATCTTTCTGCTCATTTTGATTTAGGCCTAAATGATTTAACCGATAATCCAAATCACTAATGATAAAAGGGAGCGTGGACGGAACTACGAATGAATTTCTGCCGTTCCTTTGTTCTATTTCTAATTTACTGTAAACAGGGAATTCCGACTTAACAAGAAAACTCATGGATTCTTTAGGAATACCAAGCATCTTATCAGCACCCATTCTAAGCACAGTTTTCAATAACGGAAGCGGTATAGTTCCTAACGGATTTGTTGTCTGCAATTCGTGTGCCATGAGTTTGATGAAAGTTCGGATCGACGGACTTTCTTGCTTAGAATCTAAAAGATAGTAGGTATTGCTTGATAACCCTTCTGTATTAACAAGTTTTGAAATAAACGAAGCCACATGGTCAATATGAACCATTGGTAACCAATAATCGTCGCCGCCTGGAACAAGCGGCATAAGATTTCGCCTTACGGCATCGACTAAGATACTAAGGCCTCCAATCTGTTCTGTTTTCCCTGAGAAGGAGTCTCCGACGATTACACTAGGATTAACAGTAGATAAGGGAATGCTCATGTTATGAAGAGATTTTCGTATATAAGAGTCGGCTAAAAACTTCATTTTTTCATAAGGCGGTTGATTGTCCAGCAAATGATCTAGATCCAACAATGCATTTTGTTCATGATAGGGACTCATAAAGCCTGCGACATGGATAAAATGCTTTAATTCTTTTTCAGCGTGGATATCCAGTGCTAGCCGAACAAGGGATTTTGCAGGGGTGAGGAAAGACTGCTCAGCTTCAATGAGGTTCAACTCAATATACATTGGACCTCCTGCGTGAATAATTAGATCAGTTGCAAGTAATTGTTTGTAGCTGTCATCACTTAAACCTAATCGAGGCTGCGTTAGATCACCGATAACAGGAACAATGTTGTTCTGTTGATCGGGTGCCAGTTGATTGATGATGGTAAGAAGACGATTTTTTTGACGTACAAGTGCATAAATCTGATGCTGAGAAGCTAACTCAGCGATTAAATGACGTCCAATATAACCAGTTCCGCCGGTCATGAAGATATTCATAATAAAAACACTCCTTTATTATTTTATAGTACTAACTAGTACTAATGTATCTAAAAATATTACTTTAGCATGGAAGCTAAAGTAGGAAATAAATTTTTGATCATATCTTGGTTGTTAGAAGCTTGAGCCAAGAAGAGAGCACCCTCAATAGAGGAGACAATCAACATAGCTGTTTGTTTAACGGGCAGCTCTTTCTTTAGTTCTTGTCGTGCAATCCCTTGGGCTAAAATCAATTCAACACCATGCAGCTGTTTTTCAAAAAAACTCTTGATTCTATCTCTAATTTCAACCGCGTCAATAGGCGTCTGTGTATACAGAGTCAGGAAAGGACAACCGCCAAGGTAGTTATTTTGTTCAATAGTATCGCTTAAAATGTGGAGTACCGCTTCTAATTTCTCTTGAACGGTGAGCTCAGTTTGAGACACAATATAATTAATTCGCTGCTCGTAATGTGCTATCAACTGATTAACAATAGCGAGTAGCAGCTCCTCCTTGCTCTTAAAATAATAATAAATGTTCGTTTTTGAAACTTTGCTATGTGCGACTATGTCGTCCATGCTTGTTGCTAGAAAACCTTTAGTAAGAAACAATGTAAAAGCGGATTGCAGAGCAATATCTTTATTAGTAAGTGTATTTTTTTTCATATTAGTACTATACAGTACTACAAATGGAGAGTCAAGGGAATGATTGATGAAATGCATAGGGGTTCGACCGCACATCCATCAACTTAAGAAAAGTAAACATCCCAAAAACAAAAAAATGAGCTACCTTCTCAAAGTAACTAACTGTAGAGAAAGAAAAAGTTCATTTAGTGGGTACTTCAAAACCTTAGCTTGATTGCGATGGGGTCACCATATCAAAAAAAAAAGAAAATTGTGCGTTTAGACATATTTTTCAACCGCTTCCTGTACGTTAAGGGACTCGTTATTTTTTTTACAGTTTTTTATTATGAAATTCTAAATAACTAATTATAATAGGTGAAAAAAACGATCAATAGTTGGGGGACGGAAAGGATTCGAATTTACATTCTTTCTCAATACATATTATGGATAAATAAAGTAAAATATGGGTTGGGGTTATGTCTCATGTTGTGTTAATCCTAACAATAACTAAGGGTACATAATATGCTTTCATACCTTTGAATGATTTTGTTATAGGAGGGATGGAGATTTAAATGGCTCAAATTGTTGGTATTGATAGATACCTTTGTACTGGGGCTTTAATCTATATGCGTGAGGGCCTTTCCCTAAGTCTTGTCAGGAAGTAAGGAACAATAAGCAAACACTGATATAATATGAATAGAGAAGAGGAATGCCTTATGAAAATACGTAGTCAAATTACATGTGCAAGTCTGGCCCTTTTAATAGCTGGAAGTTCCCTGTTATATACAACACCAACCTCAATTGTAAAAGCAGAGCCCACTCAAAATGTATCTAGTTCGTTACAAACAAATACTCAACGAGATCGTACTTCCGTCAAGCAAGCAATGCGGGATACATTGCAACTTGGATACCCGGGGATACTTGCTAAAACTTCTGAGGGTGGAAAAACTTGGGGTTATGCCGCTGGGATAGCGGATCTGAGAACCAAGAAACCAATGAAAACAGATTTTCGCTTTCGCATTGGCAGTGTGACGAAGACGTTCACCGCAACAGTTGTACTTCAATTAGCTGGAGAGAACCGCCTGAATCTAGACGACTCCATCGAAAAATGGTTGCCTGGTGTCATTCAAGGAAATGGATATGATGGTAACAAGATTACTATCCGGCATATATTGAACCATACAAGTGGTATCGCTGAATACTCAAGGTCAAAAGACGCTGATTTTACGGATACAAAAAAATCGTATACGGCAGAAGAGTTAGTGAAGATGGGGGTTTCTCTGCCTCCAGACTTTGACCCAGGAAAGGGCTGGTCTTATTCAAACACAGGATACGTATTACTGGGTATTCTTATTGAAAAAGTAACCAGAAACAGCTATGCGGAAGAGATTGAAAATCGGATTATTGAACCACTTGAATTGTCGAATACATTCCTACCTGGCAATTCAAGCGTTATTCCAGGCACTAACCATGCCCGTGGATATGACCAACCAGACGGAGCAAGTGAGCTAAAAGACGTTACTTATTATAACCCAAGTGCAGGTAGCTCGGCTGGAGATATGATTTCTACTGCTGACGACTTAAACAAATTCTTCTCTTACTTGCTCGGTGGCAAATTACTGAAAGAACAACAACTAAAACAAATGCTTACTACAGTTCCTACAGGAAGAGAAGGAATCGATGGATATGGTCTTGGAATCTATAAAACTAAGCTTCCGAACGGTGTCTCGATATGGGGACACACAGGTGGCATTCTAGGGTTTACTACTCTTGTTGGAGGTACACTTGGAGGCAAGCATACGTTGGTTGTCAATTGGAATAGTTTGGGTAGAACTGACAGTCCTAATCCTTTTAAAAATATTTTACTTGCTGAATTTAGCAAGTAGGAAAAAAGGGAAAATTTACCGTAGTTTTCATAGTTAAAAATATACTTTTCTGGTTCAAAAGCCCCACCTTATTTTCGAGAAAAATTTGGGGCTTTTTTTTGTTTTGGTGGCGTTTATTCTCCTTAAGTTGATGGATGTGGGGTAGCACCACATTACTATCAGGCTAAGGTTTTAATATATCTCCTAAATGAACATTTTCTTTTTCTACAGGTAGTTACTTTGAGAAGGTAGCTTATTTTTTCGTTTTGAGGGCGTTTATTTTTCTTAAGCTGATGGATATGGAGTATCCGCCCTAAGTTAAATAAATTTTGACTTAAAAACAAGTGATTTTAACAACGTTAGGAGTGTTTCATGCAGCACAATGTCATTTGTGTTGTATTGCAAGAAAAAAATTACATTAGAAAAGAGCCAGAATTCATCCTGTTAAGGGTAAATCGACTCTTAATATTTAAAAGGATGGTAAAAAGAAACACAGAAGTAAAAAAAACTGTGTTTCTTTTTGATTAATATATTTACTGAACTTTACGGCACAGATGCTCCTTCTATCCTATTATAAAAGCGATTTTGAAAGTAAGTAATTTGTAAGAAATGGGTAAGAAAAAAGAAATTTTCATTGTGTATGATAAAAATATAAAGAAGCGTGAAAGGCGGAACAGATATGACTTATATATGAAAAACAGACCAGTAACAAGACTGTTTCAAGGAAAAGAAGTAATTTATGTGGTTAACATATATGTGGAAAAAGAGGGATTTACCCAGGACAGAATGGCGTTTGTAAAAATAATAAATATGAAGATGATTACGAATTCAATGTTGACCTTTTTTCATTGGTGGAGATGGTAGCTGTGTGGTTAATACGAAATAGCAAGAAACCACCTATACAATATGAATAGAGGAGAGGAATGGCCTATGAAAACATGTAGTCAAATTACATGTGCAAGTCTGGCCCTTTTAATAGCTGGAAGTTCTCTGTTATACACAACGCCAACCTTAATTGTAAAAGCAGAACCTACTCAAAGTGTATCTAGTTCGGTACAAACAAGTACTCAACGAGATCGTAATTCTGTCAAGCAAGCAGTGCGGGATACATTGCAACTTGGATTCCCGGGGATACTTGCTAAAACTTCTGAGAGTGGAAAAACATGGAGTTATGCCGCTGGGGTAGCGAATCTGAGCAGCAAGAAACCAATGAAAACAGATTTTCGCTTTCGCATTGGTAGCGTGACGAAGACGTTCACCGCAACAGTTGTACTTCAATTAGCCGAAGAGAACCGCTTGAATCTAGACGACTCTATTGAAAAATGGTTGCCTGGTGTCATTCAAGGAAACGGGTATGATGATAAACAGATTACTATCCGGCAAGTATTGAACCACACAAGTGGTATCGCTGAATACACAAGGTCAAAAAGTTTTAATCTTATGGATACAAAAAAATCGTATAGGGCTGAAGAATTAGTAAAGATGGGGATTTCGATGCCCCCAGATTTTGCTCCAGGAAAGAGCTGGTCTTATTCAAATACAGGATACGTATTACTAGGGATCCTTATTGAAACAGTAACCGGGAACAGCTATGCGGAAGAGATTGAAAATCGGATTATTGAACCGCTTGAATTATCGAATACATTCTTACCTGGCAATTCAAGCGTGATTCCAGGAACCAAGCATGCCCGTGGATATATCCAACTAGACGGAGCAAGTGAGCCAAAAGATGTTACGTATTATAACCCAAGTATGGGGAGCTCGGCTGGAGATATGATTTCTACTGCTGATGATTTAAACAAATTCTTCTCTTACTTACTTGGAGGTAAATTAATAAAAGAACAGCAACTAAAACAAATGCTTACTACAGTTCCAACAGGAGAAGCTGCACTTGGCAGATATGGTCTTGGAATCTATGAAACTAAGCTTCCAAACGGTGTCTCAATATGGGGACACGGAGGTAGCATTCCAGGGTTTGTTACTTTTGCTGGAGGTACACTTGGAGGCAAGCATACATTAGCTGTCAATTTGAACAGCCTTAATGCTGATAGTCCTGATCCTTTTAAAAATATTTTACTTGCTGAATTTAGCAAGTAGGCCAAAAGGAAGAACGGATAAATTTTATCATATTTTCATAGTTAAACAAACAAATGATGAAATTGATCACTTATCTAAGGAGGCAATTCCCTCATGAAAAATAAACTAACTGGTGTATTAGCCGCTACATTAGCGCTAACTATGAGTCTACCAACAGGGGCGAAAGCATTTTCTGATAGTAAGACTACAGTTGTATCTAACGTAGAAGTAGCTAGCCAAGAGCTGAAGAAGATTGCAGCAGAGAAGGCTGCGCTACTCACGAAGTCCCATGGGACGACTAGCGTGCAGTATGCGCTAATTGATAATGGCAAGCTTACTTTGTCGGGGCAGGCTGGAAAGAACGATATGGAAGGGGAACAGCCACTAACCAAAGATACTCTATACGGGATTGGTTCAGTCAGTAAAATGTATGCAACAGCGGCTGTAATGAAATTGGTCGACGAAGGAAAAGTCGATTTGGATGCTCCTGTGGTTAACTATGTTCCTGATTTTAAGATGAAAGATGGGCGGTACAAACGCATTACCCCGCGTATGTTGTTGAATCACTCCTCCGGCTTGCAAGGTTCCACGTTAAGTAATGCATTTTTATTTAACGATAATGATACCTATTCCCATGATTTCTTGTTGCAGCAATTGTCCAACCAGAGCCTGAAAGCAGACCCTGGCGCGTTCTCGGTATACTGCAACGATGGTTTTACGCTGGCCGAAATTTTGGTGGAAAGAGTCAGCGGTATGAGCTTTACCGAATTTCTACATCAACGGTTTACAGAACCCTTAAAGATGAATCATACAAAAACGCCGCAGGACAAATGGAGAGACGAAAAGCGGGCTGGACTTTATTTTCCGGCGTACCAAGGGCAGCTTCCAATTGAATCGGTGAATGTGATTGGTACGGGAGGGGTCTCTTCCACGGCAGAAGATATGGTACGATTCTCACAATTATTTATGGGACAGGGAAAAGGGATCCTCTCTGATAAGGTAGTCAAGGCGATGGAGCAAGAGGAATATAAAAAAGGAATGTGGCCGGGGGATGGAGATAATATTTTTAACTATGGTCTTGGCTGGGATAGTGTGAAACTATACCCATTCAGTGAATATGGGATAAAAGGCTTGGCTAAGGGCGGCGACACGGCACTGCAACATGCTATACTGGTCGTGCTTCCGGAACAGAAAATGGCAGCGGCTGTGTTGTCATCCGGTGGACGAAGCTCTACAAATCAACTGCTGGCAACTGAATTGCTGCTCGCCGTGCTTAAAGAGAAGGGGACAATTAAGAACATCAAGCCGAACAAATCTTTTGGCAAGCCGGTCAAGGTCAAGATGCCTCAAGACGTGGCAAAGAAAGCGGGCTTTTATGGCAATAGCGAAACTCATTTCAAAATTGAAATTACGAAGAATGGAGAACTGTTCTTACCATCTAATCGAGAAGAAAAATATGTATATACTGTGGATGGAAGCTTTATTAATGAGAAGGGTACTTCTAAGCTCAACTTTGTCACCGAGAAGAATGGAAGAACTTATTTGAGGGAGAGCACATATAAATCGACACCAGACTTAGGGCAAGGTGCGATGACTCACTATTTAGCCGAGAAACTAGAAGACAATGTGCTATCGAAGAAAACCGCTGCCGCATGGGCGAAGCGGGAAGGTGTCAAGTTCTATCTCGTGAATGAGAAATTTAGTTCTATTGAATATCTCGTACAACCGAAACTTATTACCACACAAATTACTCGTAAGGAAGGCCTGGCGGGCTATTGGGAGGGCAGAAAAATTACAGGTCCGAACACCGCGGCGCATCAGCTCCAGATCCCCGTGATGAATGGCCGTGATACGACGGAAACGCATTTCTATACAGAAGGCGGCAATGAATATTTGGAAATGGCCGGGTTGTTATACGTAAGTGGAAACAACGTAAAACCACTTGATGCTGGCCAATCGTCCAAAGTTACTCTGCAAGCAAATGGGCATGCTAAATGGTTTACGATCCCGCAAGCGGCAGCAGGAAAAAGGATGACCGTGACATTGCCATCGAAGGGTGCGTTCGCGGTGTATGATGAGAATGGAGTATGCGTCAACTTTACCATCGTGAGCGGCAATAACAAAGTAAAACTGCCGAAGAATGGAACGGTTGTAATTGCTGGGGCACCGAACTCAGAATTTGCAATTACGTTGAACTAGCTACAATTCAAAATGGACTTCAACAAAACCAGTACGACATAGGAACGGTGTTTTGCTGGTTTTGTTTGTATTCACGTATTATCTTTAAGAAGAGAATTTCAACGAATAATATCACGCTCAAACTCTGCAAAAACAGCTATCAAACCAATTTAGGGCAATCATCATTTGCTCCATTAATCTTCTTGATGTAAATACGTTCGCAGCCGGTATTATGATGTACAAGCCCTAAACGATACAGGAATTATCCGAGGTGTTTCAGCTACTAAGTTTACGCCATATGGCACACTCACACGTCAACAGGCAGCACTTATGTTAGAACGAACTCTAGAATATCTAGGTGTAGAAAAAGAGTCAAATATAGGGCCCTACCACATCGCTATCAAGCTAAGAAAAGCATAAATCCTCAAATAGTAAAATTGAGATCCCCAGAGTAAAAATCATTGTTTTTGGGTAGCATAAAACCTTAGTATGTTAGCGATGTGATGCTAACCCAAATTTGAACCCTATTCCTCAATGAATCAAACAATTTAACATGGTAAAAGTATATTTGGATGAGAGTCCAATACTTACTATTGAAATTGTGATGGTTCACGTTGAAAGAAGGCACTTTAGGGTGTCTTTTCTTTATGAAAAAAATTCCCGCACAATGTACAGGGATAAAAAATTATAAGTCATGGTGGGACAGTTCCTGTTTTAGTTAATCAGGTAGTTTCTATTAAAGGTAAAAACAAAATGTAATGCTTTGAAAAAAACTATGTACTAGAACTGGTACTCTGTCGGTAAGCCATGAAAGAGGTACTTATATTATTTGTTTTGTAAATTATCTTGAATTTGTTGTTCCATATTTACTAGTGATGTTTTTAGGGAATTACTAAGCTTTTTAACAAATTTAAGAACAAGAAGCCAGTTTTTAATAATAGAATTCTAAAAACGTTAGGGTAGAAATTTATTGTTTTTGTTAAAAAAGAATTGACTTCTACTATAGTTGTAACTAATATGGTTACATGAGGTTGTGATTGAATTGGTTACAACCTTGTGGCTATTTAAAGTGAAAATAAGGTTTATATATTTAATTAAGGATGGTAGTCCACATGTTATCGCCCGGTGTAGAAAGTTACTAATATAATTAAATCAAGATATATTCCGAATTTTAGTATCTTCTATTTTGGAGCAATGATGTGCAGCGCTATCTTTCATTAGAAATCTTATCTAATCTTTTTGGGAAAGGTTAGTTTTGAAAAATATAGTAAGGTAACTCAAAAAAGAACAAGATATAAAAAAGATGTACTTATATAAACCAAAAAGTTAGCTGAGAATTTTAAGTGATAGCTGGACTGGTTAATAAAAATAAAGGTAGGAGATTTAAATGAAGACGAAACAAGATAATCTTATATACGTATGGGACGCATATTGTGGATGGTGCTATGGATTTTCAGAAAGTATTAAAGGATTTTACAAAGAACACACTGAAATGCCGTTAACAGTTTTATGTGGAGGATTATTTTTAGATGATTTACCAAAAAGAGGATTTTGTTAAAAATCCTAATTCCTTTGCAGAGATTAAACGAGTAGTAGTAGAAGGAGATACAGTTGCTCTTCATGTACATTCTCGTACTAATTCTCAAGATAAGGGAGTTGCTATAGTCGATATATTTCGTATAAAGAATGGTAAGATTGTCGAACACTGGGATGTAATTCAAGAGATTCCAAATGAGGCAGCTAATGATAATACTATGTTTTAGACAGAAGGTATATTCAATTGTTAGTGATGTATAGAATCTAGAAATTATAAAATGAAGGGGATGTCCTGGGTATACTACTAGGACATATCTTTTTGTTTTAACGAGATTTAATATATTATCATTTGTAGAGTGCTTACTTCATATGTCTTCTGATAACTTACCCCTGAAACTGCACCATGTTAATATTAAATTATCGTATTAATTTGTAAGAAAGCTATTTTATATTGAGCAAGAAAAAGTATTCAAGTATAGATTTTGAAGAGGAAGTTTTTTTGATAAATCAAAAAAACTTGATGAACTAGTTGCATATAGAACTCATCTGCGTATATACTATAAATATCAAAAAAAGTTGATGAAGGGAGAGTGAACTACAGTGGCACAAGATTTTCAGCTTTATGAGAAAAAATTTAAAGCGTTGGCTGATCAGAAACGGTTAGAGATTATGTATGAACTTTGCCAGCGAGGTCAGACTTGTGTATGTGATTTAACGGAGATTTTTGAAATGACGCAATCTAAGTTGTCCTATCATTTAAAGATTTTATTAGATGCAGGTTTAATTGTAAAAGAAACAAAAGGTACGTGGAGTTATTATGATTTAAATGATGCGGAAGTAAATAATTTATTATCAGAAGAATTATGCTGTATCTTTAGAAAAACAGGCAAAGGTAGTTGCTGTTAAAATTTTGCACTATTAATCAAAAAAATTGATTAATAGTATTTAAAGAGGAGGAATAAGCTATGAGATATGTTCACGTTGGTATAAATGTTACGGATTTAGAGAAGTCTATTCAATTTTACGAAAAGGTATTTGGTGTGTCACCAGTTAAGGTGAAAATGGATTATGCAAAATTTTTATTAGAGACGCCAGGACTTAACTTCACGCTGAACGTAAGAGATGAAGTGAAGGGAAATCAGGTAAATCATTTTGGTTTTCAAGTGGATACAGCTGAAGAAATTACATTACATAAAGAAAGATTAGAAAAAGAAGGTTTCTTTGCGCGTGATGAGATGGATACAACTTGTTGCTATGCGGTTCAAGATAAGTTTTGGGTAACGGATCCTGATGGGAACGAGTGGGAATTCTTTTATACAAAAGCACATAGTGATGTTCATAAAATTGAAGATCCATCTTGTTGCACGACTTCTAACGTAGTAGATAAAAATTCTTGTTGTTAATAGGAGATGGAAAATAAAATGAAACGTTTATCTTTTCTAGATCGATATTTAACACTATGGATTTTTCTAGCTATGGCTGTTGGGATTGGTTTAGGGTTTGTGTTTCCTAGTGTAGTAGACGGATTAAATACATTACAAGTTGGAACGACGTCCATCCCGCTCGCTGTTGGTTTAATTGTCATGATGTATCCACCGTTGGCGAAAGTTCGTTACGAGGAAATGGGCCGGGTATTTAAAGATGTAAAAGTATTGGTTTTATCTTTAGTGCAAAACTGGATTATTGGTCCTGTACTTATGTTTGTTTTAGCAATTATTTTTCTTCCAGATAAGCCAGAATACATGGTCGGGCTCATTATGATTGGTTTAGCACGTTGTATTGCAATGGTAATTGTTTGGAACGATCTAGCAGATGGGGATAAAGAGTATGCGGCAGGTTTAGTAGCTTTTAACTCGGTATTCCAAATGTTATTCTTCTCCGTTTATGCATACGTGTTTGTAACAGTCATTCCAGAATGGTTAGGAATTGAAGGGGCTATTGTCGATATTACAATGGTAGAAGTAGCGAAATCAGTATTTATCTATTTGGGAATTCCTTTTATAGCAGGTATGTTAACACGCTTTGTACTAGTTAAGTTAAAAGGAAGACAATGGTATGAAAAGGTGTTTATACCTAAGATTAGTCCACTTACATTACTTGCATTATTATTTACAATCATCGTTATGTTCTCTTTAAAAGGGGAAATGATTGTTAGCGTACCACTAGATGTAGTAAGAATAGCAATTCCGTTATTAATCTATTTTATTGTGATGTTTTTTGTTTCTTTCTTTATGGGAAGAAAAATTGGTGCAAACTATCGGGTGACTACAACGTTAGCATTTACAGCAGGTAGTAATAACTTTGAGTTAGCGATTGCTGTAGCAGTTGGTGTGTTTGGTATTCATTCAGGCGCGGCATTTGCAGCTGTTATCGGACCGTTAGTGGAAGTACCTGTAATGATTGCCCTTGTAAACGTCGCTTTTTGGTTTAAGCGTAAATATTTTAATGATCAATCAGTATAATTTAAAAATAAAGGCGGAAAACAACATGAAAAACAAAAAGACAATCTATTTCTTATGCACAGGAAATTCATGCAGAAGCCAAATGGCAGAAGCATGGGGCAAACAATATTTAGGCGATAAGTGGAATGTATATTCTGCAGGAATCGAAGCACACGGAGTAAATCCAAATGCTATTAAAGCGATGAAAGAAGTAAATATCGATATAACAGATCAAACATCAGATATAATTGATGTAAATATTTTAAATAACGCTGACTTAGTTGTTACCCTTTGTAGTCATGCGGATTCTGTTTGTCCTTCGACACCTCCGCACGTAAATCGTGTTCACTGGGGATTTGGTGACCCAGCAGGAAAAGAGTGGTCTGAATTTCAACGTGTTCGTGATGAAATTGGAGAACGTATAAAGCGATTTTCTGAAACAGGGGAGTAAATAAAGGAAAGAGCCAATCTTCTATCGTATAGGGGATTGGCTCTTTTTCTATACATAGTCACTACTGCATTGGTTTACAACAATTATCTCAACGAATGCAGAATATTATGTAAGAATGATATAGTTAGAATGGTAGTCTGCCTCTATTAAATTTATATATAGAAAAAAACACTATTGGTAATTAACAATGAATAAAATTTTGGTTTTTAGAGTAATCGAGATAGTAATCATAAAAAATAGCATGTAATAAAAATTTTTTCACATGAAAGGAAAAAAGGGTGAAACACATAATAAAAGACGTATTAATAAATTATTTTAAAGAAATTCATTCACTAGCAGTGGAAGAAGAGCTACATAAAAATAGCTGGAATACAGATTTACACTATAAAATTATGGTGAATGGAAAGCGATATTCCGCACGGTTTATCAATAGCAAGCGAACAATCAATCCAGCTTTTGGGGCGTTATCAAACGAACAACTGATAGAGCAAGTACGTTTTACGTATTATTTACGCGAGCATGGAGTCCTTTTTATGCAAATTAATAAAAATAGGTCAGGGGAGTCATTTACATTAGTCGCTTGGAATGATGAACAATACCGATTTATATTGTCTAATTGGATTGAAGGAGAACATATTACACTCTGTACAGAAGCTATCGCAGAAGCATTTGGAAAGGAAGCAAGAAAGGTTCATGATATTTCTAGTGCATTTCAAAGCGCGATTTTTCAGAAGAAATCTCATTTGGATGGGTATGTTGAGTTTATTAATATGTTAGAAAGCAAGACAAGCGCATGTAAGGAATTGCGGGAGTATATAGATCTTGCTAAATATCATATAGACTGCGCATATACGAGTGAATTAGAGTTTATTGTACAAACAGACTTAAATCCTTTGAATGTTTTATGGGGCTCAAGTCAACAGGTAAAAGGAATTGTAGATTTTGAATCTATTAGTTATGTTGACCGTATTGAAGGGTTAGCCTTTTTAATAAAATGGTACTCTCGAACGAAAGGAATACAGTCGCATAAAGTATGTCCGGAAGTTGCTAGAGCATTTTTAGAAGGGTATAAAGCTAATAACATTTTAACTTCAAATGATTATAAAAGACTTTCTTCGTTGCTATGGTTATCCGGTAGTTTAAATTGGAACTTCGTTAAAAAGACGATGAGTCTATTAGGTGACGGGAGAGAATTAGAGGAACATTTGAAAGTTTATAGAGTAAGGGGAGAAAGGTTGTCTTCATTGTTTTAATTTGTAGATAACATTTCTTCTCTTTTGGGATTTATAAAACAAAGCATATGAGGTGTTCTAAAAATGAAAATACAAATTGTAGTGTTTGACGGTTTTGGAGAGCTTGTCTCCTTTGCACCTTTTGAGGTATTGAAAAGAGCGATAGAAGAAGGGGCTCCGTTTACGGTTGAACTTATATCAAGTGAGCAAAAGCAAGCGGTTACTACTTCGTTTGGAGTTACGGTTAAACTACATGATTTTTTACGAATGGATAATCGTCCAGATTTGTTAATTGTACCTGGTGGTGGCTGGAATCATAAAGTTGAACATGGGGCACGAAAGCAAGCAGAGATTGGAACTTTGACCAAAATGATTAGAGAGATGCACGATGAAGGAACAATTGTTGCTGGAGTTTGTACAGGAGGTATGTTACTAGCTGTATCCGGTATATTGAATGATAAAAAGGCAACAATGCATCATTTGGCGCAAAATGAAATTAGTCAATATGGAGCAGAACTTCTTCATTACAGAATTGTGGATCAAGGCGATATTATTACTGCAAGAGGAGTTACTTCAGGAATTGATTTAGGTCTTTGGATCACGGAAAGGTTTGCAAGTCCCAAAATTGCAGCTGCTGTTGAATATAGAATGGAATACGAGAGGCGAGGTGTTGTGTGGAGTTAATTTGAATTCTTTTTCATTTGAAGACAAGAGTTCATTACTCTGAAGAAATAAAGTGGAAAGTGATTCAAATGAAAAAGAATGGGTATTCAAATCGTACCATTATAGAGACACTTGGAATTAAAAATACTACAATTGTGTGCGAATTCAAGAAAAATCAAACGACCTATCCCCTAAAGAATATAGGGAACAGGTGGTTTAGGTATTTTGATATGTGTTCCGATTTTGGGGGTCACTTCAAAAAAAGATAAGTGCTTTTTATTTTTTAGCAACCAGGTAAAACAATCTCCACATTAAAATCAAAATATATATAAGAACTATCTCGACGAATGCTTACTAAAGTTGCTGTACCATTTACTTGTGAAAGTCCATTTACACATAATAGAGGTAAAGATCCATCACAGTTATAGCAAAGAACATTGTTTATTTGTACAACATCATTTAAATATGCACTAAATCCTGTTCTTGGACCTGTACATGGAAAAAATTGAGCTGGAAATCCAAAATAGAATGGTAAATTTCCAACTGCAGTAATTTGAGATACAGAAACATTACATTCTATAACACCACAAGGAGTAGTTACAGATGCTTGAGTATCACATTGAGCAACATTAAGTTTTAAATAAAATGGATCTGTAATTACAGGGAAAGTATCACCAACATGTAATGGCTCTGAAAAAATAATTGATGAAGGATTACTCGTACCGGCCGTTAATCTAATTGTCCCAGAAGTATTTATGACGTTTTGACAAGGAGTAGAACAGTCTAATAATTGTTCTACATCTGATGTACTTTCATTATCTATCTGAATTTTTTCAGAAGTGTTTAAAACTTGATTTAATTCCTCCATTTTTTCACACACCTTTAATTCATTTTTAATCTACTTTAATAAAAAATGAAATTAAATAAGAATTAGTACATGTATCACTTGTTTTTGGATGTGAGGTATTAGTTCCTAAATAAAATTTTTCTTTTTCGGCAGTGGATTTCTTATAAAATGAAATCAATCATAGAGTGCCTTGCTCCGACTTGAACAATCTTAATTTTACATCACATCGCTATCAAGCTAAGAAAATAGAGCTACCTCCAGAATGAGGTTTTGCCCTAACTTGCAATAAAAAAGCTCATTTTTTCGTTTAAGGTGGATCTGTTTTCTTAAGTTGATGGGCAGGTGATGGTACCACATTTAAAGGAATTTAGTTTTGTTAGCTTAATAGTAATTCAATTTTTAATTTTTCACTTTACTATTATTAGATTTGTTAGAAGGGGTATCATTTATTTGATATAATTAATGGATGTGAATCAAGAAATAGAAAGAAAGATACTTCTAGTGATTTTATACTTAAAATGTAGGGAGATTGAACAAAGTTATGGGGAATGAAAAAGAAATTAGTTCCGCTAAATTAATATGGAAGATGACGCGCCCACATACATTAACGGCGACGTTTTCTCCTGTAATTTTAGGGACAGTGGCATCACTTTACGTTGCAGAAATTCATTGGCTTTTATTTATTGCGATGATGAGTGCATGTTTAGCATTGCAAATAGCAACGAATTTATTTAATGAGTATTATGATTTCAAACGTGGATTAGATACCGCTGATTCTGTTGGCATCGGTGGTGGAATTGTCCGTCATGGATTGAAACCAAAAAATGTTTTAACAGTTGCGCTTTTATTGTATGTAGTAGCAGCATTTATTGGCATTTATATTTGTATGAATAGCAGCTGGTGGTTAGTCGTCATAGGTTTAATTGGGATGGCAGTTGGCTATTTATATACAGGTGGTCCATTACCAATTGCGTACACTCCATTTGGAGAATTAGTTTCTGGACTGTTAATGGGGACATGTTTTGTACTCATTGCTTTCTTTATTCAAACGAATACTATAACGATTGAAAGTATATTGATTTCTATTCCAATTGGGATTTTAGTAGGTGCAATTAACATGTCGAATAACATCCGAGATATCGAAGAAGATATTAAAGGTGGAAGAAAGACGTTGGTAATCCTCCTTGGGAGAGAAAAAGCAGTGGTAACACTAGCTGTAGCCTTTTTAATTGCTTATTTATGGATTGCCGTAATTGTGTTGATGGGTTATATAAGCCCTTGGGCATTAGTTATGTTCCTAGGGTTGAAAAAGCCAATCTCTGCTATTCAAAGCTTCCAAAAGGGAGCAAAGGATCCCGGGTATATGCGCATCGCAATGAAATCAACAGCGATGACAAATACGATTTTTGGCTTCTTATTATCAGCAGGATTATTAATCAGTTACTGGTTTTAAATAAAAAATATTGTTAAGTAACTAAACCCCAATTTCTCGATTTTAATATAGAGAAATGGGGGTTTTTATTTTTGTATTTCTTTAATAATGATCAACCTCTTTTATAAATCTACATTATTTAATAGATTAATTGAGATAAAGATTAGGATAGTTAGAGGAATGATTTTTATATTTGTCTAAGTTATAGAGATTTTCAATAAATAAATAGTAAAATACGATATTTATTTATTGAAAAACGATAAATTCTATGTTAATCTTAAAAAAAAAGATAGACAAGGATGAAGAAGAATGAAAAAAATATTTTTAGTTGGACTTTCTACCATAACTTTAATTATTATTGGTTTTGTCTCTTACATTACATTAACAACGAAAGATCCATTAAGTGACAAAGAATTTCCAAAAACTCAAGAAAAAGCAAAGGCAACTGCTATTGAATATTTTCAAAAAGAAAAACAGTTAGATGTTGTTATAACTAAAGTTGGAGTAGTGGGAGAAATAGGATATAAAGTTTGGATCGAAGGGCATGAGCTGAATAATGAACAACAAAAAATTGATGCAATTATAGATGTTGCAAAAGAAGATAAATATAAAGTAATAAGTTCTAATATCAATTAAATATCAAGTATTACGTATAATTGATATTACCTTATAATTCTACCTTTAATATGAAAAAACGCTATCCTATTTGTAGAAATATACAGAAAGGATGGCGTTTTTGTATGGATCTTTCGATTCAAGATGAGTTTCATTATTTGCTGAAGAATTACAGTTATCTCTGCATTTTATCTTTATATCAGTATGCTATTATCTTGATATAACTATGTTGCATTTAGTAGTGACAGAAATAGTGAAAGATTTCTAATTGGTTAAAATATAAAATGAACTATTTCTTCATAAAAATAAAATTAATCGTGGGGAAGATGAAATATGCAAAGAACAATTTTAATTGTAGAAGATGAAGATATTTTACGTGAAATAATGAAGGATTACCTACTAAACGAAGGATATAAGGTCTTAGAGGCGATTGATGGGAAAGAAGCATTATCTATATTTGAAGAACATGAGGTGCATTTAATAATTTTAGACATTATGTTACCAGAATTAGATGGTTGGGCGGTTTGCCGGCGAATTCGTAAGAAATCTAATGTACCTATTATTATGCTAACGGCTCGGGTGGATGAGGATGATACTTTACTGGGATTTGAACTGGGAGCAGATGATTATGTTACAAAACCATATAGTCCTCCTATTTTATTGGCAAGAGCAAAACGATTAATTGAAAGCCGATATTCTTCCACTGTTAATGTATCTACTGCAGACACATTAACTAGTAGTGGTATCCATGTACATTTCCCTTCTCGTACAGTAACTGTAGATGGGGAAGACATAAGTATGACACATACAGAATTTGAAATATTAACGTATTTCATGCAAAATCAAGGGATTGTAATTTCAAGAGAACAACTAATCACTAAAATTTGGGGTTATGAATTCGCTGGGGATGATCGTACTGTTAATAGTCATATCCGTAATTTGCGTCATAAATTAGGACAAAAAGCGACTTGTATTGTAACTGTTGTGCGAGCTGGTTATAAATTTGAGGGACAGGTATGAAAAAAGGAATTGTATTAAAGTTATTTATATTAACTACGGCATTATGCACACTTATTTTAGTGACTATTTTTATTGGACAAACCATATTTTTTAAGCAATATTATTCGAATCGAAAAGTTAATGATATTAAAACGAATATTCAATCCTTTGAAAAGGCATATATAAAAGCTGGAGATGACGCGAAAAGGATTCAAGAATTGGAACAAAATTTCTACCAAGATAATGCGACATGGATTACAACGTTAGATAGTGTAGGGAATATAAAATATGCAAGTGATTTTTCTTTAGAAATTCAGTTAGATCATAACCAAAATAAGACCTTTTCTGAACGTTTAATTCAGATACCGTTGTATAGTTTTGTTAATTTAGAAGATATACAAAGGATAAAAGATAGTTTAGAACAGGGGAATCATATTATTATCGATGGAGTGCAGGAAGGTGATGCAGTAGTCCCGGCGATGTTAACAATAAAAGAGAAGAATGTTGGTTTGGAGAACAAGCAGTTGTCAGAGAGGTTATATGGCCCGAAAGTCGCATCTTCAAAAGGAAATTCACAGTTATATTTAGCAGGAAGTATTAAGAACGTGCAGTTACCGGAGGGTACTGTAGGAACTAACTCTATTTATGGAAATCGTGTGTTAATAGATAGAATAAAACAATTTCAGGTTGATTTAATATTAAATCAACAACCAAATAATATTGCTTCTACAGAAATAGTCGATTATGAAGAAAATGATATTAAATATAAACTATTAATCAAACCAACAATAGATGCAGATGGTAAGGTAAATTACATATTTGCTATGACATCATTACAGCCAGTTGATGAAGCTGTGCAAATGATAAAGGATTATTATGTATATTTAATTATCTTTGTTTTGATTTTAATCGTTTTGATATCGTTCTATTATTCAAATAAAATCGCCAAACCACTATTACAAATAAATGATACTACAAAAAAAATTGCAGGTTTAGATTTCTCAGAGACGATACCTATTACTACAAAGGATGAAATAGGTGCTTTATCACAAAATATTAATACACTTTCTAAAGCGTTGCATTCGTATATTAATCAATTGCAGCAAGATATAGAGAAAGAAAAGCAATTAGAAAATACACGTAAAGAATTTATCGCGGGTGTTTCACATGAGTTAAAAACACCTTTAAGTATTATGAAGAGCTGTATTTCAATTTTGGAGGATGGTGTTGCTAGTAATAAAAAGGATTATTACTTTAAAGCAATGTCAAAAGAAGTAGATAAAATGGATATGCTTATTATTGATATGCTGGAGTTAGCAAAATTCGAGTCTGGTACGTATAAAATGGAAATGGATGTTTTCCATATTGATGAGATGATTGATTATATATGTGAGCAATTAACCTCGGATATAACAGCTAAGCAATTACATGTGCATAAACAACTTTCTAAAATTGAGGTAGTTGCAAATCCACATCGAATAGAACAGGTGGTTACTAACTTTATTACGAATGCGATTCGTTACACACCAGAACATGAGAATATTATTATTTCTACAATAGAAGAGAATGAACGTGTAAAAGTATGTGTAGAAAATAAAGGAGCACATATTGAACTAGAACATTTAGAGAAAATATGGGATCGTTTTTATCGAGGAGATACGTCTCGTCAACGCTCCAAAGGCGGAACAGGATTGGGCCTTGCTATTTCAAAAAATATATTAGAGCTGCATGGTGCAGAATATGGTGTTTCGAATACAGAAGATGGAGTGTTATTTTTCTTCTACTTAAATAAAAACGTGTAGAATTTTCGTTCTACACGTTTTTATCATTTTTAAACAAAATCGACATTATCTGCATTTTATCTTTATCAGCATTCATTACTATTTTCATTAGAAACTGAATGAAAAGCTGATAAGGAGATTGTTAAAATGAAAAAAAGAGCGACATTGCTTTTATTTATAATATTAATAATGGGCACAGGAGTTAGTTTCATACATGCTAAGGGGCATAAAAATATATCACAAGAGGATTTACGATTAAGAGGAAAAACAATTGTAATTGATCCAGGGCATGGTGGAGGAGATAGAGGGACGAAAGGAAAGAAATTTGGAACGATTGAAAAAGAGCTTAATTTAAAAGTAGCACAAAATATAAAGAAAGAATTAGAAGAAAGAACGGATGCAAAAGTTATATTAACACGTGAAAAAGATGCGAGTTTACTTTCAGAAACAAAACAAAAGGAAGAATTGCAAGCGCGTGTCAAAGTAGTGAAAGAACATGCGGCGGATCTTTATATTAGCATTCATCATGATGCTTTTGAGGATACAAATGTAAAAGGAATAACAACTCATTATGGATCTAATAAAAGGAAAGATAAAAAATTAGCTAAGATCGTACAAGAAGCTATTTTTGATCAAAATATAGACAGCCGAGATAGAGGCGTTCATGGCAGTGATTTTCTTGTCTTACGAGAAAATCCTTCTCCGGCTATCCTAATAGAATTAGGGTTTACATCTAATGCGAGTGATGAAAAAAGAATGAATTCAGAAGAATTCCAAGCAAAATCGCAAAAAGGAATTGTGGATGGCATTATTAATTATTTTACGATGTAATAAAATAGGCAAATAGAAAAATACTATTCTTTCTAAATCTTAATTAGGAAGAGTAGTATTTTTTATTTTTGGTGTATATCCAGTTTTCAAATTTAAGAATTAACTTAACTTTATTCTTTAACTGATTTCGACATTATCTGCATTTTATCTTTATCCGTCTCTATTAATCTATTTATTGTAGATATCGGTTGAAACTAATGATTCAGTCGAGTAAAGGCTCAGCCTTATAAATAATGAATATGAAAATTAATAGGGAAAGGATCGAAAAATAATGAAAGAATCACAAAGTAAGAAAAAAACAAGTCGATTAACTAAGGTAATAATATCTCTAGGAGTTGTTTTAGCAACGACCTTTTTCATATTCTTTTTAATAGGGGAATGGAACTCTATCCCAGCAAAGGGAGTAGCTAATGAAAATAGTAAACAAGTTAATACGCAACAACAAGAAAAGAAAAAGGAAACACCACCGACAAAACAGAAAAGACCTGATGGAAAACCGGTAGGAAAAGTTGTGTATTTAACATTTGATGACGGTCCTAGCGAATTGACTGGGAAATTTTTAGATGTACTAAAAGAGCAAAATGTTGCTTCGACATTTTTTATGCAAGGTAGTAATTTACAAAATACAGGTTTTCAGGGAAATGTAAAACGAGCAGTAAAAGAAGGACATTATATTGGTGCACATAGTATGACACATAATAGTGATAAGCTATACAAAAAGGGACAATTTGTACCAGAGATGAAAGAAACGTTAGATCTTATCCATAATATTACGGGCACAACTCCTAAACTAGTCCGTCCGCCATATGGATCTGCACCAGGATTAAAGGGTGAGGAAATTCGGAATCAAATTGTAGAAGCAGCAATAAAAGTTTGGGATTGGACAGTAGACTCAAATGATTGGAAATTAAAAGATAATCCAACTCAGATTATAGAAAATGTAAAAAAACAGACAACAGAAGAAGTAGAAGTTGTTTTAATGCATGAAAAGGCGCAAACATTACAAGCTCTTCCTGAAATTATTAAATTTTATAAAGAAAATGGATATGAATTTGGTGTTTACAATGATGCGGATCATTTTCGTCTAAACTTCCAGAAAGATCAACGTTTATAGTATTTACATGGTTATCTTTAAAAATTGGTTTTTATCAGTAAAAATGTTATCTAATTTTACTAATAAAAGCACTGTAAGGAAGGAAATTGTATATGATTAAAAAAATAATTACAATCCCATTGATAGGTATCATAGCTTTATCAGCTTGCGGAAATCCAGATAGTCAGAGAGATATTACTAGTCCAGTCTCTAAAATAGACTCTTCTTCTACCACTTTTGAAAAAGAGCACATCTCTTCGTCTAATATAGATACTTCGACATTTAAATCTATTTTTAAATCAAGTGTATTTTTAGGGGATTCCATTACAGATGGACTTCATGATATTGATATATTAGACGAAGAAAACATTGTAAGTGGTATAGGGAAATCGATTGGAGATGCTCAAAAAAATATAGAGCAAGTAGTTAATCAAAAACCGAAAAATATATTTATTTTACTTGGGTTATGTAATCTTAGTGAAACAAAAGAAGCTGCAATAACCCAATATTCTCAACTGATTCAAAAAATAAAAGAAAAATTACCTGATACAAAAATAAATATCCTATCAATTACACCAGTTACACCAGAACGTACACAAAAAGAAGAGCGTTATAAAAACATTAATGACTTTAATGAAGGATTTAAAGTGTTAGCAAAGAAGGAACAAGTGAATTTTATCGACTTGTCCCCGATATTTAAAGATAATCCAGACCTCTATGTTAAGGATGGCATCCATTTTAAATCTGAATTTTACCCGATTTGGTTAGACTATTTAAAAAATCAATTAAAATAAACAAAAAAGTGTTTTTATTATTAAGTTATTACTTTTAATGTGTTTAATGTTTAAAGCTAATATAAAAAGGAAGTGAACTATTGCTAGCTACAATAATTCGCTTCCTTTTTTGTTTAAACCAACACATATTCCCTATCTTGAAATCGACCGTTAACAAACCATTTCAGGGGTTATTAAACACATTTTCTTCAATCAAATTTCATATTCAATCTCAGAAATATAAGCATCAAATTATTCTTCTGTTAAGTTATTTAATAACTAATTTTCAAACTGTTGATTCTTTAAATTATATCTATATAATCTGCATCTCATCTTTACCCGTAACGCTTAATCTATATTTTGTAAACGAAAGGTTCGCATTGAAAACAAAAATAACATTGCTATATACACCATCGCTTACGAAATAATGACTTGAGAGGAAGATAGAAATGTTAAAGAAAGTATGTGTTTGTCTACTTACGGGGGCCGTTGCATTGTCCTCCGCAGCCTGTGTAAATAACGGGACTGAAAAACCATCAAATAAGGTTACTCAAAATGCTACGCATGAAAAAGCACCGAAAGATAGTGCGTATAAACCTATTTTTAAAAACAGTTTATTCTTTGGAGATTCTATTACTGAAGGAATGATTGATCAAGAATTAATCGAAGATAAAAATATTATTGCTGACAAGGGGAAAGTTACAGCAATGGCTATAGAGGAAGATGTTAACAAAGTAGTAGAAACAAAACCTGAACATATTTTTATGAGCTTTGGAACGAATGATTTACTGATGCCTATGGACCTCGAAGGAAAACCTATCGAAAATCCAGTTAAGTTTTCAATAGATAACTATTCCAAATTAATACAAAAAATAAAAGAGAAACTTCCAAATGTAAGCATACACCTTTTATCTGTTACACCAGTTACAGATAGCGTATTACAGGAATATCCGCAATATAAACATATTGATGAATATAACGTGAAACTTAAAGAATTAGCAAAAACTGAGAAAGTAGAGTACATTGATTTATCCCCGATCTTTGAAAAAAACAAAGATGTTCATGATTCAGATGGTGTGCATTTTAAAGCTGATTATTACAAGATGCTACTTGAACAATTGAAAGGTTCTGTTAAGTAGAATCTATATTTGAAATTTACAGTTCTTATGTAAGGACTGTAAATTTTTAAGAAAAAATAATTGTAGGAGGTGAAAGAACAATGGTGTTCAGTAGTTTAACTTTTCTTTTCATGTTCTTACCATTAGCTCTTATTATTTATTACGTATCACCTAAAGTTCTTCGAAATTTTATATTATTTATCGTCAGTCTCATTTTTTATGCATGGGGTGAGCCTGTTTATATAGTTATTATGATATTCTCTACTATATTTGACTATGTTAATGGCGTGCTTATAGATAAATATAGAGATAGAAAGGGGATTACAAAAGCGATATTTATTAATTCCATAATAATAAATTTAGGAATACTGGGATTCTTCAAATATTATGGTTTCGTAATAGAGAATATCAATACTCTTTTCAATTTAAATATTCAGGTCGAAACGCTTCCTCTTCCGGTGGGAATCTCATTCTATACTTTCCAAACGATGTCTTATGTGATTGATGTTTATTTAGGGAAAGTACAAGCGCAAAAAAATATTATTTCTTTTGGTACTTATGTTACGATGTTTCCTCAACTTGTTGCAGGACCTATTGTAAAATACAGTGATATTGACAAACAATTACAAGAAAGAAAAGTAACATTTGATCGTTTTGGTGAAGGAATGGAATTGTTTATTAGAGGCCTTGCGTTAAAAGTACTTTTAGCTAATAATATAGGACTTCTTTGGACAAGTGTAAAAACAACTTCTATATCAGAACTTACGATCCTTACAGCATGGATTGGGATTATTGCTTTTGCTTTCCAAATATATTTTGACTTTAGAGGATATTCAGCTATGGCTCAAGGGTTAGGCAAAATGTTTGGGTTTGATTTTCCAGAAAACTTTAATTATCCCTATATATCAAAAAGTGTAACTGAGTTTTGGCGTAGATGGCACATATCGTTAGGCTCATGGTTTAGAGAGTATGTATATATTCCTCTCGGCGGAAATCGGACTGGATTAATCAAGCAACTTAGAAATTTACTTATAGTTTGGTTCTTAACAGGATTGTGGCATGGAGCAAACTGGAATTTTATTGTTTGGGGATTGTATTTTGGATTATTTGTAACACTAGAAAAGCTATTTCTTTTAAAATGGCTTAAAAATAGAATGAGCTTTATCGGACATGTGTATACACTTATCATTGTTCTAATTGGATGGGTATTTTTTGAATTTGAAAACTTATCAGTAGCAATGAATTTCATAGGAACAATGTTTGGCTTTAATCAATCCGTTTTCTTGGATAATAAAACTCTATATTATTTAACAACTAATTTTATACTATTTATTGTCCTTGCATGTTGTTCAACACCATTCCCAAAAAGGGCAATTGTATATGTTAGAGAAAAGCTGAAGTTACTAGGTGCTATTGGCATTCCAGTTTTGTATGTCATACTAGCAGTTCTTTCAACGGCGTATTTAGTGAATGACACATATAATCCATTCTTATACTTTAGGTTTTAATGATATCGTATTTGTTTGAAAGGGGTGAGTTACTTGAATCAGTATGAAAAAATATACAAACACACATTGGCAGGGTTATTGACACTCTTTATAGGGGGAATGTTCAGTGTAAATTTACTAACTCCCAATAAAACATTTTCAGATGAAGAGAATAGAAAGCTAGAACAGTTTCCGGCGTTCTCTTTCCAAAATCTTATAGAAAAAAAGTTCACTTCTAGCTACGAAAAATATATTTCTGATCAGTTTGCATTCAGGGACTTTTGGATAAACGTGAAATCTGATATGGACTACACACTAGGAAAGAAAGAGAATAATGGTGTGTATATCGGTAAAGATGGCTTTTTACTTCAAAAGTTTAGTAAGCCTGAAGAACAAGATGTAAATAGCAAAATAGAAGCAATAAATGATTTTCATCTTGCAAATCCTAATGTGAAAATGCAAGTCATGTTAGTACCTACAGCAACTAGTATTTTAGAAAATAAACTCCCAAACTATGTTTCTCATAGTGATGAGCTTACGTATATTAATAAAGTAAAAAAATCTTTAGATAAGGATATAAACTTTATTGATGTATATCCTGTATTGAGCTCTAAAAAGGATGAATATATATATTATAAAACTGATCATCATTGGACTACTAAAGGTGCATATTATGCCTATCAAAAGCTAGGTGAAAATATGAATTTTACTCCTAATAAAGATGGTTCATTCAACATTAAACAAATTACAAATAGCTTTTATGGATCCCTATATTCAAAAGCAGGCTTTAAAAATATAGATCCTGATAGTATTGAATTATATGAACAAAAGAAAGCTACCAAATATAAAGTAGAGTATATAGATGAAAGCAAAATGTCAACATTGCTTTATGAAATGGAGAACATTAAGAAAAAAGATAAATATACTGTATTTTTCAATGGGAATCATCCATTAATAAAAATAAAAACTGATAATACGAATGGGAAAAAATTATTAGTTGTTAAAGATTCTTATGCAAATTCTTTATTGCCTTTTTTACTACCGCATTTTAGTGAAATCCATATAGTCGACCTTAGGTACTATACAGATAGTCTAAAAATGTTGGTACAGAAAAATAAAATCAATGATATGTTAGTGCTTTATGATGGAAATACTTTCTTTGAAGATGCATCCGTAAATGATTTATCTGAATAAATGAATTGATTATATTTAATGTATATCCTATCTATAACGAGCAGTATCCTCGTCTTTAAATTATTTATGTCAATGGCCGTATTCATTAAATATAAATCGTTACAATCCTGGTTCAAATTAAATGTTTGACCCAACTAAACGAAAAGGAGAATTTAAACTAATGATAAATTTGTTGAAACCTTTTAATATAAAATTCGTTATTACTATTATTGTTTGTACGATTACCTTAGGAGCTTTAAGTGGTTGTTTTGGAAAAAAAGAAAGTGTCAATAGCCTTTCAGCTACAGAAATAGGGGAGAAAATTAAACATGTTACTAACTTAGAAGAAATGAAAGAAGGAGATAGTAAAAAACTTCAAAAGCTATATAACATAAATGCTGATGAAGTCGAAAGTTTTGTGCTATATACTGCTCCTACAAATATTAAAGCTGATGAAATTGCTGCGATTAAAATAAAAGATATGAAAAATGTAGAAAGCATTAAAGAGAAAATTTCAAATAGAATTGAAAAAAAATCAAAAAGTTTTAAAGACTATCTTCCAGAAGAATATTTCTTAATAGAAAAACGTGTCTTAAAAACAAAAGATAATTATATCCTTTTAGCAATATCAAAGGATGCTGATAAAATTGAAAAAACGTTCGATGAAATTTTCAAGTAATATAGATCTGAAAAACAAGGGATTAAATAAAAATATTTTCATATCGTGATTTTTAATTACTAAATCAATAACTAAGCCAAAAGCCGATTTCCTATACGATAAGGAAATCGGCTTTTTCTTTATAAAATTTTATTTAGCTTATGAAGCTTACGTTTTAAAATAATATATTGAATTTATGTTAAAACGGCATTTCAGGGCTCGTATTATTTTTTCTAAACTTATCCCGCATTAACGGGCAGTAAGACCCCCACCTCAAAATTCAGCGGAAGCAAAGAAGTTAGGTGGGGGATCAACTGCCCGTAAAAGCCCGATTGGTTCAACTAATAATCAGTGGGGGATGAACAAAACCCCCACTGATTAAAGTTTCACTTTATTAGTTAAGATTATTCGACAAGTATAGTAATGATAATTTAAAGTATAGAATATAGAATATACACATCTTAGGGAGGGTATATATGTGAAGAAGTGGATGAAAATTG
The DNA here is from genome assembly GCF_003264175.1 of Bacillus sp. SRB_331. NCBI lineage: Bacteria > Bacillati > Bacillota > Bacilli > Caryophanales > Bacillaceae > Bacillus > Bacillus sp. SRB_331. The sequence continues at coordinate 121,193 of NZ_NADV01000031.1, read as the reverse complement.
TTCTTTACTCTTTACTAGGTATTTTACTTATAGGAAGTATTACGTTTTTGACTTGGTCTCAGTTTACTTATAAACCAACGAAAGAGGCTTTGTCGTTAGTAGATGATAAAAAAGATGAAGGTAATATAGTATTTGGAGCGAAAGATGCTAAAGTAGGGGTTATTTTTTATCAAGGAGCTAAAGTAGAAGCTGAGGCTTATAGTTACTTAGGAGAAGCTCTTGCAAAAGATGGGCATTTTGTAGTGATGCCTAAGTTACCATTAAACTTAGCGATACTTGGAATCAATGCGGTAGACAGTGTAATTGAACAGTATCCTGAAGTTCAAAAATGGTATGTTGCGGGGCATTCAATGGGGGGAGCTATGATTTCTAAGTATGCCTTTCAACATGAAGACAAGGTAGACGGGATCATTTTCTTAGGTTCTTATCCTGCAGATGATTTCTCTACTAAATCGATTCCAATGTTATCAATTTATGGGGAAGTAGATGCTTTAGCAACTGTAGAAAAAATAGAGAACAATAAAAAGTTAATGTCAAAGAATACAACTATGCACATGATAAAAGGCGGAAACCATGCTCATTTTGGCATGTATGGTGAGCAAAAAGGTGATAATGCGAGCTTAATTACGTCAAAAGCACAACAAGATGAAACAGTGAAAGTAATTGAAGAATGGTTATTAAAACAATGATAGCGAATGTAATAAATTTACCGAAAGGATTCTCCCATCTCAAGCATGTGTAGGAAGATAGCCTAACGGTAGGTGGGAGAGATAACAAAGAGCCAACTCGTACGAATTGGCTCTTTTATTTATTTGCTATCTCCAATTGTCCCCTTATTTTCTCCGGAATGTCCTTTTCAGAAATAATGTCGTAGGAATAGACATACTTACCTTTCACATGAATTTTTAAGTAAGTTTTTCTTATAAAATCATTAGGAGTGTTCGTTCCTACTTTATATTCCTTCTCATTCCTTAATTCATCAACACCTTTAGCGAGTACATAGCTCTTCCTTTATGATGGTAATCTGGAACGCCATATTCCTCCGCAATAGCGTATACATTTTTTTCTTCAGCAATCGGATTAAATCTGTCTAAATCTCCGCGTAATATGAAAGGTAGTAAGTATATAGGGAGGCCTATTCCTAGTATGCAAATTACAAATTTCTTCATGACGTTTCTCCTCTTGTTCGTTTATATGATTTAGTATAGAAAAAAATTCTTATAAATATAGAGGGAAATTCCTTAAGGTTTTCTTAATAAAGTTTAACCGTGTGAAAAAAAGACTAACTTGAGCATTAAGCTTACGGAATGAATAGCCAAATAATCTGTTTTCTTTATTTTTTGATGGTAGGTTATTTGGTTTTATATTGGTATGAGTGAATTAAGAAATAAGTGGGATTTAGGAACTAGAATAAATTTATCTTACAGTAATAAGAGAATTATCTAAATAAATTATAGTGAGAACAATTAAAGAAAGCATCTAGTGGGGTGCTTTTTTCTTTTGGAATAGAGAATCCCATGGGGCAGTTACATGTAATTTAGTGCTGTGCTTCTAGGTCATTGGAAAATCCAACGATAAAAAAAGAGGGGGAAGGCATTTTTTATTGAAGTTTGTTAATGATAGCTTTTTAACTTGAGAGGGGGATCGTAAAATAGATTATTAATCTCTTTGATAATTTTTATTTTCCTTATAGTTGGCATACTGTATTAGAAATTTTTAATTTTGAAAGGAGAATCAATAATTATGGGTAAGAAAAGAAGAATAAGTAATAAGTTATTACTTGTCAGTGCAATTTGTACAATAACAATTCCCTCAGTCTCATATGCGGAGGAAGTAATTTTACCTGAAAATTTTACGAGTTCTTCAAGTTTGTATGAGGGACGGAATACGGAAGTATTGAAAACAAGCTTATATCCTGATACATATAATTATCTGTTTAACCACCAATTTATTTCGAAATTAAAGGAAGCAAACACAACTATAAAAAAAGTAGACAATAGTGATGATGAAAATCCTATTATATCTACTACTCTTTCATTTATTCGCCATATGAATAGTGAAGATTATAAATCTGCATTTGATTTAACCTCAAGGTCATTACAGAAAATAATATCCAAAGAATGGTTGAAGAGCTATTGGGAGGGACTGCCAGTTCAATTACAAGCAGGTTCTTTTATAGAAATTGGAGAGGTTACACAAAAAGAGACAAATCCTGTTCATACAAATGTGGAGATTCAATTAGTTTTTGAACAAATGACTGTACCTTTACTAATAAAACTAGATCCATCTGGAAAAATAGACGATTTTCAACTCAGCATGTCGTTTAGTCCTGTTGCAGAGCGTCCATCATATAGTAAGCCTGAATCATTTGTTGATAAAGAAGTGGTAGTTGGAAGTGGTGCATTTCCATTACCAGGAACATTGTCTGTTCCAAAAGGAAAGGGTCCTTTCCCAGCGGTTATTCTTGTTCAAGGATCTGGAGCAACTGATCAGGATGAAACAGCGTTTGCTTTAAAACCATTTCGCGATTTAGCTGAAGGTCTTGCATCGAAGGGAATTGCTGTCCTTCGCTATAATAAACGAACATATGAACATGGGTTGAAAACACAATTCAGTCCCTTTTATACAGTTGATAAAGAGACAACAGATGATGCTCTTCTTGTAACTCAATTTCTTAAAAATGAGCCTCTAATAGATAAGAATCAAATTTATATTCTGGGTCATAGTCAAGGTGGAATGATGCTTCCGAAAATGATTGAAAAAGACCAAAATCAAAATATTGCTGGGGCAATTGTAATGGGAGGGCCAGCTCGTACGATCCAAGACGTTGTTTTAGATCAATTTGAGTACCTTTTTTCTATTGGAGCAATGAACCTAGAGGAATATAAATTCTACAAATCGCAATTTGAATTATTAAATGATCCCAATTTCTCTAGTCAGAATCCCCCAAAAGATTTTTACTTAGGATCAGCAGTATTTTGGGATTCTATCCGGAAAATTAAAGCAGCAGAAATGTCAAAAGAACAAAAGACACCGCTTCTTATTATTCAAGGAGAAAGAGACTATCAAGTTCAATCAAAAATCGAAATTCCTCTTTGGAAAGAACAATTAAAAGAACGAGATAACGTTGATTATCGACTATATCCAAAGTTAAATCATTTCTTTACAGAGGGTGATGGGGAAATAAGTAAGCCGGATGAATATTATAGTCCTGCTAATATACCTGAGTATGTTATAAATGATATTGCTGCTTGGGTGCAAGGAAGATCGCAATTAAATTAGCAACCATATGTTTTAATAAAGACTTTCTTTCTGTAATCAAAATAGAAACATTTTTATTAGGTTATATGTTTTTTAAAAGCACTCTTTGAAAAGGAGTGTTTTTATATTTTCCTTTGATTTAATTAACGAAAAAAATATCTTGTACTCCTTTTGTAACTTTTTCTAAATAGAAATTTTCTATAAAATAAGGGGCTTGCCTTCCAAACAAATCGTTATTTGTAACACTTTTATTAAAGCAAAGTTCTCGTGACATCGCTTTGATATTCAAAAACATTAATAACCTATTGTATTAAGTTTTTTGAAAATTTAGGTTTAACATCTTTAAAATAGGTGTATTACATATTACATAACAACTAAATAAAAAATCTAAAGGAGGAAAGATACCATGCATAAGAATGAAAGAAAACCGGTGGTTCATGAATATCAAAATGAACAGGAAGTAGTTATGAAAGTAAAAGAGCTAGAATTGCAAGGGATTCGCCACAAGTATTATCAACTTTTTCTCCAAAAAAGGGGACGAACTCCGAAATCAAATGGAAGAAATGGGGTTGTCGAAGGAGGAAGCTAACTTATATGAAGAAAAACTAGATCAAGGGAGGATTTTACTCCTAGTAACAGTTGAAACACCAACGGCGAGTGATAGGCAGCCGCAAAACTATCATTCTCTCTAATAGATTGCAACATCTGATAAATCGGAAGTTAGTATTGAAGAAAATAAAAGTAGAGAAGGGTGAGAAAAATGAAACATACAATATTTAAATATGCTGTGATCGGGATTACGACTGGAGTCATGGTCTCCTTATTAAAAAAAGAAAATCGGAAAGCTATACAAACAAAAGGAAAAAGCGTAAAAGACAAACTACAAGAAGGAAACATAAAGGAAACATTAGAGAAGGTAACTGAGACAAGTAAACAATTCTCTGTAACTGCAGCTAATGTTGCAAAACAAACATTACCACAACTGCTTACAGCCACACCAGTTGTCATTTCTACCATTAAAGATTTAACAGAAAACGAAAATAACAAAAAGAAAAAAGATGAAAAGGATTACGAAATAAATCAAAATAGTAAGGACATAGACGGGGAGAAAACGAAAAATGAAAAGAAATATATGAAAGAAGGGAAAGAAGAGAGTGCTTAGATTTAATTCTAAAAAGAGAAAGTGAGGAAAAAAGTATGAAATCTCTGTATGCAATTGATGTAGGAATTGGCTTTACCAAGCGGGCATATCGACAGGATGTAGATTCTGAGGTGACGATTAAGAGTGAAGCTTCCACACTAGCCCCTGTACCTAATCATGCTGAAAGGGAAGATTTAACAAAGGTAAGTTTTATAGACTTAGACTTTGCATACTACATGGGAAATGAAGCACATCAATCTGACGCTTCATTTCTTCCTCCATTTGACGAAGAAATAGAAAATTATTATGAAAGCGAACGGTTTAAACAACAAATATTTGGTTGCATTGCAAAGGATTATAAAGAAAATGTCGTGTTACCTTTAGTTGTTACCGGGCTTCCCGTTACTTGTTTTGGTAGTCAGCATGAGCAATTACAAAATGTATTAAAAAAAGAAACTTCCGTGCAAATTGATGGGAAATTTATTAATATTACGGTGGAAAATGCTTTGATTCTTCAGCAACCGGTCGCTTTACATGCCTATTTCTTAAAAGAGGGAATCATTCAGGAACGAGATCGTATCTTAATTATTGATGGTGGATTTCGTACATTAGAAATGACAGATATGAAACAGAATGTCATTTTAAATCATTATGAGACAGAACTAGGATGTAGCAAGCCTTTGAAAAATATTAAGAATATCCTGCAGAATCATGCGGGGGAAAGTAATCACTTGCATATTAACGACATGCCAAAAATATTAGAAAAAGGATATGGAGGTCGAGAAGAAAATCCTCAGACAAGTCAGGTTGATACTTTGATTCAAAAAGAGTTGGATACACACTTCCAAGACGTTATGCGTGTATTACAAGAACAATTTAAGTTAGACCAGTATGACACTATTATTTGGACAGGAGGAATAGTAGATATCCACAAAAAACGAATTGAAAAAATGCAAGGTGAAATTTCTTCTTTCCGTATGGTAGACGCTTCGAAAGAGGCTGCACTTCATGGATACTATATGATTGGAAGTCAAGTATTTGACGACATCACCAATCAATCTGCATATGAATCCAAATTATAATAACGACCGAAATGGAGTTCGTTGAATAGACGGCCAAATTATGTAGCTTCTTTTCCACATATAAATAAGAAAAGATAAAAAGTGCTTGTATAGAGGAAATGTTTAAAATTGAGAATACAAATAACTAATATATAGGGGGTCTTCCTTCTAACAGAATAAGACCTCCTATGCCATTTAGTTTGTAATTTAGATGATCTAAAAACTTTTCCTCGAAGACATGAATACCTACATACAAATTTCATATTACGGATATTATTCGATCAAACATAAAACTATTCAGAAAGGAAGAATAATATGGAATGCATAAAAATGCCGAAATGGAATTGGTATCATGTGAAAACTAGTGAGCTTGAAAAACTTTCTTCTATAATCCCTCGTGATGTAATATCTTATTTCTCTCAATTTGTAAAGAAAATAAGTTCTCCTTGTGAAAATGGATTATATGTTTATACGTTATCACCAAGTCAAACTTGTGTATATGGTTCTTTTTTATATGATCAAGATAAAAAAGACGCCAAAATTCAAAAATTTCTTCATTATTTCGTAGCTCATGGAATACTGATAACGGTCCAGGAAAAAGAGGAAGAGGATTTTCAAAAATTAATACATAATTCCTCTTTTAGTGCAAAAAATTGTAATAGTTCCGCTGAAGGAGTATGTGCTATCTTATCAATGTTTATATCTCACTATTTGCGAAAGGTTGACTATTTTGAAAACAATTTTAGAAATGTATTATGGGATTTTTATCATCATAATAACATAGCAGTTTTAGAAAGAATTTATCATATTCGTCATGAATTATTTATGAACACACATGTGTTTCGCTTAATACAAGAAGTGTTACAAGGCCTGAAAGAAGCTTGGTTAGAAAACATAACAAACACCCTTTGTTATAAACAAACACACGTAAAATTAGAGCGTGGATTACAACTTGTTAAAGAGTACCAAGAAGAATTAGACACGATGATTCATTTACAAGAAGTTGTTTCTTCTCATCGTGGGAATGAAATTATGAAAGCCCTTACTGTATTAACTGCTGTAAGTACGCCTTTGACGGCCTTAGGAGCATTGTGGGGGATGAATTTTAAATATATGCCTGAACTAGAATGGAAATATAGCTATTTAATCGCTCTCTTATTTATTATTTTCACAACAGGTGGTATGTATTTGTATATGCGAGTCAAAGGATGGACAGGTGATTTATTACGAGTAAAGAAAAAGAAATCTTTTTTTAAATCTCATTAATCCTGTTTATAAAAAATATGATAGATATTAACCATAGGTATATGGTTAGTAATATTTATTAATTGAGGTAGTGCCATATCCCCATCAAGTTAAAGTTTTGATGTCCCCGCAATGATAAAAATGGTGAATATTTATATGAAAGATTAGAGCTCTCCTTCTTGTAGGAGGGCTCTAATCTTTTTTTAAAAACCATATTATATACAGGGGCAGACTCATCATCTGAAATTTGTCCGGATTCAATTTAGAATATGACAAAAGAGAACTTGCGTTAGAAAACAAGCTCTCTTTAAAAGAAATAACGTAATTGAGATACTTATATATTAACAATTGTTTTCTTCTAATTCCATATGTCTCATGTTGAGAAATAAATTATAAGTGGTGTAATAAAACTAAAAAGGATTATTGACATAATATTTAGACGATAATATAATGAATCTCGAATTCAAGATAACTTGTAAAGGATTGGTAATTGTGAGCGTGATTAACGATGAGAGCTTATCTTTAAAGTTATTTGTTATATTATCAAGGGCAGTACAGTCAATTACTAAGCGTATTGAAAAGGATATAAAAAATTATGGACTTAATCCAACTAATTTTGCATTGCTTGAGCTACTATACAGTAAAGGCAATCAGCCTATAAAAAAATTGGAGACAAAATATTACCTGCAAGTAGTAGTATCACGTATGTAGTGGATAGGTTGGAAAAGAAGAGGTGAAAACCATGTCCTAAAGACCGCCGTGTCACGTATGCGTCAATTATTTTAGAAGGTAGTGAATTAATGGATACTATTTTCCTTCAGCATAAAGAGGGGATTCGGCAAATATTTGGTAGTTTGGACTATATGGAGAAAAAATGATAATTGAACAGTTGAAAAAGTTAGGATATTACGCACAGGAATTGTGAGTTTTTGGAGATTATTTCTGTTTAGTAATATCCTAATTAAATATAAGTTAAATAAATAGGAGGAAAAATTAATAAATGGTAGTAAATTTATTGTAATACAAAATGAATAAATCATGTAATTGCAATTGATATAGTAGGAAAGATAGTTGTTATGTATAACGTATACATATCGTCCTTTTCATTATAAATCTTTCATAAAGCGGAGAGTGGGTATCAAGAATGGAATTACGTCATTTAGAGTATTTTATTCAAGTTTGTAATAATAATAGTTTTACTAAAGCTGCGGAAGTTCTAGGTATTTCACAGCCGACTTTAAGTCAACAAATACGTGTTTTAGAAGGTGAACTTGATACACCCTTGTTTCATCGAGTTGGAAGAGGGATCAAAATGACTGAAGCGGGTAAGCTGCTATTTGATAAAGGAAAATTTATCATGCAACAATTTGATGACGTTTATAATGAAATTTTTGAATTAAAGGGTGTAAAAAGAGGTGTGATTACTATAGGAGGTTTATTAGAGGATCTCACTTATTTAACACCTTATATTATGAAGTTTCAACAACATTATCCCAACATTGTAGTAAAAATTATAGAGTCCGAAGTTGCTGTAAATCAAATCGTTGACAAAAATATTGATTTAGGGATCACACGTAGTGCTCAAATTCCAGACACATTAACAAGCACCCTTTTGTATAGCGAAGAGCTCGTCCTTGTAATTCCAAAAAACCATCCTTTGAATGAAAAATCATTTGTTTCTTTTCGAGAATTAGCAGGGCTCAGTAGAATAATGGTTTCATGTAGTTGTCGTGAATCTATTAAGATATATTCTGAGAGTTTAGGGTTATCTTTATCTGAAGCAAACATAGAAACAAAATCTTCTATTTCTCTATTGAGCCTTGTATACAATGGACATGGGGTTGCCATAATACCTCTTTCACTGGTTGACTTTGTTAATAATGATAATTTGAGCATGGTTCGTATTACTGATCCGACACCAAGTCAGGATATTAATCTTATTCACTTTGATGATAAATTTTTAAGTTTTGCAGCACGTATCTTTATGCAGAAGTTAAATGAGCCTGAAAAAGTATCAGTATAATAGAAACAATAATGATTATAGTGTGAGAATTAAAAATGATACATAATTCTTGGGATAAGACCTATATTAAAGTCAAAGGGCAGTGGATTTATATGTGTGGTGTATCCGATTTAAATGGGAATACCATTGACTTTTACTTAAGGGAAAAAGGACAAACTTTGCAAGGAAAGAAGTCTGTCAAAAAACAAATCAAGTTAATCAATCAACTATTCGGTCTTATTGCATAGTAATAGATTTCGTTAGGGATATACTGCTATTTCGAATCTACATAGAGCCCATATTACCATTATGATCTTAATACCAATACTATTTGGATCCGTCTTCGGATCCAAACCCTTATTGTAGAAAGAAAACCACCGGCATTATACCGGTGGTTTTGACTTAGAAAGCAAAGCAAGTACAACCAATACCCCATTTAGTTCCATCTTTTCCTATTACAGTATGAGTGTGTTGATGGAGAGGGTTACTGCAACTATGTAACTTGTGATCATGGGCATCGTGAGAAAGTATAGTGTGGGCTAGGTTAGCACCACCATAACCATAAACTCCCGTCGGTGCCCAATCAGGTGATGCTGGCGGCAGTTCAGGTGATAAATTTTTAAATTCATCATTTCCATAAACAACCTGCCCACCCATAATGGTGAGTAATGATTCAAGGTCTTTGATTTCTTCTTCTGGCACAGTAAAGTAGTCGGCAGACAATACAGCAATATCAGCAAACTGACCTACTGCAAGGGTTCCCTTTTTACCTTCATCACCAGAGAACCATGCACTTCCTTTTGAATATAATTCCAGGGCTACTTTTCTATCAAGTTTATTTTTTTCATCGTATATCGAAAGACCACCAATGGTTTTTCCGGCAACCATCCAGTAAAGAGCAACCCAAGGATTATAGCTAGAAACCCTGGTTGCATCACTACCGGCACCAACAGGTATACCCAGGTCTAACATACGATAAATCGGAGGAGTACGCTTTGCAGCTTCCTTTCCGTATAAATCAACAAAGTATTCACCTTGAAAAGCCATGCGGTCTTGGATGGCAATACCGCCATTTAAAGCCTTAACACGTTCCATACTGCGATCTGAGATTGTTTCTGCATGGTCAAACCACCATCGTAGACCATTAAAAGGAATTTCTTTGTTGACTTCCTCAAATACATTTAAGAAACGTGTTATTGACTCGTCATAAGTTGCATGTAAACGAAATGGCCAACGGTTTTCTACCAATAGAGAAATTACTTTCTTTAAGTCAGCTTCCATCATCGTAGCTAGTTCGGGCCGTGGCATTTGAAATTTTTCAAAATCGGCTGCCGAGAATACTAACATTTCTCCGGCACCATTCATTTTATACTTATCATTTCCTTGACCTGGAGAAACAATTTTTGCCCATGAAGCAAAGTCTTCATATTCATGATTAGGATTTTGCGTAAATAGATTATAAGCAATACGCAAAGTTAATTGTTCCTTCTCGGCTAAATGTTCAACAACTTTGTAATCATCAGGATAATTTTGGAAACCGCCACCTGCGTCAATGGCACTTGTAATACCTAATCTATTTAATTCGCGCATAAAATGGCGAGTTGAATTAATCTGGTCGTCAAAATTAAGTATTGGAGCTTTACCCAAACTTGAATAAAGAATAGAAGCGTTAGGATTCGCAATTAAAAGGCCCGTTGGATTACCTTGTTTATCCCGCTCAATTAAACAGCCTGGAGGGTCTGGGGTATCTTTTGTGTATCCCAGTGCACGCAGCCCAGCACGATTTACAAGTGCTCTATCGTAAAGATGTAGCACAAAGACAGGTGTGTCTTCAGAAACAGCATTAATCTCTTCCAAAGTTGGCAGCCGTCTCTCTTTAAATTGAAATTCAGACCAGCCTCCAACTACTCTTACCCACTGAGGAGCAGGTGTACGCCTTGCCTGTTCTTTGAGCATTTCGAGAGCAATGGCAAGTGAAGGGACACCTTCCCATCGTAATTCCATATTATAATGAAGACCGCCACGAATAACGTGTATATGAGAGTCATTCAGGCCTGGAATAGCTCTCTTTCTTTTAAGGTCTATTTTTTTTGTTTTTTCTGTGGCACTATCAAGAAGCTCATCTCCACCTACTGCAGTTATTAAACCATCAGTTATGGCGATAGCAGATACCTCAGGTTGAGAGGGATCAAGGGTAGTAATTTTTCCGTTATATAAGATCATATCCGGTAAATTCATGTTCACACCTCGTCTACTTCCTATTATTTTGTAACCATGGATGAAATAATTTACCGAAAATCGGCATAACTACCCATGATAGCAAGGACACTATACATACAGAAACAAAAAAGGCTGACATAATAGGATCCATATGTTTTATTATAGGTCCTATCACTTTAGGAACTAACATGCTAAGAGGCCATACACCCAGAAGGGTAACAATAGACATTTTCCATTTTGGCGGTGGAACTGGCGTTTTCGGAGTAACAAACCAATAAGCCAAACTGCTTTCAGTTTTGTAAGTTGGATTAGTAGCTTGAAATTGTTCTGCCGTTTTTAACAAATCTCGACGAACATCTGATTCTTGCCAAGCACGTAGATGCTCATACGTATCAAAACGAAAAATAACAGTATACTCCCTGGATTCGTTATTGGGGACTATTAGATTTACGCCTAAATGCCCTGGGAATATAGTAGCAGCAGCTTCGATTTCATGTCTCCATGTTTCAAACTGTTTTTCGCTACCTTCTTGAATTTCCCATGTAACAATCGTTGTTACTGGATCGCCAGCATCCATCGTGTTCCCTGTATGAGTCTCTCCGACAGCTACTCCTTCTTGTTTCATATTTTCCTGCTTGGAAGGGCGCCATGCACCATAGTATATGCGTATTCTACGCCTTGACCATAAGCACCAGTGTGTTCTTTTACAATTTCCATTACAGCATCATAAGTGTCTTTGCGTGCCCAGTCGCGTTGGTATTCAAGTAAAACTTGAATCGCTGTCACTGGAATTGCACCAGCTTGTTCTACACGACGCATAGCAGCGTTATGCGCTGTCAAACTAGTACCACCTGAAGCATCATCAACTGCATAAACCTCATATCCAGCTTTAATTGCTTCAAGCACAGGGAATGCAAGGCAAACTTCAGTCCAAAGTGCTGCAAATATTAATTTCTTTCTACCTGTTGCTTTAACTGCCTCAACAAATTTTGGATCTTCCCAAGAGTTCATTGAACTACGTTCTATAATTTCATGGTTTGGGAATATGTCAAGAATTTGTGGCCAAAAATAACCAGAAAAGCTGCGTGTTTCAACTGTAGTAAGAATAGTAGGTACGTTAAAAGTTTTTGCTGATTTAGCAAGCAGCATAACGTTATTAATTAATGTTTGTCTATCAATACTTGCAACACCAAAAGTCATTTGAGGCTGAAAATCAATCAAGATTAAGGCGCTGTTCTCCGGGTTTAACAATTCTAAATTACTCATAATAAAACGCTCCTTTTTTATTATTTAAGATTAAATTTTGAAAGTAATGTATTTTCTGTCAATATAAGCTGTAATCGTAAAAATAAAAGCTTTACTATACTTTTTAATTTAAAAGAGAGTGCTGATTTAATCAGCACTAAATTTATACTATCCATTTTTTTGAAAGTGATTTAAAGCTATTTCTTTGAAATACATTTATGCATTTTGTTTACTAAGATCTCGCTGAGCTCCCATATAGCTTCCAATTATATTTTGATAGCCTGGAAGATTACTAGCAAGCAAATTGCCAAAACCTTCGACATCGTTGCGCCAATCGCGTTGTAATTCGCAAGCTACGCTAAACCAGTTCATAAGTTGCACGCCATTATGTGCCATACGAGTATTGGCAGCATCTGCAACTTGTTTACTGAAAGTTCCTGAAGCATCAGTAACAGCAAATACTTCATATCCAGCTTTTATAGCGGAAAGTGCCGGGAAAGCAACACAAACGTCCGTAACTACGCCCGCGATGATAAGTTGTTTTTTTCCAGTTTCTTCGATTGCTTTTACAAAATCATCATTATCCCATGCGTTAATTTGTCCAGGTCGAGCTATTTTTTGTGAGTGAGGAAAGAGATCAACCAATTCTTGCATTAAAGGTCCGTTAGGTCCGTTTTCAAAGCTTGTTGTTAAAATAACTGGTAAATCAAAAAACTTAGCAGTGTGAGCAAGAGCTAAAACATTGTTCTTGAATTCATCAACACCATAGTCACGTACTAGCCCGGACATAAGACCAGTTTGATGATCTACTAAAAGAACGACAGCATCATCTTTGTTAATACGAGAATAGAGATCAGCCATTATGTATTCCTCCTAAAAATTAAGTAATCGAAGAAAGTTTAAATAGTCGAATATTATCATGATTTTCTTCGTTTGTTACGATTAGTTTGTAACTAAGCTGAAAGATAATATTAGTTATAACAGCATTCACAGAATATGAAGCGCTATACAAATTTATAGTATTTGAAAACCGATTCATTAATCAATTCTAAATTATCTATAATTCGGATAGATGGTGACTATAGTTATTTTCACCATAAAATTGATTGGTTTTACCTATACATTCTATAGATAGAACAGTATTGATAGTCACCTATTTTTGTTATTAGAATTGAATATGAGGAATATTCAGCAATTATTTTGTGATGAAAAAGTTATTAGATGGGGAATTGTTCCATAAACAGAGAATGAATTCATTGGAACAATAGAGTTTCATGCTTAGAGTTAACAACATAAACACGCATAAATAGGTTAGGAGATTCATCCGGATTATTGAAGAAAAGGATATATATTAAAATATTTTTTGGAGGTAGAAGAATGGCGAAAATTACTGTAGGAACCGAAAATCAAGCACCAATTGAGATATATTATGAGGATCATGGCATAGGAAAACCAGTTGTACTAATTCATGGTTGGCCGTTAAGTGGTCGATCTTGGGAATACCAAGTTCCCGCTCTTGTTGAGGCTGGATACAGAGTTATAACATATGATCGTCGAGGCTTTGGAAAATCATCTCAGCCGTGGGAAGGGTATGAATATGATACCCTTACTTCTGATTTACATCAACTATTAGAACATTTAGAGCTTCAAAATGTCACACTTGTTGGTTTTTCTATGGGTGGAGGCGAGGTAGCTCGGTATATTGGAAAATATGGAACCAATAGAGTAGAGAAGGCTGTATTTGCAGGAGCTGTACCACCATTCCTTTACAAGTCAGCAGATCATCCTGAGGGGGTATTAGATGATGTAGCAATTCAAGGATTTGAAAATGGAGTAAAAAGTGATCGCCTAGCATTCCTTGATGAGTTTACGAAAGGATTTTTTGCTGCTGAAGATCGAACTGACTTAGTTAGTGAACCATTTCGACTTTATAATAGGGATATCGCTGCGGGTGCATCACCTAAAGGAACACTAGATTGTATCGCTGCTTTCAGCAAAACAGACTTCAGAGGCGATTTAGCCAAGGTTAATATACCTACCCTTGTTATTCATGGTGATTCAGATGCAACTGTACCATTTGAATATAGTGGGAAGTTAACACATGAAGCAATTCCAAATTCTAAAGTAGCGTTAATAAAGGGTGGTCCACATGGGCTAAATGCAACGCATGCCAAAGAATTTAATGAAGCACTCCTATTATTTTTAAAGGACTGATTACAACTATATAATTGTTAACTGATAAATTATAAACAAGTAAAAATAAAGCTTTATAAAAGATGCTCTTGGATAAATCCAGGAGTATCTTTTTAAATTAGGAGTAGTGCACAACGGTAATCTTCCATTATGAAATTTCTATTCATTTTTAAATGGTGATATTGAGATGTTAGGTTGATATATACTCATTAGTTTCGAATTGAATATTCTTCTTAACAGCAAAAATGTATTAATTAGAGTTTTTTAGGTCTCTTAGGTGGATTGCTGTATTACTATCAAGATAATATTTTGAATAATCCTCAAAATAAAGAAATGCACATTTTCTTCTTTTGGGTAGTGAAGTTTCTTAAGTTGAGTGGGGGCCTTTATATCCTAATCCAAAAGTGTAGGCTTACAGCCTACAAATAATCATCTCCCTCTAAAAATTGTCGTTTTACACCTTCACATTTTTGAGGAAGAAATATTTTGTCAGAAAACAATAAAATTTTATTAATTTTTATAATTAGTTGAATTTTTATAGAAATAATTCTCTTAATATATTAAAATAACATCGTATTATGTCAGATTTTAATTAGGGGAGAGAAATTTTATGTTAAAAAAAATTATTCCAGTTGCTTTAGCACTAAGTACAGTTACTTTTACTAGTGTATTTGCTGCGCCTTCAGCCCAAGCAAGTACAGAACCAAACCGCTACATAGATGTGCAAATGCTCGGTATTAACGATTTTCATGGGCAACTAGACACTGTAAAAAAAATTAACAATAAAGATGCAGGGGGAATTGAGTACTTAGGAGCTTATTTACGTGATCGTGAAAAACAAAATCCGAATACATTAAAGGTACATGCTGGCGATGTTGTTGGAGCAAGTACTCCTGTTTCAGCATTATTACAAGACGAACCTACGATTGAATTTCTAAATGATTTGAAATTCGATGTTGGAACTATAGGAAATCATGAATTTGATGAAGGTGTTGCGGAAATGAACCGCCTTATTTATGGTGGGTACCATGAGAAAACAGGAAATTTTAAAGGAGCAAAATTCCCATATGTTGCCGCAAATTTCTATAATAAATCCACTGGTCGTTTATTTTTACCACCATTCACTATAAAAAAGGTACAAGGAGTTCCTGTTGGATTTATCGGAGTCGTAACAACGGATGTTCCTAACCTTGTTATGCCTACTATGCTAAAGAATGTGGAAATTACAGATGAAGTTGAAGCTATTAACAAATCCGTAAAGCAATTAAAAAAACTAGGCGTTAAATCTATCGTTGTTCTTGCGCATAACGGAGGTACAACAGATGGGAACGGCGTAACAAATGGTGATATCGTCCGATTAGCAAATGAGACTGATCCAGAAGTCGATGTTATTTTTGGAGGGCATAGCCATACCTATGTAAATGGAACTGTTAATAATAAACTTGTCGTACAAGCAAATTCTTATGGTATGGCTTTTGCTGATGTTGATGTAAAGATTGATCGTAAGACACAAGATATTGTTGAGAAGATAGCAGAAATTGTTACAACTTACCATGAAGGCATAGAGCCTGATAAAAAAATAAAGAAGAAGATGGAGAAATATCAAGAAAAAATTGCACCTCTTGTCAATGAAGTTGTAGGTAAATCTATTGCTCCACTAGATCGCAAACTAAATATGTCTGGGGAATCTACTCTCGGAAATTTAGTTGCTGATGCCCAGCGTACAACAATGCAATCCCAAATTGCTCTTATGAATCCTGGTGGTATTCGTAATGACTTAGATGCTGGTGATATTACATGGGGAGAGATATATGGTATTCAACCATTCGGAAATCAATTAATAAAAGTAAATTTAACGGGTCAAGACATTCGTGATATTTTAAATCAACAATGGCAAAAAGACATAACAAGAATGCTTCAAATTTCAGGGATCCAATACACTTGGGATGCGAACAAGCCTAATGGAGAAAAAGTAACAAGTATTCGCTTAACAAATGGAGAAGAAATTATTCCTTCTAAAACTTACAGCGTCGTTGCGAACGCATTTTTAGCTTCAGGAGGAGATGGATTTGTGTCCTTTAAAAACGGGAAAGATGCTGAAACAGGACCAACTGATTTTGAAGCATTAGTAGATTATATAAAACAAGCAACAGAACCAATTCAACCTATTATTGATGGAAGAATTCAAAGAATAAATTAGTTTTTTATTAATCTTAAAAACAACTAGATTACCTGTGCGCTATACTTTTTAGTGTGCAGGTAATCTATTTTTTGTGGATTTGAAATAGCGTCTTACCGTGGCCAATGGATATACCGTCTAGATGCAGAGTGCCGAAAACAATGAAGTAAACAAAAGTCGATATCTTGAACGTACAGGGAGTCCTTTTTTGAAAAAACAGGACATAGCGAACATCAAACAGGCTTAACGATGGATGTTTCTTCAAAAAGTGCAAATAATGAACTAGAGCTATCGTTTGCTAAGACTAAGGAAGGGAAATGGCTGAAAGAAAATGCGCATCGTGCGGGATTTATCATTCGTTATCCGAGGGAAAAAGAAAATATAACTGTTTATGCGTATGAACCTTGGCACATTCGCTATGTAGGGGATGTTGCTGAAAAAATATACAAGGAAAAACTAACTTTAGAAGAATATATGAATAAGAGAAAATAAAGCTGAAGTAGATTAACATATTTTTGTTTATAAAACAGTACGATACTTTATTTTCCTAACTTGAACAACTGCCTATCTGAAAATTTGTTAGGCAGTCTTTTTTATTTTTGGGTACAAAGTGAAACGATTTTATTATCTTCACACATATGGGAAATATAAGATGTAAATACATCCCAAACACCAATTAATGTCCCTCGTTATTAGCGATAGGATAGCTACTTAAGGACAAAAAAGAATTCGCCAACTTTTTTGCAAAATGTAATGGGGGCTCTACCGATTGGATATGAATGTACATAATTAAGGGATTCATGTACAGCCAGTGATTATGTAAAGCACTAACAATAATTCCTTGTTGCACAATGGAACTCATAAATGCAGGAATCTCTTCTTGTAGAACAGCGATTTCGCCTAAATTTAATGCATCACCATTTTGATCCAACGATTCAAAACTTACTCCGGCGGGTACTACATAGGTACTTGGTTTTCCTTGTACAAGCACTCTAAAATCGCGGTGAAAAGACACCGAACAACCAACATGACTTATTTTACTTTTCCCTTTAAGTATTGTAGCAAATTGTTCACAAATGAAATTAAAGTTGTGCATAAATTCAATTCCTTTCTCGTACAAAATTATGTAATTAGAGATTCGATTAGGGGAAATTGCTGTCTCTCTTAAAGAAGGAAAACACAGATAAACAATCTTTCTTGAAAAAGATTAATGTATCCGATTTATTAAATTTATGATTCATGATAGTCCGTTCGAGATATTGTTATAAAAAATAGATAAAGTATGCAATTATACGCTTTTAGTTTATGTAGGTTAGATAAATATGTGTCTAAATTTGAATGATAAAACTAGAAAAACAACGTTGAGAAAATAACCAATAATATTTTATTTTCTATAAAAAAGCACTACTAAATAGTATTCTTTTTCGAAATAAGTCTTTCTTATATAAGTATATTCCTAATATGAAAATATTTATTTAAATACAGGAATTTTTTGAATACTAAAGAATGGGTTCTAAAATACTGTGCTTATTCACGAAGAATTCAGTTGTTTCTCCTTTTATCTATTTACATTTTTAAGTATAGAAAATAGTTCTTATGAATATAGAGGGAAATTTTTTAAGTTTTTCTTAAAAAGATTTTAATAACGGTTATTTTAACCGAAATTTTCATGAAAATACCTTCAAAAAGAACGTTAGTTCGTATATAATAAGAACAAACGTTCTTTTGTTGGGAGTGATAACCTTGTATGATTATTCTCTTTTACCGAATCGCATTATTTTATGTGTAGATCTTCGTAGCTTTTATGCAAGCGTGTCATGTATAAAAAAAGGACTTGATCCACGATATACAAAATTGGCTGTCGTAGGAGATGTAAACCGCAGTGGATCAATCGTATTAGCGGCAACACCGCCATTAAAAGCGTTAGGAATTAAGAAAATGGCACGGTTGTATGAAATACCGAAGCGGCCAGATGTTATTATTGTGAATCCCATTATGCATACGTATATGAAGTGTTCAACTTACATAACAGGCTTAGCTTTACAGTATGTTGCGCCGGAAGATTTTCACCAATATAGTATTGATGAGTTTTTTATGGATATGACTGCAAGTATTCATTTGTTTGCGAGTAATCCGTGCGAGTTTGCTTTAAAGTTCAAGCGAGAAATATATGAACGTACACGGATCGAAAGTACGATTGGTATCGGACCGAATTTATTATTGAGTAAAGTAGCGATGGATGTGGAAGCGAAAAAGAATAAAGATGGAATAGCGTATTGGACATATGACGATATACCCGAGAAGTTATGGAGTATTAGACCACTCAGTAAATTTTGGGGTATATCGTATAAAACGGAAATGAAGCTGAATCGAAAAGGTATACATACAATTGGAGAACTAGCAGAGTATCCATTGAAATATTTAAAGCAATCTTTCGGTGTAATAGGGGAAGAATTACATCTACATAGTAACGGGATTGATTTTAGCAGAATAGCAGAGAAATACGTTCCAGCGACAACATCTATAGCGAAAAGCCAAATATTATTACGGGATTATTCGATAGAAGAGTTCATCGTTATTTTATTAGAGCATGTAGAAGAAGTTTGTTATAGGTTGAGAAGGGAAAAGAAATACGCGCAAACGATTCATTTTTCAGTCGGGTATAGCAAGGAATATGGTGGGGGAATAAGAAAGGCACATACGTTAAATAGAGCAACCAATTTAACGATGGATATTTATAATGTTTGTACATATTTTTTATACGAACGGCATACAGGAGAGCCGATTCGCTCGATAAGTCTTTCCTTAACAAATTTAATACATGAAGGAGAAGAGCAAATTTCGCTTTTCGATAACATTATACAAAGAGAAAAAGAAATGAGATTAACGAAGGTTATGGACGAAATTCGAACACGATTTGGTAAGAACAGTATTTTACGTGGGATTTCTTACACAAGCGTCGCAACAGCAAGATACAGAAACACATTATTAGGAGGGCACAAATCGTGAGAAATGCTAATATGCCAAAAGGAAGAGGAATGGTAAAGTGGCAACCGTTTGCTAGTATGCCAGAGCAGTTCGTCTGTATTAAAGAAATGATACAGGAGCAAACAAAAGTCCCGCGTCCAATTTTAACGCAAGATGCAAAAGAAAGGATTGAAAATAAGCTGTTAATTTCATATTTAGGTGAAGAAGAGGTTTTACTTACATATTATAAAGAGGGCTATCTATATAAAAATTACATAACAGTAGCTGATATAAATCCATTAAATAAGACGATTACTTGTACCGATGCTTTTCATAATCAAAGGATGTTTAAGTTTGTTGATGTAATTGAAGTGAATTAGAGGGGGAGAAATAAAAAATCATCTCTTCCTAACTTAATTATATCATGTAAATCAAGTTCAAAATAGACTGTTTATTCTCATTTACTACTGCTACAATCAAGAACACATGCACAGTAAGGAGAGATGTTAAATGAGTTCTTTCGTTCTCGATTTTCAGGAAATAGAAAAAACGCAGCTTTCGCTCGTTGGCGGAAAAGGATTGAATTTAGGGGCATTATCAAATATTCAAGGGATACAAGTGCCAGAAGGGTTTTGTGTTACAACGATAGGATACGAAAAAGCCATCGAACAAAATGAAGTGTTTCAAGCTTTATTGAATCAACTAACAATGTTGAAAATAGAGGACCGAGATCAAATTGGTGAAATCAGTAAGAAGATTAGAGAAACCATTATGGGAGTAGAAATTTCTTCTGATGTAGCGGAAGCGGTAGCTCATTATCTCTCTCGTTTTGGAAATGAACATGCTTATGCAGT
This sequence comes from Bacillus sp. SRB_331, assembly GCF_003264175.1. NCBI lineage: Bacteria > Bacillati > Bacillota > Bacilli > Caryophanales > Bacillaceae > Bacillus > Bacillus sp. SRB_331. The sequence goes on along the minus strand of NZ_NADV01000031.1, from coordinate 100,825 downwards.
GCGTTCTAGTGCCACTGCTGAAGATTTACCATATGCCTCGTTTGCAGGTCAACAAGATACGTATTTAAATATCATCGGAAAAGAAGCGATTTTGCAGCATGTAAGAAAGTGCTGGGCTTCTTTATTTACAGAGCGAGCAGTTATGTACCGCATGCAAAATGATTTTGAACATAATCAAGTTTCTATATGTGTTGTCGTTCAAAAAATGGTTTTCCCTGAGGCTTCGGGAATTTTATTTACTGCTGATCCGGTTACTTCTAACCGAAAGGTAGTATCAATTGATGCCAGTTTTGGACTTGGTGAGGCGTTAGTATCAGGACTGGTCTCTGCCGATAATTATAAAGTAAAAGAAGGCGAAATTACTGGAAAGATGATTGCAACTAAAAAATTAGCTATTTATGCTTTAAAAGAGGGCGGAACGGAGACGAAACAGGTTGATCTGGCTCAGCAAAAAATTCAAACATTGTCTGAACAACAAATTTTACAACTAGCACAGATTGGAAGACAGATTGAAGCTTATTTTGGTTGTCCGCAAGATATTGAATGGTGTTTAGTGGATGATACATTTTATATTGTCCAAAGTCGCCCAATCACGACTTTATATCCAATACCAGAAGTAAATGATGGGGAAAATCATGTGTATGTATCGGTTGGTCACCAGCAAATGATGACCGATCCCTTGAAGCCATTAGGAATGTCTTTATTCCAGTTAACATCTTTTGGACAGAGGTTTCAAGCTGGAGGAAGGTTGTTTGTTGATGTCGCACAAAGATTGGCTTCGCCTACTAGTAGAGAACTTTTATTAAATATGATAGGGAATTCGGAACCGCTTATTAAAGATGCATTAACGACTGTAGTCGAGCGAGATGATTTTATTACATTGTTACCAGATGATGAAAAAGAAAAGAGTGTTGGTAAAAGTGGACCACCTGCAAGTTCGCAACCACAAGTCGAAAACAATCCAGCAATCGTTACGGATTTAATAGAAATGAATCAAGCATCAATTGAAGAGTTAAAACGAAACATGCAAACGAAATCAGGGGTGGATGTACTTGATTTTATTTTGGAAGATATGCAGCAATTAAAGAAAATATTATTTCATCCGCAAAGTATGGCTGTCATTATGGCAGGTATGGATGCTTCAACATGGATCAATGAAAAAATGGAGCAATGGTTAGGCGAAAAGAATGCAGCAGACACACTTTCTCAATCAGTACAAAACAATATTACGTCTGAAATGGGGCTAGCATTACTCGATGTTGCTGATGTGATTCGGCCATATCCAGAAGTTATTGCGTATTTACAACATGTAGAAAATGATAACTTTTTAGATGAATTAGTTCAATTTAAAGGCGGAGAAAAAGCTCGAGATGCCATTCTAACTTTTCTAAATAAATACGGAATGAGATGCAGCGGAGAAATCGACATTACGAAAACGCGCTGGAGTGAAAAGCCAACAACCATTATCCCAATGATTTTAAATAATATAAGAGACTTTGAAGCTGGCGCTAGTAAACGGAAGTTTGAAGAAGGGTTGCAAGAAGCTTTGCAAAAAGAAGAAGAGTTAGTAGATCGATTGCAGCATTTGCCGGATGGTAAACAAAAAGTAGAAGAGACGAAGCGAATGATTCGTAACATCCGGAATTTTATCGGTTATCGTGAATATCCAAAATACGGTATGATTAATCGCTATTTCATATATAAGCAGGCAATATTGAAAGAAGCCGAGCAACTCGTGAAAAATAAAGTTATTGATGAAGTAGAAGATATATACTATCTAACTTTTGAAGAACTTCACGAAGTTGTCCTTACGAATAAACTAGATTACGAGCTTATTCATAAACAAAAAAATGATTACAAATTATATGAAAAACTAACGCCTCCCCGCGTTATGACGTCTGATGGAGAAATCATTACAGGTAAATATAAACGAGAAAACCTCCCAGCAGATGCGATTGTAGGTTTGCCTGTTTCTTCAGGAGTTATAGAGGGAAGAGCACGCGTTATTTTAAACATGGAAGAAGCGAATTTAGAAGATGGAGATATATTAGTTACTGCCTTTACTGATCCTGGCTGGACACCGTTATTTGTGTCTATAAAAGGGTTAGTCACCGAAGTTGGTGGGCTCATGACACATGGAGCAGTTATTGCACGTGAATATGGATTACCAGCAGTCGTCGGAGTAGAGAATGCTACGAAACTAATAAAAGACGGTCAACGAATTCGGGTACATGGAACGGAAGGGTATATCGAGATACTGTAGTTGTGCTTCAAATGAATAAAAAGATCATCCGCTATATGTAGTGGATGATCTTTTTATTTTGCAACAGCTCACTTCTTTAAGCCAGCTGCATAGAAAGGTCCATGAACGGCGATTGTTGATAAAATACGAGCAATTTCCTCCGGTTTTTCTTTTTGTCCATTATTTAACCATTGTTGAATGACGCCTATATGAGCAGATGCCATATAAGAAGCTAAGTATTCGCTTGGAACGAGTAAATTTTCCTTATTAATGAGAGCACCGTTTGTATCTTCAAATAGTGTTTAGTGTTTTCCACATAAAGTCTTTCAGTTTTGTTTGGAAAGATAAATCCCCTTTTGGGCTGAGTACAGCTTTCATAAAATCACTATTTTCATTTAGAAATTCAAGGATAGAAGTGATAAGTACAAACGGCGTTGTCGGAGAAGGATTTGATCCAAGTTCAGCAATAACTTCCGGGAATTTCTGTTTGGCAATGTTAGAAAACTCATGCATAATTTCCTCTTGGCATTTTGTCATTAAATCAAATTTATCTTGGTAATGTGTATAAAATGTACCACGATTTATGTTTGCTTTCGTAGTAATATCTTTCACTGTAATGGCGTCAAAACCTTTTTCTTCAATTAACTCCACCAATGCATTTCGTATGGCAGTTTTCGTACGAACAACACGTAAATCTAAATTACTATTGCGCAAAGCATGTCCCTCCTTAATTTTTTCCAACACATTTAAAGAAAGTGTCTTATAACCGACACATTCACGAATTTTGATTATTGTATAAGGTTTAACTTAAACATATAATTCGAAATATAAATAAACAACACGTTGTTGGTTATTATAAATCAAATTAAAGGAGGAGAAAAGAAAATGTTTAAAAACAAACTTTTATTGTTATCTCCAGTTATTGCACTACTTGTTGTTTTTATTTTTTCATTAACATTATTTCCAACCGTTCAACCTAAGCCGAAAAACTTACCAATCGCAATTGTAAATGAGGATCAAGGAGTAGAAATTCCGAATCAACCGAAGATGAATATGGGGCAAACGATTGTTGATAATATGAAAAAGACATCAAAATCAGAGGAAGAACCTGCGGTAAAGTGGGTAGAAGTGCAAAATAAAGAAGCAGTTCAAAAAGGCTTAAATAATCAAGAATATTATGCAGCATTGGTTATTCCGAAAGACTTTAGCACAAAACAAGCATCATTACGAACACCACAGCCATCTTCGCCAGAGGTAGAAATATTCATCAATCAAGGAATGAATACAGCAGCATCAACTATGGCAGGACAAATGTTAAATGCGATCGTTGATAATATGAACAATACTGTTCGTACACAACTATTAGAAGGATTGAAAGCAAAAGGAGCTACATTAACAGCAGACCAAGTTTCAAATGTAGTAACACCTATTACGAAGAAAGTGACAAATGTGAATGAAATCGGCAAAAATAGTGCGAACGGTAACTCGCCAATGTCTTTATTCCAGCCGTTATGGATTGCAAGTTTAGCGAGCGCAGCAATTATCTTTATTGCGATAAGTAAAACGCAAGTGGGTACAAGAAAAGAGAACTTCGTATTGAAACTAAAACAAATAGTAACAGGAGCAATTGCTACACTTGTAATTGGATTTGGTCTTACATGGATTGCGGATGGAATGGTAGGATTAAATATCCCGAATTTCACGGATACGGCTTTATTCTTATCCATTACTTCTTTTTGTTTCTTCTTAATGATTTCTGCGGTGCTTTCATTAGTTGGACTAAAGGGTATAGGTATATTCGCTCTATTACTTTTCTTTGGGGCACCGCTATTAGCATTAGCGCCTGAAATGATGTCCTCGTTTTATCGAGATTGGATTTACTCTTGGTTACCAATGAGATTCATGATAGAAGGTCTCAGGGAAATATTCTTCTTTGGGAAAGGATTAACTTGGGATACTCCTACTACAGTGCTCGTTTGGATTGGAGTAGTAAGTATGTTTATCATACTAGGAAGTGCTTTAAAACGTAGTGCGGTAAAGGGACACAAAACTGAATTAAATGCTTAAGAAATAAAAACCGTTTCACTAGTAGTGAAGCGGTTTTTTGTGATGAAATCGATAGGGGAATAATTCAATGATAGATAGGCTTTTTCGATGTTTTAAAGGTGAGTGAAGAACTAGTATTTACTGTTCTTTTTTGTATACATGCTCCTACTATTTCAAAATGCATAAAATGTTATGCGAAATAATGGAGGGGATACGATGTATAATTCGAATTATGATGATTGGTATAGACAGAATGATAAGCTAATTAGTGATATTGAAAAAGCTATAAACGGAGAGTATAGCGCTATAAGTTGCTATGCAAAATTAGCTAACATGGCTCCAAATCAAGTAGAACAAAAACAAATTCTTGAAATCCGTAATGATGAAATAAGGCATTTTCATCATTTTGTACAAATCTATACGAATTTAACTGGCAGACAGCCGAAACCACAGATTACGGAAAATTGCCCTAATACGTACTTACAGGGATTAGAGTTCGCTATACAAGATGAGCAAAAGACCGTAGATTTTTACTTGGAAATTTCAGATGAAGCAGCAGATGCATCTATGAAAGAGCTATTGCGCAGAATAGCAGCAGATGAACAAAATCATGCGGTGTGGTTTTTATATTATTTTGTGAAAACGAAGTGAGTGTTAAAAATGAATGGCTGATGTGCTGAACATATTAGAAATTATTTTAAAACGCAGTGCAATAATTGAATAAGATATGTAAATGTAAGCAGAAGGAAACCGTTTCACTAGTAGTGGAGCGGTTTTTTATGATGTGCTGTGCATAGGTATCGACAAAATATAGTAATTAAATTTGATATATAATGTATGAAACAAAAATAAATAAGCTAGGAGCAGACATATGAAAAGAGGGATTACAGTAGATATTCTAGATGGATATGATAATTTACTTTGGAAAGTGTTAAAGCCAATTGATATTACTGCATTTGATTGGCAAGTCATGGGAAGGGAGGAAGCTTATATAATAATAGGGAATGAATTAGGTCCAGAATTATTTTCAGAAGATAACGAGATCATGGAAGGATCAGAATTAAAAAGGCAAATAAAAGATAACATATATTATCTTTTATTTGTAGACTTAAAAGCATATCCAAAAGGGAAAGTACTAGGAGAAATTGAAACATATGAAGAATTTAAGAAGAGTAAGTGTGAAGTAGTCGTATTAGTAGCGGAGGGTGATTACATACAAATTTATGCAAAAAACCAAGAAGAGATTGAAATGATATATGAAAACGCACTGAATCAAGGATTTTATGTAGAATATATTACAGATGAAAATGATGGAAGGACTCGTATGTCAGTATGGTAGCAATTTGAAAGGGGAACGGCAATATGGAGAGAAATATAAGTAAAGAATATACAATTCGAATTGCTACTGAAGATCAAAGTGATAGTATTATCATTTTATTAAAAGAAGTAGCACAATGGCTACAATATAAAGAAGTGGATCAGTGGCAGTATCTTTTAGGAGAGGAAGCTACGGCTGAAATACTAGAATGTATAAGAGAGAAATATACATATGTTGTTATGAAAGAAGATGAAATAGTTGGTACGGTTACAGCTTCTCCTAAACAAAATGAATGGGATGAACATATTTTTGGAAAAGAGGAAGTTTCTAATTCATTATATATTCATAGATTTGCGGTGAAACGGAAGTATAAGGGGGATGGAATAGGAGAATGGATTATACGGTGGGTAGAAGAGAATGTGCAACATGACAAAGAGTATTTGAAGTTAGATTGCGTCCGGCATAATCGTATATTGAATGATTTTTATAAGAGAAGTGGTTTTGACTATGTTGGCAGTACGGATGGACTTAGTAAGTTTCAAAAGAAAAGAGGAGAGTGAATGAATCAAATTAACGTAAGTTTAGTTGAACAGTTAATACAACAACAGTTTCCCGAATGGGCCCATTTAGAAGTGAAACCTGTAAAGTTTAGTGGGCATGATAATAGGACGTTTCACTTAGGGGATGAGATGAGTGTAAGATTGCCAAGTGATGCAGCATATGCACCGCAAGTAGAGAAAGAAAATAAGTGGCTTCCAATATTAAGTAAGGAACTTTCTTTACCAATTTCTGCACCAATTGTGAAAGGGAATCCATCTGAAGAATATCTATGGCCTTGGTCTATTAATAAGTGGATCGAGGGGGAGACCGTTACGAAAGAAAATGTTCGTGACTTAGATGAATTTGCGGCGGACTTAGGCTCATTTTTAATAGAGTTACAATCAATTGATGCGAGTAACGGACCAATAGCTGGAGCACATAATTTTTACCGAGGCGGGCTTATATCTGTATACGATAAAGAGGCAAGAGTAGCCATTGAAAATAATAAGGATGTTTTTGATGAGACATTATTAAAGCATCTTTGGGATTTAGCACTTCAGTCAACGTGGGAGCGTAAAGCAGTTTGGATTCATGGAGATGTTGCACCAGGGAATTTACTCGTTAAGGATGGAAAGCTTTGTGCCGTAATTGATTTTGGTATTTTAGGAGTAGGAGATCCGGCTTGTGATGCAGCGATGGCATGGACGTTTTTTGATAAGAATAGTAGAAACGTATTTAAAGAAGTATTGCGTATAGATGAAGAAATGTGGAATAGAGCGAGAGGATGGGCACTTTGGAAGGCGTTAATTACATATGATGCGAATAGGGATAGTAATAAAAAAGTGGCAGAAGAATCTTATCGTGTCATTCAAGTAATTGTGGATGATTATAAGAGGTAATAGAAAAAGCTTATTTTGATTGTATATTTCAAAATAGGCTTTTTTACATGATTAAATATTCAGAATTAAAAGAAGGGATTTAACGTTATTATACAGAATATTTAGATAATAGGGGGGTGTCGAATTTTGAGTGAAATTGAATTAAAAAGGAATGTAATTAAGACAGGGCGAGAGAAGGGGATTATACTTTGGTTTATACTTGCTAGTCTAGTTGGGGTGTTTATGTTTTTCGTACCAGTTACGATAAATGGTGCTTCGTCCATTATGATTGATCATATCGTATCATGGATTAGGACTTCAGTTCCTTCTGTAGTACCATATTACGCATTACTTGTAATGATAATTGGTGCGATTTATCCATTTTATACGAAGAAATGGAATACATCTATCGTAGACATTTGTTTTTCTATTTTAAAAGTAGTAGGTGTTGTTTTTGGTATATTATATTGTTTGAAAATAGGGCCAGATTGGTTCTTTGCACCAGATGTAGGGCCGTTTTTGTATGAAAAACTAGTAATATCAGTTAGTTTACTCGTGCCAATTGGTTCGGCTTTTTTAGCGTTATTGGTCGGGTACGGATTACTTGAATTTATCGGTACGTTTTGCCGTCCAATTATGAGACCGTTATGGAAAACACCAGGACGGTCAGCAATTGATGCGGTCGCTTCCTTTGTGGGGAGTTATTCGCTTGCACTTCTTATTACGAATCGCGTGTATAAAGAAGGGAAGTATACGACAAAAGAAGCAGCAATTATCGCTACAGGTTTTTCTACAGTATCCGCAACATTTATGATCATCATCGCAAAAACATTTGACATTATGCATTTATGGAATGTTTATTTTTGGACTACTCTTGTTGTAACATTCATCGTAACTGCTATCACCGTAAGAATCCCACCACTTAGTAGAAAACCAGATACATATGTAACGGAAGAAGGGTTCCCAGAGCCCGTTTATAAAGAGAAAATGTTAGAGCGAGCTTGGGAAGATGCATTAGAAGTATCGAAATCTGCGCCAAGTATTATGAAAAATATCGCAGTGAATTTAAAAGACGGATTTATAATGACGATGGGAATATTACCATCGATTATGTCAGTAGGACTAATTGGAATCGTCTTAGCAAAGTTTACGCCAATATTTGATTGGATTAGTTATATTTTTTATCCATTTACATGGGCTTTACAACTTCCAGAAGCGGAACTAGCTGCAAAAGCAGCATCAGTTGGTATTGCAGAAATGTTTTTACCATCATTATTAGTTGTAAGTGCACCACTCGTGACAAAGTTTGTCATTGCGGTTGTTTCGGTATCATCTATATTGTTTTTCTCCGCTTCAATTCCTTGTATTTTGTCGACAGACATTCCGTTAAAAGTATCTGAGCTTATTATTTTATATGTGCAAAGAACGATTTTAACGTTGCTTATTATTACGCCGATTGCATACATACTTCTATAACGAATGAGCTCGCTTTAAAGAAAGGCGAGCTTTTTTATGGTGTTTAATTTATTATATATTAATAATACGTTATTATTTTGTATGATATAGTTACAAGAGAGGAGGGGTAATAAATGGAAATTAATCATGAAAGAGCAAAGTTACGGTTAATGGATAGCAATGATGTCGAAAAAATGTTTTCAATCGTGGAAGGAAATCGAGACATTTGGGCGTATTTAATCTCTAAAATGGATACTGTTCAAGATATGCAGCAATATGTTCAAAAGGCGATAAAAGCTTATGGGGCAGGGAAGGATTTACCATTTGTTGTTGTGGATCAAAAGACGAATGAAATAGTAGGGAGTACACGCTTATATAACATTTCAGTTGAAGACAAAACGGTGGAATTAGGGAAAACATGGTACGACCCAAGTGTGCAACGTACGAGTATGAATACAGAATGTAAGTACATGTTATTACAATATGCTTTTGAAAAGTTGCATATGCGGAGAGTACAAATTAAGACGGATGCACGAAATGAAAAAGCACAAAGAGCAATTGAAAGACTCGGCGCAGTAAAAGAGGGCGTACTTAGAAACGAAAGAAAATTACCGAGTGGGCATGTTAGAGATGCAGTTGTATATAGTATAATTGCAAATGAATGGCCAGCTGTAAAGGAACGGTTATTAGAAAAATTAGAATCGTATAAAGAAAAACAATAATTCATATTAAGAAAGGTGTATGGATCGTCTAGTTGAAAAATATACCTTTTTTCTTACAAAACAGTTACTTCTTTTATTTACTTTTGTTTCATCATTCCATTATGATAAAAAATTCGTTACAATGTAGTTGTATGGTAATAAACTTATAAATTACACAAATGTAATGAAAACCGCAAACGAAAAATGAATTGATAATCCTCAATTTTAAATGAAAACCCTTTAATGCATATATATGATAAGAAAAATTCCTTCTTTTAAACAAATTCAAACAAAATGATTTGATATATACGTTTTTATATAGAAGTATGGATGATGTACGGAGGCAGTTATAAATGAAAGAAAATAAGAAAAGTAAGAAAAGAAGAATCTTGCAAGTATTCTTGCTTATGATTTGTTCTATTATTTTATATGTAAGTTATGCAGCTTACGATATTTGGAGTTATCGCTTTAAAACAGATGATGGTGTGAAGACAGATGCTGGTATCGTGCTGGGAGCAGCTTCATGGAACGGAAAACCATCTCCTGTATTTAAAGAAAGAATTAATCATGCAATTTCCTTATATAAGAACGGTAATATTAAAAAGATTATTTTCACAGGCGGTACAAAGTTTGAGGCAGAGCTTGAGGAAGCGCGTACTGCTAGAGTGTATGCACTGAAACATGGTGTGAAAGAAGAGGATATTCTAATTGAAACAAAATCCCTTTTCACAGAGGACAATTTAAAGAATGCAAAGCAAGTTGGAATAGAGAACGGAATACGCACATATACGATTGTGAGTGATCCACTTCATATGAAACGTGCAATGAAAATTGCAAAACATATTAAAATTGAAGCGTATGCATCACCAACTCCAACGTCAGCGTATAAAACGTTAGATACAGAAATCCCTTTCTTTTTTAAAGAATTATGCTCGTATATTGGATATGTAACCTCTTTGCCATTAAAGGCATTGAAAGGGGATTAATATAAGAAAAGAACCTATCTTTTTTATAGGAACTTTTCTTATTGTTCAAAAGCATTGTATTTTTATCGGAATAGTGAAACAATAGAGAAGTAACTTCATATAATCATAATGACAAAATGAACGGTTTATGAATCGGACATAAAGTGAAACTTTAATCAGTGGGGGGTCATCCCACACTGATTATTAGCCTTCACCAATCGGGCGTTTACGGGTAGCCCGACTCCCACCTAACCTCTTTTCTCCACCTGAATTTTGAGGTGGGAGTTTTACTGCCCGCAAATAGCGGGATAAAGGAGATTATAGTATGGCACTCTCATTTGTTGAAACAGAAGAACAATCTTTAGTTATTGAACAAATAAATAAATTGATTCCGAAGTTCATGGAAAGGGAGCATCAACTAAGTGAATTAGGATCATTTCCGTATGAAAATATTAATAATTTGAAAGATATCGGATATACGAAATTAACGTTGCCAAAAGAATTGGGAGGCAATGCGATTTCTTTATATGACTTCGTTTTATTTCAAGAGAAAATAGCAGAAGGCTGCGGTGCTACCGCATTATCGATTGGATGGCACCTTGGCATTGTAAAGGAATTAGCTGAAAATCGTTCTTGGAATGAGGAAATGTTCACTTGGTTTTGTGAAGAAGTACGTAATGGTGCGCTTTTTAATCGAGCAGCGACAGAGCCGAATACAGGTAGTCCTACGCGCGGCGGGAAACCAGAGACGTTAGCTGTCAAAAAAGGTGAGAAGTGGATTATAAATGGAAGAAAAACGTTTACGACAATGGCACCAGTACTTGATTATTTTATCATTTCAGCAAGTATTGAAGGCCAGGAAGATATCGGAGAGTTTGTCATTCCAAAGAATACGCAAGGCGTGACAATTGAAGAAACGTGGGATAGCATCGCAATGCGAGGAACTGCGAGCCATGATCTCGTTTTACAAAATGTAGAGATACCAGATCGCTTTTTCACTGATATAAAGGGTTCAAAAGTTAAAGCTAAGGGTATTGGCTGGTTGCTACATATACCAGCATGTTATTTAGGAATTGCACAATCAGCAAGAAATTATGCAGTTCAGTTTGCGGTATCATACAAGCCAAACAGTTTAAATCATTCTATAAGTTTATTACCGAATGTTAGAAGGTTAGTTGGAGCATTAGAACTTGAGCTTATGCAAGCTCGTGTCTTTTTATATCAAATTGCGAAAAAATACGATGAGGCAGAAGATAAATTATCATTGCAAGCCGAACTAGCAGCTGCAAAATATGTTGTAACGAACGCGGCAATATCTATTGTAGATAAAGCAATGCGTATTGTCGGGGCGAAAAGTTTATCAGAAAAAAATCCGCTTCATCGTTATTATTTAAACGTAAGAGCAGGACTACACAATCCGCCGATGGATGATGCAACACTATCTATGCTGGCGGATGCGGCGTTTCGGTCGTAATGAAGAAATATAAAGTCTGTTCCGTTCAGGAACAGGCTTTTCGTTGTCGGTGAATCGGTATTCTATGTTGAATCGTTGATATAATTCCATGTATTATGTCATTGTTCAAAGAAGAGGGAATTCTCGTTTTACAAAATAAAAAGGCTATCCTTTTGATAAGAGGATAGCCTTTTTATTTTGTTCTATTGTGGCTGCACTTCAAGATTCATACTACTTTCAGAACCGTCTTGATTATGTGCAAATAATGAATACTCACCTGGTAAAGGATTGGCGATGAGTGAACGTAAAGGAAAGGATTTACTTTCATTTGGCTGTAACGTGTGTTTTACTAAACGATCTTCTTTGAATTTAATTGAATAGGTAAAACTGTTTGTACCAGTATTTTTAATTGTAATATGTAAGTCACCTTGGCCACTAAAGTCAAAGCATGTACCAGTATCGCCTCTGAATACAGTTGAGTTATTAAATGAAGATGAACGAAAGGTTTGAGTTTCTTCTTTATTGCTTGATGAAAGAGTAATCGTTTCTGTTTCTATACTTGAAGTTGAGGAATCTAGTTTTGTATTTGGTTTTGTTAATAAAGTAATCGCGCAAAGTGATGCAATTACAATAAATTAACTAGAGATAACGAACCGTTTTTTTGTAAGAATCATATATTTATATCCTTTCATGAGAATGTAAGAATGTATAATTTTAAGAAAAACATAACATATATGATATTTATTATCAATTCAATAAATCTTTCTTTTCATTCTTCTTTTTGTAGTTTTATAGTGGAATGCTATGTTTCTTATTTCACCTACTGTATAATAAGAAAAAAGTACGAAAAGAGGTTATCTCATGCTAGAGGTTATTGCAACTTGTTTAGAAGATGTGAAGCGAATTGAAAAGGCTGGTGGAAATCGAATTGAACTCATTTCATCATATACAGAAGGTGGTTTAACACCGAGCTATGCTTTTATAAAAAAAGCAGTAGAAGCAGTGCAAATACCAGTTCATGTTATGATTCGTCCGCATGCGAAGTCTTTTACATATACGGAAGAAGAAATTGAAATGATGAAAGAAGATATTGTAGTTGCTCAAAATCTTGGAGCTGCTGGTGTTGTATTAGGTGTGTTAAATGAACAAAATGAAGTTGATGAAGAGAAATTAGTAGATTTATTATCTGTTGTAGATGGAATAAATGTAACGTATCACCGTGCGATAGATGATACAGAAAATCCAGTAGAAGCGATGAAAGTTTTGAAGAAATTCAATAAAGTTACTCACGTTTTAACTTCAGGCGGACAAGGAAATGTAGTAGATAATATTCCGGTTCTTGCAGCAATGCAAAAGGAAAGTGAAGGGAATATACAGCTTGTTGTCGGAAGCGGAGTAACGAAAAAGAATGTAAAACAATTGCTAGATGAAACTGGAATTACGCAGGCGCATGTAGGTACAGCGGTTAGAGAAGGTAAGTCATGTTTTTCTGAAATTGACCTAAATTTAGTACAAGAGTTAGTTGAAATAATAAAGTAAGTATTTAAGAAAGAGGAGAGACGATGAAGACAAATACGAAGAAAGAATTGATCTCATGGATTAAGACGATAGGTATTACACTTGCGATTGCCTTTATCGTTCGTGGGGTGCTATTTACGCCGTCATTAGTACAAGGTGAATCGATGATGCCAACTTTAGAAAATAATGAGCGAGTTCTCGTGAATAAGATTGGTTATAGTATAAGCGGGTTAGATCGTTTTGACGTTATCGTCTTCCACGGAAAAGAAGGGTACGATTTAGTAAAACGAGTAATTGGTTTACCAGGTGATACAGTTGAGTATAAAGATGATGTTTTATATGTAAACGGAAAAGCGATGGAAGAACCGTATTTAAAAGAATTTAAAGAAAAGGCGTCAGGTCGTGTATTAACTCCTGATTTTACGTTAGAACAAATCACAGGGAAAACGAAAGTGCCAGAGGGCCAAGTGTTTGTTTTAGGAGATAATCGTGAAGTATCTAAAGACGGTCGTATGTTTGGATTTATTTCAGAAGATGAAATTGTCGGAAAAGGACAAGCTGTTTTCTGGCCGTTGAAACAAGTAAGAGCGTTATAAAGTAAAAAAGTATGGGAGAAATATTCTTCCATACTTTTTTTGTTTGTGAAAAATATATTGATAGAATTGAAAGAATATTTTATAATTTTTAATTATATGTTTGTTTCGAAAAACGGAATTAAAGTTCCGAAATTCGGAACGAGAAGGAGATATGATGAGTATAAATAAAACGGCAGTTAAGACAATGGATATTTTAGAGTTGTTTTATGAGCATGAGGAGCTAAGTTTGACAGAGATGGTTCAGCTTACGAATATGCCGAAAACATCTGTTTATCGTTTAATTGGTTCGTTAGAAGAAATGGACTTTTTACAAAAAACAGAAAAGGGCAAATATCGTCTCGGAGTCGTTTTTTTACGATTTGGTCAACTTGTTTCCCAAAGGTTATCCGTAAGAAATATTGCGATTCCTTATATGAAAGAGCTTAGGGATAGTTTAGGGCAAGCAGTAAATTTAATTATTCAAGATGGTAATGACGCAATTTACGTTGAGAAGATGGAAGGAGTTCAGCCAGTACGTGTTTATACGGCGGTTGGAAGAAGAGCACCGCTTTATGCGGGTGCATGTCCGAGAATTTTACTATCGTATTTTTCTGAGGAAGAGAAAAGAAAGTACGTAGAGGAAACGGATTTAAAGCAGTTTGCAGATGGAACGATTGTGAATAAGGAGCATTTACTAGAAGTGTTATATATGGCAAAACAAGCTGGATATACAATTAGTTATTCTGAATTAGAAAATCATACAGCGGCTATAGCAGCACCAATTTTTGCAAGTGATGGAACGGTTGTAGCCGGCATTAGTATTTCGGGATTAGCAATTGAGTATAGCGAAAGTAACATTTCATATTTTACTGCGAAAGTGAAAGAAACAGCATACCGCATTTCGAAAGAACTCGGCTTTTTGGCATAGAAAGAGGGAGTGGGATGAAATTTTCTGCGTTAGGGGATCAAGCAATTATTGTTACATTTGGTGAAGAAATTGGGATGGATATATATGAAAAAGTGCAACGGTTATTTCAAGCGCTGAGGCGGCATCCATTTGCAGGAATGGTTGAATGCGTTCCGTCGTTTACTTCATTAGCGGTGTACTACAATTTGTACGAAGTATGGATGAAAAATGATAGAAATATAAGACCATATGATTACGTTTGCCAGTATATACGGGAGCTGTGTGATTCTTATAAAGAAGAAGTGAACCGAGATGTGAAACATATTTCTATACCAGTGTGTTACGGGGGAGAATATGGACCTGATTTAGAAGAAGTTGCGCATTATCAAGGCTTACAAGTAGAGGATGTTATTCGAATACATAGTGAAACAACATATTTCGTGTACATGTTAGGTTTTACACCTGGATTCCCTTATTTAGGGGGATTATCAAAAGAACTAGAAACACCTAGAAAAGAAACACCACGGTTACAAATCGCTCCTGGTTCAGTAGGGATTGGCGGAAATCAAACGGGTATTTATCCGCTTGAAACACCAGGAGGCTGGAATATTATCGGCCGAACACCTATTTCTCTATTTAATCCAAAAGAAGAAACACCAACATATATTCAAAGTGGTATGTATTTACGATTTATACCAATAACAAAAGGAGAGTACGTATCGCTTGAGGGGGCTAAAGAATGGATGTAGAGATTTTGCATGCAGGAATGTTTACAACAGTCCAAGATTTAGGGCGATTTCATTATCAACAATACGGTGTACCTGTTGGCGGTGCTATGGATAAAAGTGCGCTCAGGATGATTAATATGTTAGTAGGTAATGAGGAGAATGAGGCTGGACTCGAAATTACAATAATGGGACCTAAATTGTTAATAAAGAAAACGACTTTGCTTGCGATTGGCGGTGCGGATATGGAACCGTTATTAAATGGAGAACGCATTCCATTATGGCGCCCTATATTAGCTGAAGAAGGAAGCATGCTTTGCCTCGGAAAAGCGAAAAGCGGTTGCAGAGCATATGTGACTTTTGCGGGCGGTATAAATATTGATCGTACGATGGGAAGTAAAAGTACTTACATACGTGCTGCTCTTGGCGGTATTGAAGGGAGAATGCTGAAAAAAGGAGATTATTTTCAAATTGGTACAGGGGCAGAAGTTGCAAGTCGTTTCATTCAAAATTTACAAGAAGAAAAGCGTATAAAAACGAAGTGGGCAATTTGTAACAATGCTTTACCAAAATATAAGAAGCATTCTATTCTTCGCGTCATAACAGACTTTGAATATGATCAATTTACAGAAGAAAGTATAAAGTCGTTTTTTTCGAAAGAGTATAAAGTGTCCAATTATGCTGATCGCATGGGGTATAGGCTTGACGGAGATGTTTTAAATAGAGTTGAAGAGATAGAAATTTTATCGAGCCCAGTTACATTCGGAACAATTCAAGTACCAAATGGTGGACAGCCTATTATATTAATGGCTGATAGACAAACGACAGGTGGTTATCCGAGAATTGGAAATGTAATTTCAGTAGATTTACCTCTTCTAGCGCAGCTGAAACCAGGAGACTATGTAACTTTTGAAAAAATAACTATGGAAGAAGCTGCACAATTATATATAAAGCAGGAAACAAGTATGAGTCTATTAAAGAAATTCATCGCTTTACGAAGCTGAGATTAGGAGGAAAACATCGTGACTAAAATCGATTTAAACTGTGATTTAGGAGAAAGTTTTGGAGCTTATAAAATGGGGAATGATGATGAAATTCTTCCGTTCGTTTCCTCTATAAACGTTGCTTGTGGTTTTCATGCGGGTGATCCGTCCGTTATGAGGCAAACGGTTGAAAAAGCCCTGCAGAAAAACGTAGCAATAGGGGCACACCCTGGATTTCCTGATTTAATTGGATTTGGAAGAAGGAACATGCATGTTTCAGCAAGTGAAGTATACGATTATGTTTTATATCAAATTGGCGCATTAGACGGATTTGTTAAAGCTGCCGGAGCGAAAATGCAACATGTAAAACCGCACGGTGCCTTATATAATATGGCGGCAACTGATTCGGAAATTGCGGATGCAATCGCAAAGGCAATTTATCATATTAATCCTGGATTATTACTTTACGGATTAGCGAATAGTGAGGCATTTATAAAGGCAACAGAAAAATATAATATAACTCTCGTACAAGAAGCTTTTGCTGATCGCACGTATAAGCAGGATGGAACTTTAACGAGCCGTACAGAAGAAAATGCTCTTATAAAAAATGAAGATGAAGCAATAAAACAAGTACTTCAAATGGTGAAAGAAGGGTATGTAGAATCGGTTAATGGGGGGAAAGTAGCAGTTCAAGCGCAAACGATATGTTTACACGGGGATGGAGAGAAAGCAGTCCAATTTGCGGGAAAAATATACAGAACATTCGAACTTAATGATATTTCTATATGCGCACCAAATAAAGTGAAACTTTAATTAGCGGGATTAAAAATGAGAGGAAGTGTTAAAATTGGTGAAATTAATTGGGATTTTACTTGTTGCGGTTGGGTTTTTATTTAGGCTAAATACACTGTTAGTAGTTATGGTTGCGGGTATTGTTACTGGTATGGTTTCAGGCTTAAGTTTTTATGATGTGATCAGCATGTTCGGTAAATTTTTCATAGAAAACAGATATATGTCTATGCCAATCATATTAACTTTACCGGTAATCGGAATTTTAGAGCGTTATGGTTTAAAAGAAAGAGCAGAAGCACTTATAACGAAATCAAAAGGAGCAACAACTGGAAGAGTATTAATGTCATATTTTACGATAAGAGAATCATCAGCAGCACTTGGACTAAATATTGGTGGTCATGCGCAAACGGTAAGACCGCTTGTTGCGCCAATGGCAGAAGGAGCTGCGCAAGGTAAATATGGTAAACTCCCTGAAAAATTGAGAGAAAAGATAAAAGCAAATGCAGCAGCTGCGGAAAATACAGCTTGGTTTTTCGGAGAAGATATTTTTATCGCAACTGGTGCCATTTTATTAATGAAAGGGTTCTTCGATTCAGTAGGTATGCATGTCGGTGTATGGGATATGGCGCTTTGGGGCATTCCAACTGCGATATCGGCACTTATTGTGAGCTGGATTAGGTTTAGAAGGTTTGACAAGTATATAGAGAAAACAATGAAGGCAGAAGAAAACCAAGAGAAGGAGGCTATATAAGATGAACATCATAACAATGGATACAATTTATTATGTATTAGGTATAATCGTTGCATTTATCGCTGTTCGTATTGTATTTGATCGTGAACATCCAAATAGATTTGGTTCTAGTTTATTTTGGGCATTGTTTGCAGTTACATTTATATTCGGAAATGTAATCCCTTCGTTTTACGTTGGTTGTATTGTGCTCGCTATGGTCGTTTTAGCTTCATTGAATAAAGTAACAAAATCTCAGGAGAAAGAAGTACCAGTACAAGAACGTGTGAAACATGCTGAGAAATTAAAAAATAAAATTTTTATGCCTGCAATATTAATACCTATTTTTACGATAATCGGTACGTTAACGTTAGGGAAAATTAAATGGGGAAATGTCGCACTTGTTGATCCTGATAAAGTAACATTAGTTGCATTAGCGCTAGGAGCATTACTCGCATTCGTTGCGGCGATGCGTATTACGAAATCCAAAATAACAACGCCTGTTCAAGAAGGAAGTAGGTTATTACAAGCTGTCGGTTGGGCAGTTATTTTACCACAAATGTTAGCGGCACTTGGCGGTATTTTCGCGAAGTCTGGCGTTGGGCAAGTTGTTTCAGATTTAGTCGGACAAGTGTTACCGACAGAGTATCCATTCGTTGCTGTTATGGCGTATTGTTTAGGAATGATGCTATTTACAGTCGTAATGGGGAATGCATTCGCAGCGTTTGCAGTAATCACTGGCGGAATCGGCTTACCTCTAATTGTACAAATGCACGGAGGGAATCCAGCTATTATGGCAGCACTCGGTATGTTTGCTGGATATTGCGGAACGCTGCTTACTCCAATGGCAGCAAACTTTAATATCGTACCTGCGATGCTTTTAGAATTGAAAGATAAAAATGCAGTCATTAAAGCACAAGTACCAATTGCTCTTTCCATTTTTATTATAAATATGTTTATTATGTACGGCCTTGTATATCGTTTCTAATTAGGAGAGTGAAACTATGAAAACAGTATTAGTAACAGGATTTGATCCGTTCGGGGGAGAAAGTATCAACCCAGCTTGGGAAGTCGCAAAAAGTTTGCATGAAAAAACAATCGGAGAGTACAAGATTATTAGTAAACAAGTTCCAACCGTATTTCATAAATCAATAAGAGTATTAAAAGAGTATATAGAAGAGTTGTCGCCTGAAATGATTATATGTATTGGACAAGCTGGGGGCAGACCAGATATTACGATAGAGCGTGTAGCAATTAATATTGATGATGCAAGAATTGCTGATAATGAAGGAAATCAGCCGGTGGATATGCCGGTTGTAGAAGAAGGACCTAATGCGTATTGGTCTACACTTCCGATGAAAGCAATCGTGAAAAAACTTCGCGAAGAAGGTATACCGTCATCAGTTTCACAAACTGCAGGTACATTCGTTTGTAATCATTTATTCTATGGTCTCATGCACGAACTAGAAAAACATGATAAGAAAATAAAAGGCGGATTTATTCATATTCCGTTCTTACCAGAGCAAGCGAGTAACTATCCAGGTCAACCGAGTATGTCACTTTCTACGATTAGTAAAGGGATAAAATTGGCAATTGAGGTAGCGACGGAAGTGGAAGTAGATATTGTAGCGTGCGGCGGTGCGACGCATTAAGTAAAAAGCATGTTAATTAAAGAGGGCTGATGCAGCCCTCTTTGTGTGTTTGTATTTTGTAATTGAAGATGCAGTATAGAATATAAAGGGAAAGGTTGCAATGGGAGTATTCTAACAAATATGGAATTGTTCCAAATAAAAGGGAACTTTTTAAATAGTTTCTTAATGATGTAGAATTTTCGTCTATATGAATGGATAAAAAGTTAAGTTCTGATAAACTCAAAGACATACAAAGTAATGATTTTAAAATGGTGTGATAAAAATATCACACCATTTTTATGTAAAACAAACAGAGTGAATTTTTTCCATTAGTAAAGTATAACTGGGTAAGAGATAATCATCAGAATTGTTAATTGTACTATGATTTTTCAAAACTGATAAATTTAAATATAAGTACGGTAAGAATGCGATATTTATCTAACTTTTACAAAAAAGAGTAACCCGTTTGGCTACTCTCCACATAGAAACTTGTATTTGTTCATTTCAATAAGAGACCGTTATTGAAGTCCCTTCATGAAATTTTGGATTTTTGATGATAATGTAAACAGCAGGATGCTAACTAAAATGGAGATAGCACCAATAACACCAAAGTAAATTGCTTCTGTTGCAGGATTATACAGTTTAACAACTTGGGCATTTATTGCTTGCGCAGACGCAGTTGATAAGAACCATAAGCTTATGGTTTGCGAAGAGAAAGCAGCTGGAGCCAGCTTCGTCGTTATTGATAACCCTGAAGGAGATAAACAAACTTCTCCAATTACAATTAAAAAGAAGCTAAGGACTAACCACATAGGATTCACTAAAGAGTGAGTACCGTTGATTAAAGCCGGAATAATCATAACTAAGAATGATAAACCTGCAAATAGCAATCCAATAGCGAATTTTTTTGCCGTTGAAGGCTGCTTCTTGCCTAACTTTATCCAAACCCATGCAAAAATCGGGGCAAGCGTTACGATAAAGATTGGACTTAATGATTGGAACCAAGCGGAATGCAATGTAATTCCATTGAACTGTAATTGAGTTCGTTGATCCGCGTATGTCGCTAAGATAATAGCACCTTGTTCTTGTATAGACCAAAATATTGTAGCTGCAATAAAGAGTGGTATATACGCAAGAAGACGAGATTGCTCTACTTTTGTTATTTTAGGACTACGATACATATAAATGAAATAATAGGCTGGAATAACAATCCCTAAGATACTAATCAGGAATGTAAAACGATTTATAGTTAACAACCCAGTTGGAATTGTAACCACACCTAGCAATGTTAATACAACTAGACCAACACTGAAATACTTAATAGTCTTTTTTCTTTCCGAATCTGATAATGGATTAGGTACTTGCGTACCGACTAGACCAAGGTTTTTCTGTTTTGTTCCAACAAATACCCCTAACCCAATTGCCATACCAATTGCCGCAACTCCAAAACCAAGGTGGAAATTATATTGCTGACCTAATGTTCCGACAACTAAAGGTGCAAGTAAGGCACCTAAGTTAATACCCATGTAGAATATACTGAACCCTGAGTCACGACGCGCATCTGTTTCACTGTATAAACTTCCTACGATGTTCGATATGTTAGGCTTTAACAACCCTGTTCCTAGAACTAAGAAGACCATAGAGATAAATAACGCACTTTTACTACCCGGTAAAGCTAAAATAAGATGGCCAATCATAATTAAAACGCCACCAAAGAATACGGTTTTACTTGGACCAAATAAACGATCCGATATCCATCCACCGATAATACTAGACATGAACAGTAAGGAACCGTAAATTGCCATTATCGAGGTTGCGGTAGATTGATCAATTCCTAATCCACCTTTTGCGACCGAATAGTACATATAATACAGTAAAATAGCTCTCATTCCGTAATGAGAAAACCTTTCCCAAAACTCAGTGAAGAATAAAGTGAATAATCCTTTTGGATGCCCAAAAAATCCTGTTTGAGGAATACTTTGAACAAGTTCGTTTTTTTCTTTCATAATGTTAATATTACCCCTTGTTAATTTTTGATATTATACAAGTATAACTTAAGAGGCTCCCAGTAGTCCATAACTATCTAAGCCCATCGATGAAGAAAAGCAGCCTTCTGGCTGCTTTCTAAATGAATTGAAAAATCGTCATTTGCTCATTAGACACACCTTTCACTGAATCTACCTCTAAACAATCCAGAATTGATTGTGAGAGTGCTTTAGCTACTAAGAATGCTACGGCCATTACCAACAAGTGTATATTGTTGACTTAATGGTATATGAGGCGGAATAACGTATGTATCTGGAACACTCATTAATCTTAAGCAATCTCGAACGGTTAACCTTCTATTTTCTTGCGGATGAATAAACTCTCTACCATCCTTTGCAATATGAGAAGTGATAGTGTAGGATGGTTGATCCCAAGATAACTTTCTTACACCATTAAATTGGTTTGGTTTTGGATTTGTAATTAAATCAAGTATCCTTTCAGGAGTAGGACTAGTCCATGTAGCAGTATGGTTTGGAAAAGTACCTAACACTTTCTCACGCGATTTAATAGTATCCGGGCTAGGTAAGTCGCCAATTGCATCTCTAGGAGTAACAACGGCAGATGTAGGGAAGTTAAACGATACATTCTTTGTGTTTCCTAGCAAGGCCGACTACATTCTCCATAACATAATCAGTTGTGAATTTATAAGATAAACAATTATTCTTAAAGCTGGTTTGAATTTTCGAAAGGTTTTATGCCAGTTTGCGGAATTAAAATTAAATAACTTTATTTTAATTGAACAGTAGTTATCTTTGAAACTTTAATTACACCTAAAAAAGTTGGGGGTTAATTCATGCAATGAAGTAAGTAAAATGAATTGTACAACACCTACTGTAAACAACTGGTATAATAAGTATAGGAATATACATAGAGGTGATTTTTGTGCAATATGAGGAAGTACGTTCGATATTAGAAAAAGCAAAGAAAATTACAGTGTTAACAGGGGCTGGTGCAAGTACGGAAAGTGGTATCCCAGATTTTCGTTCAGCAAATGGATTATATGCTGATGCGAATGTAGAGATGTATTTGTCGAGAGGCTATTATAATAGAAATCCAAAAGAGTTTTGGAAGCATTATAAAGAAATCTTTCAAATTAATACGTTTCATCAATATAAACCAAATCGAGGGCATCGCTTTTTAGCGGAGCTAGAAGAACAAGGGAAAGACATAACGATTTTAACGCAAAATATTGATGGTTTGCATCAAGTAGGTGGTAGTAAACATGTAATTGATTTACATGGAACACTTCAAACTGCGCATTGTCCGAAGTGTAAAACGGGATATGATTTACAATATATGATTGATCATGAAGTACCGCGTTGCGGGAAGTGTAATTTCATTCTAAACCCAGATGTTGTTTTATACGGAGATACACTGCCACAATATCAAAATGCAATAAAACGTTTATATGAAACAGATGTACTTCTCGTAATGGGAACGTCATTAAAAGTGCAACCTGTCGCTTCATTCCCAGAAATCGCAAAGAGAGAAGTAGGCGCAACAACAATTTTAGTAAATGAAGAGTTAACAGGGCAAGAATACAATTTTGATTTTGTTTTTCAAAATAAGATTGGTGAATTTGCCAAAGGGTTATCCTCGGTTAAATAAGTTTTTGTTTTCGTAAAGAAACTGAGGTGAATGATATCCACCTCAGTTTTTTTGTATGAATTATATTCATGTTATTGCGTATAAGGGGAATGGTAATAAATAGGATGAGAAAATCAAAAACTGAAAATTAAATCTTTTATTTCTTTTGTAATTAATATAAAATTCTATATATAGCATATAAATAAATTTAATACATAATGGTTCATGCGTAGAAATGTTAATAGAATGAAGCGAGGGAGCAAAATGAGACAGAAAAAGGAGAAACAGAAACAGTCGAAAAAGAAAAAGACTCATATTCCGTTTCGGTTAAATGTACTATTTTTTATCGTTTTTCTTTTATTTTCAGCTATTATTATTCAATTAGGTAAAGTACAAATCATTGACGGAGAAACGTATCGAAATGAAGTGAATAAAAAGGAAGATGTAACGGTGAGTACTCCAGTTCCGAGAGGGAAGATGTTTGACCGGGAAGGGAAAGTTATTGTAAATAATAAACCGTTACGAACTGTTACATATACGAAGATGAAAGGAGTGGACTCAAAAGAGGTTTTAAGAGTGGCAAGAAATTTAGCACAGCTAATTGAAATGCCGCAAGAAGATATGGACAAGTTAACAGAGACAGATAAAAAAGACTTTTGGATGCAGTTAAATGAAAAACGTGCAGCAACAAAAGTAACGAAAGAAGATGAGAGTAAATTTAGGAAACAGGAAATAGAAGGGAAAGACTTAGATAAGAAAGTAGAAGAGTTGAGACGAGAAAGAATTACACAAGAAGAATTAAACGAGCTTTCGAAAGAGGATATAGAAGTACTAGCAATTAAAAGCAAAATGAATGCGGGATATAAAATGACGCCACAAATCGTCAAAAAAGATGTAAGTCAAAATGAATATGCAGTAGTGAGTGAAAGATTATCGAGCTTGCCAGGCGTAGATACGACTGTGGATTGGGAGCGCGAATATCCAAATGACAAAATACTACGTTCTGTACTTGGTAGTGTTTCTACTGAGAATGAGGGATTACCAAGGGAGCAATTAGACTATTATTTAGTGCGAGATTATAACCGAAATGATCGTATTGGTAAGAGTTACATCGAAAAACAATACGAAGATGTGTTACATGGAACGAAAGAACAGTCTAAAAATATTACGGATAAAGCTGGAAATATTATTCGGACTGAAAAAGTGACAAAAGGAAAAAGTGGAAATAATTTAATGTTAACAGTTGATATGGATTTACAGAAAAAGGTGGAGGAAAGTCTTGAAAGGAATTTAAGGGCATTTCATTCTTCTGAACCGATGATGGATCGTGCATTCGTCGTTATGATGAATCCGAAAAATGGTCAAATTCTATCATTAGCAGGAAAGAAAATTGTAAATAAAGATGGCGGGATGCAAATAGAAGACTACGCTTTAGGAACGATGATAAGTTCTTACGAGTTAGGATCAACGGTGAAAGGAGCTACGGTATTAGCGGGATATCAAACAGAAGCGATTAAGCCATATACGCATTTCTTTGATGCACCAATGTACTTTAAAGGAAGTTCGAAGCCGAAGAAATCGTGGAAAGACTTTGGAGATATTGATGATTTAAGAGCATTGCAAGTTTCATCCAATGTCTACATGTTTAATACGGCGTTAAAGATTGCGGGGATTGATTATGTACCAAACAATCCGTTAGATATTAGGCAAGAAACATTCAATAAAATGCGCTATTACTTTAGACAATTTGGTTTAGGTGTACCAACCGGTATTGACCTTCCAAATGAATCGATTGGTCAAATGGGTAGAACAGATAATATACCTGGTTTTTTACTTGACTATGCCATTGGACAATATGATACATATACGCCGCTTCAGCTTGCGCAATATATGTCAACGATTGCAAATGGTGGTTACCGAATGAAACCACAAATTGTACAAGAAATTAGAGAGCAACCGAATAGACCAGAGGAAGTCGGGAAAGTTATGCAATCGATGGAACCAGTCGTGTTAAATCGAGTGGATATGGATCTTTCATATATAAATCATGTGAAAGAAGGGTTTAGAAGAGTTTTCCAAGAGGTAGATGGGACCGGTGCTGGAACTTTTAAAGGATTACCTTATAAACCGGCTGGGAAAACAGGGACAGCAGAAACAGTGTACGGTGGAGAAAGTGATATTGGAAGAGATGAAAATAACTATCGAAAAAAATGTTATAATTTAACTCTCGCCGGGTATGCGCCATATGATGCTGATCCGGAAGTTGCTTTTTCTGTTGTTGTGCCATGGGTAAATAATGATAAATCAGGTATTAATTCTGCAATTGGTAAAGAGGTTTTGGATGCATATTTTGATTTAAAAACGCAGAGATCGGGTGTAAGTCCAGTCCCAGTAACACAATAGCCGAGTAAGGCACAGTAAAAAATTCAAATTGTAGTATATCACTGCGCAAATGAACAGGTGCAGTGATATATTTTTGAGTTAAAAAGTGTTTTGATAAGGTGGGAATGGATATGAAAGAGGAGAATAAGAGAGGTTGGGGAAAGTACGTACTATTTATATTTGTCCTAGTAGTAACGTACCAGTCTTTCACTTTATGTAAAGTGGAAGGAAAATCAATGCAGCCAACTTTACATGAAGAAGACTACGTATTTGTAAATAAAGCTGCGGTACATTTTTCTAGCTTACAGCACGGAGAAATCGTCATTATTAAGGAAGAGGATGAGTCGAAATATTATGTGAAACGTGTAATAGGGCTTCCTGGTGACGTAATTAACATAACGAATGGAACTGTATACGTAAATGACAAAAAGCAAGATGAACCTTATATAAATAAAGATTTATATAACAATACACAAGTGTTTTATAATTTTCAAAAGACAAAGATTCCGCCAAATAAGTTATTTGTAATGGGAGACAATCGTGAACAAAGTAAGGATAGTCGAAATGGTTTAGGATATATTGAAGAAGATAATATAATAGGAAAAGTGGAATTTGTGTACTATCCTTTTTCGAAAATGAAAATCATAAAATAAGTGGGGATTCACAAAACCCCACTTATTAAAGTTTCACTTTATCTTCTTTAAAAAACCTTTTGGATTAAATGATATGAAAAACTTATGTTTAGATTCATCGATTATGAAATTGCTATTTTTAGTTAAAAACTCTTCCACAGCTTCCATTGGGCCAGGGCCCCAATCAGGAAGGAGAGGATTTCCGTTAATACTTGTATCTTCTACAATAATGTAACTGCCAGTGGTTACAATAGATTTATAAAGTAAGAGTTCTTTCGATACATGTTCTTTACTATGATCAGAATCTAAAATAACTAAAATCACATCATCAGGTTTGCGCATACTTAATATTGATTGGATGGCCTGTACAGAAACAGATGAAGCTGTTAAATACGTAATTCGATTATGGGATGGCCGATTTGGTTGCGGAGTTATATCGATAGTAAGTACGTGACCTTTTCCAATTAAATCTAACATAGAAGCTAAAAACAGTGCACTACCACCGTGAAAAGTTCCGCATTCAATAATTAAATCAGGCTTTAATTCGTATAATATTTCTTGATACAAAAAGAGATCAGAAGGAAGTTTGCAGATTGGAACCCCGAACCAGTGTGTACCATGTAACCAAACGTTGCTGTCGTAATATTGTTTTAGAAATTCGCTACTAATGTTATCGATTTTGAATTCTCCTTTCTAAAAAGGATTCTTTCATACGTAAAGAGTTTACGTATGAAAGTTGTACTATATATTATGTGGTAAGGGATTATAAGGCGAGTGTTTTCACGTGAAAATAAGCCAAATAACACATGTGGAAAATGAATTGCTTACAAAAGAAGATGTAAATGAAAGGAAATGATCGTATGTATAAGTACACAATTTGCTTCATTAGAAAAGGAGATAGAATACTTCTACTAAATAGAAACAAGAAGCCGACAATGGGAATGTGGAATGGTGTCGGAGGGAAAATAGAAGAGTATGAAACGCCATACGGAGGAGTCATTAGAGAAACCTTTGAGGAAACGGGAATAGAGCTTCCAAGTGTAACGTATAAAGGGAATGTTATTTTTAAAGTTAAAGACGAACCTCGGGGTAGCGAAGGAATGTATGTATTCCTAGCTGATTTACCAGATGGAGTACATATTGATACGCCAGTAAGCACTCATGAAGGTATATTAGAATGGAAGTCAATTGATTGGATATTAGATGGTGATAATAGAGGTGTAGTTAGCAATTTGCAAAGATATTTACCGACATTATTAAGTGAGGACAACAATTTAGAGCATATATTCACATATGATAATCGGAATATTATTGATTACAAAACTACACTTTTGATAGAAGATAATACGAAAAAACGATATGAAAAATATCTCGTTTCTCAATAAGAGAAGAAACGTTAAAATAAGAAGAGAAAGCCAAATTCTTTATGGGAATTTGGCTTTTTACAAGGAATGCTAATTCTAAGTTTACTCTTCATAATGTGCTTTAATAATAAAGCGGTGTTGCTTCACATCGAAATATCCCTTTTGTAAGATAATTTCATGTATGCGATACAATTCCTCGGTATAGCTATCTACTATAAAATCAGGAATTTGCCACGGAATTGCTTGCAAGTAATAGACAACAGCACCGACATCATAAAAACGTTGAAGAGGGAATTCTTCTTTCGCTTCTAAAATAGTAAATCCATTTTGTTCTAATTCACTACATGCCGTTTCGAGTGACCAACTTGAAAATTGGCTATTCAGCGGTGTGCCAAACTGCTCATTCAGTTCCGCACAATCAAGACCACCGACTTGTTGTGTAAGAAATGTTCCATTGATGGAAAGACTTCTTTTCACTTCAGAAGCAGAATAGGATTCATGTTGATTCACAATTAAATCAAACTGACCATCTTGAAATGGTAAAGCAGTATCATCAGTCACTTCTACGACTATAACTCCTAAAGGTTCTAATTTCTTTCGTGCAATTGGGACATTCGGAGCATAGCCCTCAGTCGCATAAATAGTTGACGGGAACGGTTGTAACATAGATAAAAACTCTCCGCCACCAGTCCCCATATCTAGCATTGATTTTGCACGTTGCATAAGCTGGAAAGCAGTGCTACCGTATGACCATGATAAAGGCTCACTATTCATACGGCCAGTTTCTGAAATGAAAGAGAAATCCCAGCCGCTAAAGTTAGTCTTTGCACTTTCTAATAGTGCTGAAAATAATGGATCACGTTTCATATTGTTGTCCTCCTATTTCGTTAATAAATGATATAGTAAGAAAAGAAAAAGGGAGGACCTCTTATTAAAGTGGAACGGTTTTATGTTTCGTGTTCGAATAGATTCATATAAATTAGCTCCTTGCGAGAATGGTTATTTATATATTCGGGAGTATCGAGTGAAAATCCTTTGAAATTATAGGGGAAGGCAGTTGTTTAATGAAAAATTGGATGGAGTTTACAGACAAAGAGTACGACCAAATATGGGATAGGGTATATAGTGAACTTAAGTTTTCGCCAAGTGATTCTACATTCCCATCATTTAAGGTGCCAAGTCCCTTTATAACATATGATATTTCTCATTACTTCAGAGAGTCGGTAGATTTAGATGTATATGACGACCTGGAAGAAAAAGCATTACTAGTTTTTAAAGAGAATACGGTATCGAATGAATATATAATGGCACTTGATTGGCAACATGAATGTTACTGGGTAAATCCACATTTAAAGTTTGATAGAAATGAATTTGATGAGTGGACAATCCCGATTTTTCCAAATGGAGATTATTATTTCTTTATTCAGAAGGACTTTAAGTGGGGCTATTTAGGGCATCCGTGGGAGGAGAGTATAACGATATTTGGAAAAGAATTAATAGATGCTTTTGATCAACATAAACCGGAAATGTTTCATAAGATTTTAAGGCAGGGTTAATGTTTAAAAGAGAAAAACGTTTATACTTCCAAATGAAGTATAAACGTTTTTATTATTAGCTGTTTTCATATAGATTGTTGCTTTCTTTACAAATACTTAAAAACAAAAATCTTTTGGTAAAGTGCCATTTTTTATCATCGTTCTTAATCCATGTTTTATAATCCAAGGATTAACAGGATGGTTTTTATCGAGTAATTGTTGCAACCATTGAAAAACGAGTTCGTTATCTTCTTTCGTAATATCATTAATGTGATTGGCTACAGATTTTTGAACATACTTAGAAGGGTCATTCATTAATGGCTCAAGAAGCTTTAAATTATTTCTGAAGTCACCTTTCAGAGCTCCTATTTTTTTTGCCCAAGGAAGTCTTGGTCTAGTACCTTCTGAAACTAATCTCCTGATGTGGCTGTTTTCATCACGTAACCATTGCTGCAATATGTCTAAGGTTTCTTCATGGTATTTTTCAAGATAAGGACGAATGGCATATTCAGCAGTATTTCTTTTTGTTATTTCATACATTGCATTGAATGAGGATTCAAAATCGTTAAGTCCATATTTTTCAACGTATTTTGCGATAGGCATATACATATAACCCTTTGTAAATGTGCCGACTTCTGTTGTATTTTCTGGTCCTAATGTTTTCAGTAATATATGTATTGCTTCATTAAAATCTTTTTGTAATGCATTGTGTAATTCATCTGCTATTACTTCTATACGTTGCTTTAACTCTAAATTTTCAACTTTATATGTTACGGAATCTACAAAATTTTTTTTAGAGAAATTAGGAACGTGTTTAGAAATAGAATCAGCCATTTTTTCTGCTAATTCTTCGTTAAATAAAAATTTTAACGGAACATATTTGCCCATTTTTTCACCCCATTGGTCGGATAAAAACAATGTTTATTTTTTAATCGACAATCCATACACCAAAGTCTCACTAGGAGTCGTAATACTAAAACCCGTCGTTTTATAATCAAGTTTCACCGTATCACCAGTGTAATCTGTCGTGAATGAATCCATTTGTACGATAAGCTCTGCATCTTCATATACAACATCATCTGCACGATATGTATCCCAAATTAAATCGACATCAACGAAAATGCTACAAGAGTTTGTCATTGTCCCTCTAATGCGAATAATCTTTTTGTCTTCACGTTCTAATCTATGTATAGCAGCTTTTGCTTCATCAGTAATACGAATGTTCATGTGATCCCAACCTTTAAGTGTATTTACTTTATTATTGCAAAAAGATAAGAAATAGGGAAGTAAATGGGATTGTAATAAAAAAACGAGCAAACAAATTTGTTTGCTCGTTTTGCTATACTCTATTTTAGTTCACATTTATCAAGTGGAATTACTTTCGTTTTCTTAGTAAATTTATATCCTAACCATAGTACTAAGAAGAGTGGTAAACCGATGTAAGAAACGAGTACACCGTTCCAGTCGATAGATGCTCCTGTAAATGCTCCGTAGTTTTGACCTAAAATAACGATAACACAAAGTGTAAATGCAAAGATTGGACCGAACGGGAACCATTTTGCTCTATACGGTAAATCTTTTAAATCTTTTCCTTGTGCAACATAAGCTTTTCGGAAACGGTAATGACTAATAGCAATCCCGACCCAAGCAATAAATCCTGACATCCCAGAAGCATTTAATAACCAAATGTATACAACACCGTCACCGAATAAAGAAGCGATGAAAGCGATGCTACCAACTACTGATGTTGCAATTAATGCGTTAACAGGTACACCGCGGCTATCTAATTTACCTAAGAACTTTGGTGCTTTTCCTTGGCGAGCTAAATCCCAAAGCATACGAGTTGATGCGTACATTCCAGAGTTACCAGCAGATAAAACTGCCGTTAAAATAACAGCGTTCATAACAGAAGCAGCGAAGGCAACGCCCGCTTTTTCAAATACTAGTGTAAATGGACTTACTGTAACATCACTTGCTGCAAGGCTATCAGTCGTATAAGGAATTAATAAACCGATAACAAGAATTGCTAAAATATAGAATAATATAATGCGCCAAAAGATAGAACGAATTGCTTTCGGAATATTGCGTTCTGGATCAGCAGTTTCACCAGCAGCTACCCCTAATAATTCAGTTCCTTGGAATGAGAAACCAGCTGCCATAAATACACCGATAATTGCCATGATGCCGCCATTAAATGGTGCATCTGCAACAGTGAAGTTTTTAAAACCGACAGCTTCGCCGCCCATAATTCCAAAAATCATCATAAAGCCGACAATTAAAAAGATAATAATAGTAACTACTTTAATAAGTGCGAACCAATATTCAGATTCACCAAAACCTTTAACAGATAAATAGTTTAAGAGAAAAATAATAGCTAAACAAAGTCCACTCCAAATAAGAGAAGGGGTATCTGGGAACCAAAATTTCATAATTAATGTTACGGCTGCTAGTTCAGCAGCGATCGTAATCGCCCAGTTATACCAATAGTTCCATCCAAGTGCAAAGCCAAGTGATGGATCAACAAATTTTGTTGCATAAGTGCTAAAAGATCCAGTAACAGGCATGTAAGCTGCGAGTTCTGCTAAGCTTGTCATTAAAAAATAAACCATAATTCCAATTGCGGCATATGCGACTAATGCACCGCCAGGACCAGCTGAATGGATAACACCACCACTGGCAAGAAATAATCCGGTACCGATTGTACCACCGAGAGAAATCATCGTAAGGTGACGAGATTTTAATCCGCGTTTTAATTCACCTTGTCCTTGTGTAGTTTGCGTTTTAGAGGTAGATTGATTTGTTGCGCTATTCATGTTCAACACTCCTTTTCTTGTAGGTTAGGAAGGAGCGGGGGAGAAAAATACAAAAAACCGCCAAAGGAATTAGGCGGAACGTTTCACAAATAACCACCCCATCATACCCTTCCGTTAAGATAGCACCCCACGTTTACACGGTAATTTTGTAAACGTGACAGTTCTGTTCCTTTCGGAGACAGCCCCAGCTCATATTTCCAGAGAAGAAATATAAACTTCGGCAACTTTTCCTTTCAAACGGAGTCAGTGACATTCGCTGTGTCTCGTCCATTTTACTTTTAAAAGTCGCAACCTCTACCTCATCGGATTGATGAGGATTTATATATTGCTAAGATATTTAATATATGGCAATTGTAATGACTTTCTGAATATATTGCAAGGAATTTTGTTAGGAAAAGTCAAAAAATATCGGTTATTGTATAGGAAACGCTTGCATAACTCCACCCGAACCTACTATTATGTAGCAATAAGTAAAAAAAAAATTGTTATACAAATGTTTCGCAAAAAATATTGAAAAACCCTTTAAAATTAAAAGAAAATTCAGAAAATATAATTCGACATAACTATCAGAAGGGGATTATTCCTTAAATTCGTTTCAAAGAATAAGTATAAATTCGATAAATAGAATGAATATTCTTTTTAATCCTGATAAAATTGAGGTATTGTTTAATTGAAAAGGGGATATCATTATGAAATTAGAAACGGAAAGATTACATATAGTACCGTGTACAGAAGAATGGATTCCAATTGCGGATAATCAAGGATACAATAATGGTCCGCATATTGTAGGACATATAGAAAATGTGAAACGAGATGTGGCTTCATTACCGTGGGGACCGTGGTATGTTATTCGGAAAGAGGATGATGTGGTTCTAGGTGATATAGGATTTAAAGGGAAACCGAATGAGCAACATACGGTAGAAATTGGTTACGGATTTATTGAGAAATATTGGAATAAAGGGTATGCAACAGAAGCAGTTAGTGAATTAATGAAATGGGCTTTTCAAACAGGGGAAGTGGAAACGATTATAGCGGAGACATTCCTTGATAACTATAGCTCCATTCGTGTATTAGAGAAATTACATATGAAAAGAGTAAATAGTACTGAAACGATGGTCAATTGGAAAATAGAAAAATAAAAAATACCGCTCGAAGTAAATCGGGCGGTATTATTATTAATTATGGTAACATTTGTTTTTGATCTTTCGGATAGCTGGCTGTCGATACGTTAGAACGATTGGAATGATTACGAACAGCAATAAAAATAGATATAATAACGACAAGACCAACTGCAACATAAGAAAGTGTAATAATAGTTGGATCTACTTTAAATGTAGTAAGCAGTGTACGTATATTCGTAAAGATAATAAGTCCGCCAACGAGTACGCCAAGTAAATGAGAAGGAACGATGCGTACTAACCATGCGGCGATTGGTGCGGCAACAATACCACCAAGCATGAGGGCAAATACCCAAACCCAGCTTATTTGTTCCCAGCCAAGTGAGATGAAAAAGCCGATTGTTGCAGCGAGTGAAACAGGAAATTCGCTCGTATCTACAGATCCAATAACTTTTCTAGCATCATTTCCTTTTGCAAGTAGAACAGGTGTCGTAATCGGCCCCCAACCACCGCCGCCAGTTGAATCGATGAATCCAGCGAATAAGCCAAGTGGTACAAGTTGTTTAGCAGACATACGCTTATTTGAAGAAACAATTTGTTTTTGAATGATGAATCGTAATAAAATATAAACCCCTAAAGTAAATAAAAATATGGAAATGTACGGTTTAATTACATCACCAGGTAAATTGCTTAAAAAACATGCCCCAATAAATGCGCCAATTGCTCCTGGTAATGTAAGTCTGGAAACTGTATATTTATCAACGTTTCCAAATTTGATATGAGATGCACCAGAAGCGGCGGTTGTAACGACTTCAGCTAAATGAACTGATGCGGAAGCTACAGCTGGTGCGATACCAAACATTAATAATAGTGAGGTAGACGTTACCCCGTACGCCATACCAAGTGCGCCATCAATCAATTGAGCGCAAAATCCAATAATAGCAAAGATAATTAATTTCTGCATAAATAATCCCCCTGTAATAATAAATGAAAAAGGCACTTTTCCCGTGTGAGAAAAGTGCCTTTGGTTTTTCCAATCAGCAACATATTAATTTGTTTTATTATAATGCATATTAATCTTATAAATCAACTAGGTTTTTAAGTTTTTGGAATTGAATGAAAGAAAAATAAAATATACAATAAAAGGATGGAGAGAAAGGGGAGAAAGAATATGTTAGCATTTGATCATCTCGTTCACGCAGTGCATTGTACACCGGGGGAAGCGGCAAAACAAATGCAGGAGCATGGATTTCATACTGCATTAGGCGGTGAGCATACGACTTGGGGTACTTGGAATAGTTTATGTTATTTTGATTTATCATATATAGAATTTTTAGCAGTTCAGCATGAAGAAAAAGCGAAAGAAGCGGAAAATCCATTAGTACAAGAAACAGTGGTGAAATTAAAAAATGGAGAAGGGATGCTACAAATCGCAATTCGAACAGATGCAATTGAAGAACTAGCAAATAAGTTTAATAAGCACGGCTTACATACGATAGGACCATTTGAAGGGAAACGGATGAGAAAAGATGGTCGGCTTTTAGAATGGAAAATGTTATTTGTAAAGCAAGAAGAGAAAGGACCGAAATTACCATTCTTTATACAGTGGAATGAAACGGATGAAGAAAGAAGAAACGATTTACGTAAAATAGGGACGATCACTGAACATAAAAATAAAGTACAAGAAATTGAAACGATTCATTATACGGTGAAAAATGTTCGAGAAACAGTGCGGAAATGGAAAGAAGTAATGGAGCTAACTGCAAATTCAATCATACAAAATGAAGAATGGAATGCTGAGTGTCAAAGTGTATCGTTTGGTGATGTTCATGTGCAGTTTTGTGAACCAGTTGGAGAAGGGCTAGTACTAGAACGTTTGAAGCATCATGGCGAATATCCATTTGCAGTGGAGTTTAAAGGGGAAAATAAACGAGAGTATGAAGTGTTAGGTAGTTTGTTCGTATATTGATAGAGGTGAGTTTTGTGGAAGAAATGTTAAGAGAGATAGAAAGAAAACTAGAGTGGTCACGTATTGTAAAATGTACAGCAATTACAAAAGGTTTTTCACACGAAGAGAAGTATAAAATTGACCTAGAGAATCGAGAAACTTATTTTGTAAAAGTGTGTGATTCTGCTAATTATGAACGAAAACAAGAAGAATATATGTATATGAAACAATTGGAGTTATTACATATTCCAACGCCGAAGTTAATTCATTTCATAAAACTTGAGGAATTAAATAAATGTGTTCAAGTATTTGAATGGACCCAAGGTGTAAATGGTGAAGAGAGCTTAAGCAAGCTATCGGTGGAAGAACAGTATAATGCAGGAAGAAAAGCAGGGGAAATATTAAAGAGAATTCACTCGATAGAAAGAGAAAGTGCAAGTAATAAATGGGAAATATCTAGGTGGAATAAGTACAAAAGGTACATAGAGGCATTAGCAGATTATGAGGTGAATTTTCTGGATTTGAAGCCAGTATTAACCTTTGTAGAAAATCATAAAGACTTATTGAAAAATCGGCCTATCACATTTTTACACGATGATTACCACCCAGCAAATAGTATGATTCACAATAAGGAGTTTATCGTTATTGATTTTGGTGGATATGATTTTGGCGATCCAATACACGATTTTTATAACGTAGCGATTTTTACTACAAGAATAAGCAAACCATTTGCGGTTGGACAAGTTCACGGTTATTGCGGAGGCGATCCGTCACTCCACTTTTGGAAACTGTATTCATTATATGCAGCGATGACATTCCCAGCGGATATCGTATGGACAAATCGAACTACACCACATTTAGTAGAGGATATGAAAGAAAGATTGAACCGAATTATAGAAGATCATAATCATTTTTCATCTTATATTCCAAAATGGTATCAATCACAACATGAGGATATAATAAACAATAAATAACGGAGGGATTCATTTGGATAAAATTGCGGTAATTTCAGATATACATGGTAATATTCCGGCATTAGAATCAGTACTGAAAGATATTAAATTAAGAGGAATTGAACGTATTATTTGTCTTGGAGATTTAGTAGGAAAAGGTCCGCATTCTAGCGAAGTAATTGAAATCGTTCGTAAAGAATGTGAAGGAACCGTAATGGGAAACTGGGATGATTTCATTACAAAACCGACTGAATTTGAAGCGTTAAAATGGCATCAAAAACAATTGTCAGAAGAACAAAATGAGTATTTAAGAAGCTTACCATTTTCAATCGAGTTTTATATGAGTGGGAAACTGATTCGTATGTTCCACGCTTCACCGAGAAGTTTGTATGAAAGAATTCAACCACATGCAACAAGAGAAGAGCGTATTAGTATGTTCGAAAATAGTGAGCTCACAGAGAATATAGAAGGGGAAAGAAAACCAGATGTCGTTTGTTACGGTGACGTTCATCAGGCGTATGTGCAAAATTTTAGAGGGAAAACGTTATGTAATGCTGGTAGTGTAGGTAATCCACTTGAAATTACACAAGCTTCCTATTTAATTTTTGAAGGAACATACAATGAAAAAGAAGCAGCAAGCTTTTCCATTCAACTCGTACGTGTACCATATGATATTGAACTAGCCATCCGATTAGCTGAAGAGTTGGATATGCCAGAAATTGAGGAATACAAGCAGGAGTTACGAACTGCTTTGTATCGGGGGTTTAAAGGGAAGTAAGGAATATGTAACTTAATAAAAATATATCAACGATTTTTCAAAATATCGACTTACCGACAAACAGTGATGAAGTTTATTTATTATAAATATATTATGTAAACAGAGTTACGGGAGGGAATGTCATGCGCCGAAAACAACGCATTAAAAAAATTGTAGATCATATTTTTAAATTAAACTTAACCCATTCAACAAGAGTTGGAGTGAGTGGTATTACAGCTTCAGGAAAGACAACATTTGCAAACGAACTGGCAGAGGAAATGAAAAATCGGGGAGTACAAGTAACACGCGCCAGTATTGACGATTTTCATAACCCTAGAGTGATTCGTTATGCACAAGGAAAAGAGTCCGCAAGAGGGTATTACGAAGACGCACACGATTATACAGCTTTCAAAGAAAGGCTATTAAAACCTTTAGGACCTAACGGGAATTTACAGTATGAAACGATTTCTCATAACTTAATAACAGACATGCCTGTACATAATACGCCGCTAGTGGCCTCGCCAACTATGGTGCTAATAGTAGATGGAACATTTTTATTGAAAAAAGAAATTGAGTATCTATTTGACTATAAAATTTTCGTAGATACAGATTTTGAGATTGCGAGAAACCGTGGTGCAGAGCGCGAGACTGAGGCTTTTGGAAGTTATCAAGAAGCAGAGAAAATGTTTATAAACAGATATCATGCAGCTTGTAAGATGTATATAGATGAGCATAATCCGAAAGAATGTGCAAATGTTATATTTCAGAATAGTAATTTTGATGATCCGGTAGTTGTATTTAAATGAATTTAAAATCGTTTATATAGCAAAAAGTTCGTGAAAGGGGATGCGTCGGGTGGATAAAAAAGATAATCCGAACGATTGGCCTGTATGGGCGAATGAGTCAGTAGAGATAGTTAATGCAAATCCTGATTGGCAAGATAAAGGCCGATATGAAGAACAGCAACTTTATGAACTGCTTACTCCTCTCGGTATTAGCAAAGTAATACATATAGGAAGTACATCCATACCTGGTTTACCTGCAAAACCTATCATTGATCTAATGGCTGAAACAGACTCATTTGATAGAGTGCTCGATATTTCAGCAAAATTGTCTATATATGATTGGCATTATGTAGGCCCGGAATTAGATGAAAGACCTTGGAGAAGGTTCTTTGTGAAAGTGAAGAATAATAGGCGTGTAGCTCATCTGCATTTGATGATTAAAGGAACTGAACGATGGGAGCAACAACTTTTATTTCGTAACCGCTTACGAGAAAACCCACAATTAGTTTATGATTATTCAAATCTAAAGCAAGAGTTAGCTAAAAGGTTTAACCAAGATAGAGAAGCATACACAAAAGCTAAAACAGAATTTATTAAACAAGTTCTAAAATGATTTGAATTTTGATTGTAACTACGTTTGAATACAAATGAAAAAAATACTTTATTTTATGGCCTAAACTTACATGAAATGCATGTAAACAAAGTGAGAAGCTTTTGTGTTCCAATGTATTTCCTTTTATTTCTCGGGAGAAATTTATATAATTGAATCAAGTTCATAGAAAGATAGGGACTAAAACTATATTAAAAGTCGACTTAATTTTATGAGGGAAATTACAGGGGATAAGGCGAAAATAAGTTAAAAAACGTAAAAAGGGGACAGGAAATAAAATGACAGAAGTACTAGAACTAAAAGAAGAATTACAACAAATTCAAAATAATAATTATGCTGTGCCAGAAGATGTAGATGCATATCCATATGCACAGTGGATGCTAGATTATATCGGATCACCTGATGCTGAATTACGTGATGATTTGATTTATAGTACGCTTCACAAATGGATTACAAATGATGTATTTAGACAAAAAGAATTACGAGGATTAATGTTACAAGCAATTAGTCCTGATTATTTATTTTATAAAATTGGTGAAAAGGGAACAGATTCTGTATTTAAACGTGCGTTCTCCGTATTAATTCCGCCGCTTATTTTATCTGTTCATGAAAGAGAACCACTGTTATCTGAAGAACAGCTGTATAGTGTGGCAGAACAAGTTCTGGAATATGTCTATTTAGAAGGAGATGTAAGGGGTTACGTAGAAGGAAAAGGCTGGGCACATTCTACTGCACATGCGGCAGATGCACTAGATGCTTTAGCACGTACAATACAAAATCGTGAGTTTTCATATGCAATACTAGCTGCAGTTCGTCAAAAAGTTCGTATGAATGACTACGTATACATACACTTTGAGGATGAGAGATTAGTAACGCCAATTATGTCGTTACGTAATCAAAATCTTTTAACTGAAGAAGAGTGGAGCAACTGGCTACATAGTATAGCAATTGTTGAAGACATCCGACATCCTCAGCATGCTATTTTAGTACAAAATATTAGAGCTTTCTTAAGAAGTTTATATTTTACAGCTTTAGAGAATGAGGGTGCTACTGCCTTTACAGATGATATATTGGAGACTTTGGAGAAATTGCGTAGGTATTAAAAAAGGCCTTTGAATTGGAAATTTTATAAATAGTCCCTACTTAGAAACAAAGAGAAACTATTAATTTTCAAAAATTTATTAGAAATTTATTTTTATATTGTACCCTTTCAGTATAAGTTGAAAGGGGTGTCAAATGAAAAAATTATTGAAGATAGGAAAGAGTATATTTTTTGTGTGTAGTAGCATTATTTTTCTTGGAACAGGCGCTGTATTTATATATCATAACTATCAATTAAGAATGGAATCGAAATTAATGAACAATGAAGGGGAACTTGTTAATTTCAATAATAAAAAAATGAATGTTTATAATGAGGGGAGCGGGAAGGATACGTTTGTATTTATGGCCGGATCTGGAATTGCCGCTCCTGTTTATGAATTGAAAGGATTATATAGTGAATTTTCGAAAGGAAACAAGATTTCTGTAATTGAGAGGGCTGGTTATGGATACAGTGATGTTTTTCATGATGATAGAGATATTGATACGATATTAGAACAAACGAGAGAAGCGCTTATTAGAAGTGGGAATAAACCTCCCTATATTTTAGTGCCACATTCTCTATCGGGTATAGAGGCTATTTATTGGGCACAAAAATACCCAAGTGAAGTAAAAGGGATTATTGGGTTAGATATTGGTTTACCTAATCAGTACGTAACTCATAAAATAGACGAGGTTGATTCATTAATAATAAAAGGGATGAATATTTTAACGAAAATTGGTTTTCAGCGATTAGCTCCTTCTATTACTTATAATCCCGAAGTAATTCAGCAATCCTTTTTAACCGAACAGGAAAAAACTATTTATAAAGCGCTCTCATATAAACAAGCTTTTAATGATGATATGAAGCAAGAACTTTTACAAAGTTACAATAACAGTAACAAATCTAATTCCTTATCATTCCCAAAAGAAACACCAATTTTATTTATAGATGCGATTGCTAGGGAAAATAAAAACTCGAAATATACAAAGCAAAAAAACAGAGATTATGAGGAGTTTGCTAGCAAGTTATTAATAGCTGATGTGAAAAAAATTGAAGGTACACATAGTATTTATTTACACGCTCCTGATGAAATATACAAACTTGCAATGGATTTTATTAATAATAAAGTAGTGAAGAACTAAGCTATTGTTATTTTAGTGATGGAAGGTCTACATAATGAAAGAATATAACATATTAATTGTTGAAGATGATTTGATGATAGGAAATTTATTACAAAAAAATTTGCAGCGTGAGAAGTATAAAGTGTATTGGGAGAAAGAAGGAAAGAATGTTCTTGATGTAATTCATGAAATAGATTTAGTCATAATGGATGTTATGTTACCAGGTGAAGATGGTTATCAAATTACAAAAAAAATAAAAAATCTAGGATTAAATATTCCAATCATATTTCTATCAGCTCGGAATGATATTGATAGTAAACTAAAAGGTCTTACCATTGGAGAAGAATACATGATAAAACCTTTTGATCCTCGGGAATTATTGTTAAGAATTCAGAAAATGTTAGATAATCAATATGGTACTTTCACGCAAATTAAACATTTATTTATAGATGCAGAATATAAAAGGGTTTTCACTAATGGTTTGCGTGATGAAGTTGTGTTTACAGCGATTGAGCGTAAAATATTTTTCTATTTGTATGAAAATAGGGATAGAATTCTAACAAAAGAACACTTCTTTGATTACTTATGGCAACTCGAAGATAGAAATCAAAATATCATGAACGTACATATAAAGAAAATTAGGACCAAAATCGATGATAAAACAGGTAACATTATTCAGAACATATATGGAGAAGGGTATAGATTAAATACCTTTATGAAGAAATGAAATTAAAGAATAAATATCAGTTATTACTATTCACTGCTATTATTAGCGTACCATTGTTATTACTGTTGATTAGTATCTTTGTATCAGTTATTTATAATGTTGCCTTTAAAACTAAAAACAAGAACATTCCTTTTCATGAATCCTTTGCATATCCTACTATGTTAATCATATTTTTATTATCACTATTAGTATTAGCTTTTGTATTTTCAAAATCAATTAATACATTATTAAATAAAATTAATGTATTAAATCAAACGATTCGAGATTTAGCAAGTGATAAAAAAATTCCAAATATAATAGATGTCAAAAGCGATGATGAGATGGGGGAACTGATTAAATCAGTAAACTTGCTTATAGAAAGAACGACTTACCGAGAATTAGAACTACAACAACAGGATCAAATAAAAAAGGAACTATTAAATAAATTACGGCATGATATTAATACACCCTTAACAGCGGTTAGATTACAATTATATTATTTAGAAGGCGAATACGAAGGACAAGCACCAGTACTTGAATCAATGTATGGGCAGATACAATATATAAGTGATTTAACTAACGAATTTAATATTCAACCTACAGAGACATTAGAGAATACTTATATTGTGAAGGATGAAGTGAATATACAAAATTTAATAGAAAACATGGTTAAAAAATGGAGCTATTTGTATAGCATTCATAAAATTGAATTAGTATATAATCCACAAGATAAAGAGTTGGTATGGAATAGTAATGAGTTATGGATTCAAAGGCTATTTGATAATATTTTTCAAAATGTGCTTAAACATTCACAAGCTAAAAAACTCAAAATCATTATAGATGAAGATGTTGTTTTCTTTAGAGATAATGGAATTGGCTTTGATATAAATGTCAAAGGAACGGGAATAGGATTAAAAAATATTGAAGATATATCAAAGATGTTCAATATAAAATACACTTTCCAATCAAATAGTGAAGGGACTATGTTTTTATTTGAAAGCATTCAAGTTAAGAGCAAAGTACATAAAACCAATACCTTCCAAACATACTAATAAAATATTTTGGGGGTGAAATTTATGGACAAAAAAGACTTTCAAAAAGTTTATAATGATTATTTACATCAAGGAGAAGAGCAAGCTCAATTTGAAGTAGACAATGAAGTCAATTCAGGAGCAGAACAAATTGTTGCCGTTCGTAAAAATGATGATGGGGATTTAATTGCTTTTAAGACAAGTAGCGGGAGAGAGTTAGATTATATTACTGCACTTAGTGAAGCGAAATCAGGGAAGTTAGCTCATGTGGACGTATTTCATAAGTATGGTAGAGATATTATACGTAGTGAACCTGATGGAATAAAGGAAAATAACTTAGATAATTTACCTTCATTTTAAACAGGTAAACCTCAAGAAGAGAATGTTCATTTGGATATTCTCTTCTTTGTTTTGCGAAGTTTTCCTTGCAAATAGACGGTTCATTTTTAAAGTGCGATTATACTTTTAAAGAGCACTCTAAACTTCTCTTTATCTTCTGCTGTAAATGGTTTCGGTCCCTTTGTACGCTTACCGCTTTTTCGAACCATTGCACTTAAATACCGTGTTTGTAACAATTGTTCAATGTTTTCATTCGTATACTTATAGCCTTTATGGTGTAGAACGATACAGCCTTTTGCTAAAGCAAGCGAAGCAAGACCGTAATCTTGCGTTACGATTAAATCTTCTTTTTTTGCTAACTGCATAATCCGGTAATCCGCAGCGTCTGCTCCAGAATCAACATAAATTGTTTCCACACCTGATGGCTGCTTAGCATTAGAATAATGAGAGAAACTAGTAACGAGGGTAACAGGAATTTCGGCATTCGTAGCTTCATAAATAATCACATCTTTTACAGGACAAGCATCTGCATCAACGTAAATCTTCATTTTATCACTCCTATGAATAGGTTCGTGTTGATAATAATGGTAGATTTTGCTTTTGTCAAACGAGACTTCTTTACATAATGTTATTTCCCACAAACCAAAATAGCCTCACGCAAACGAGAAATACCTTTTTCAATTTGATCAATATTCACTTTCCCGTAAGATAAACGAATATAACCATCTTTAGCACCGAAAATACTTCCCGGCATAAAGGCGATTTCTTGTTTTAAGCTTTGCATAATGAGTTGTTTTTCGTTTATTGGTTCTTTTAATTTCCCCCATATGTATATACCACCGGTTGGGCTTGAGAAAGAGATTTTATCGTGAAGTTGCTCGTTTAGGGCACGAACGATAATGTCTCTTTTTTCTGCTAGTTGCTTTCGTAAAGGAACTATATGAGACTGAAATGGTATAGTTTCGAAAAATTGCTGCATAAGCCACTGCGGGAATATACTCATTCCTAATTCCATTTGGTGACGCGCATCTGATAATCGCTCGACTACAGACTGCGGAGCGACAAGCCAGCCAACTCGTAAACCTGGCGCAATCATTTTTGATAAGGAATGTACATAAATGACAGTTCCGTTTTCATCAATCGATTTTAAAGTAGGGCAAGGTTGTTTCTTTTCTAGCGTAAGTAAACTGGACGGATCATCTTCCACAATCGCAATTCGTAAGTCTGCGCAAAGTGATAACAGTTTTTTTCTACGGTTTGGATGCAGCATTGTTCC
The DNA here is from genome assembly GCF_003264175.1 of Bacillus sp. SRB_331. NCBI lineage: Bacteria > Bacillati > Bacillota > Bacilli > Caryophanales > Bacillaceae > Bacillus > Bacillus sp. SRB_331. The sequence continues at coordinate 57,285 of NZ_NADV01000031.1, read as the reverse complement.
CGTAGGGTTTTGGAAATTTGGATTTAAAAAGATCATTTTAATACGATGCTTTCTATATAACTCTTGCACATCGTCTGGATTAATACCGTGTTCATCGACAGGTAATGGAAAAATACGAATACCTGCCGATTGGAATAACGGTAATGAATAACAGTGTGAAGGGCTTTCGAAAGCGACTGCGTCACCTGGATTTAATAAACATTGTACGATAAGGTGAAGTGCTTGTTGGGCGCCAGATGTAATCATAATCGATTGTTCGGTCGCTTCAACTTTTAAATATTCCCTCATATATTTTACGACCGCTTGCCTTAGCGGGAGATAGCCCTGCGGATGATCGTAACTTAATGACTGCGTTAACGGCTGCTCTCGTAAAATCGTTTGTAGTTGATCGTGAGGATAGAGGTTACAACCGAGCTCTCCATTTGCGAAGTCAATCATGTTTTCATTTTGTTGTACTTCTGCCCGAATATGACGAAGTAGCGGTAAGTTTGGTAAAAACGTACCACCTTCTACGAAACCTCTCCAGTTCGGTGTTAATGTTGGAGAAACACCCCACATATGTGTACTCACACGTGTACCTTTACCGGTCGTACTTTCTACGATTCCCATTGCGCGAAGTTCATTATAAGCAGTCGTTACCGTACTGCGGTTTACATTTAACTGCGTAGCTAATTTTCGTTCTGAAGGGAGGAAGCTACCTGGGGGAAGCTCTCCGTATGTAATACGTCTTTCAATAAAATCAACAACTTGCTGATAAATAGGGATTTTACTGTCGTTATCTAGCTTCCATTCCATACAAACGCCTCCGCATCTCTTATATACATTAAGTATAACAAATTGGCTGGGTAAAAAAACAGCCAATTGGACGGTGTTTTATCCAGCCAATTTTACTATGCTAAATAGGGAAGGGGAGATTCGGATGAAACGATGGCAAATGGAGTGGCTCCTAGTATCAGTTGCATTAGTATGGGGAGCAAATTATACAATTGGAAAGTATGGCGTGGCATTTATGTCATCCATTCAATTTAATAGTTTACGATTTTTAGTAGCATCACCGGTATTATTACTTATTACATTTTTAATGGAACGCTCATTACGTATTGAAAGAAAAGATTGGTTACGATTAGTAGCAGTCGGTATCGTTGGTACGGCAATGTATCAAACGATGTTTATGCTATCTGTAAAATATACTTCAGCAACGAACGCCTCATTATTAATTGCGATGTCACCTATTTTTACAGGAATATTAGCAGTATTGCACAAACAAGAACGTTTTTCGATGAAAGTACAAATTGGTTCAATAGTAGCATTTATTGGTGCAGCATTCGTTTTATTAACAGGGCATACAGGAGGAGCTACATACGAGTATGCATGGCTCGGAAATGTAATTGGATTAGTTGCAGCAATTGCGTGGGGATGGTATCCAATATTAGCACAACCCCTTATTACAAAATACTCCGCAATGAGAGTCACATCATGGTCTACTTTAATTGGAATTGTACCGCTTGTTGTATATTGTTTATTCAACGTAAATACGTTAACGTGGCCAGTAGATATGCCAAGCTGGGGATCACTAGCATATTCAATCGTCTTTGCGACAATCTTCGGACTTGCAATGTGGTATGTCGGTATTAGTAAAATAGGCTCAACGAAAGTAATGGTTTATATGTATCTCGTACCATTGTTCGCAGTTATCTTTGCGGCAGTAACAATCGGAGAGCAAATCAATATGATGCAACTCGTTGGCGGATTTATTATCTTTATCGGCTTATATGTTGTAAAAAAAGGCGGAATGAAAAAGCCTGCTCTCAATTTGAAAAAAGTAAGCTAACAGTAAAAAGGATCTCTTTCATATAGAAGGAGATCCTTTTTTATTTCGAAATAAAAGTGCTTGTTCAATGGCCCATTTTTGATGATCATGAATGAGAAGCTCTACGGCGTGTAATGGAGACATCCACTTTAAAACATGATCCTCTTCACAGTTATCAGTTTGCTGATGTATCATATTTGCGATATAAAAGAAACCATCATTTAAATAATATGTATCTTCCTTTTCCGCATAAAAATATCGTGCTGCATTACCGATATATTGATCAATTTCAATTGCCCAACCTAACTCCTCTAGTAATTCACGATGTAAACATTCTTCTTTGGTTTCTTTACCTTCCATACCGCCACCTGGTAAAAAGAAGCGTTCTCCTTTTTGGATAATAGCTATGTTTGAAGCAGATGAATTAAAAATAACCGCATAGCAACTCGGCCGTAATACATAATGAACGGTGGGATTTTTAGAACCAAATGTGGGTTTTGAAATCATAAAACACGACCTTTCTCTATAAAATACATAAAAGGGATAATAAGGTAAATGTCGAATTATATTAAGATAATCATAGTTGATTGGAGTGATATCAAAATGATAAATCGAAAATGTTCAAGGTGTAAAGAAATAACAGGTACAATACATGGTGGTAAAAAAATTAAGGAAGAATTTTTGTGTGAAGATTGTCTTCAAAAAGGAATTGCGAGCGGGGAAATCGAATTATCACAAGTGGAGAAAGAACAAACTTCGTATCTTTCTATAAAAATATTAAAAATAATGAGTGTTATTTATTTAATCGTATCTATTATAACAGCTTTTTCTGCTGAATCACTTATACAGGATCCAGGGTTTGGTGGCGTATCATTTTCAATATCAGGTGCGATTGGTGTTATGATACTTGGATCGATATTCCAATCTGTTCTTGTATTTTGTGGTATTTGGGTATTCATTCTTTTAGTAGAAACGGTTATTAAAATTTATGAGAAAATGAAGTGAGTGAGAGGGAGAAACACATGCGAGTAAGAAACATCCAAGGGGAAGATTATGTAAAGGTTCATTCTGTTTTAGATGATTGGTGGGGCGGAAGAGACATGGCTAGTATGTTGCCAAAGTTGTTTTTCGTTCACTTTCAAGAAACGAGTTTTATCATTGAAGAAGAGGGAGAAACGTTAGGTTTCTTATGCGGATTCTTTTCGCAAACACATAAAGATGAAGCGTATGTTCATTTTATAGGTGTAAATCCGAAATATAGAAGAAGCGGAATCGCATCGACACTGTATTCTTATTTCTTTGATGTCGCTCGTGCAAACAACCGTAAAGTTGTAAAAGCAATCACGTCACCGGTGAATAAAAAGTCGATACGATTTCATCAAGAAATTGGTTTTAAAATTGAAGCTGGGGATGATGAGATAGATGGTGTATCCGTACATACAAATTACGATGGTAATGGCGGGAGTAGAGTTTTATTTTTAAAAAATATGTAAAGTAGGCTAACGTGAAGTTAGCCTTTTTGTTGTGAGGAGGGATAAGTATGGAGAGTTCTCAAAGTAGAAATGAGTATTTACAGCGCATATATAAAGTTCAAGATTATATAGAATCAAACATAAATGATTCGCTTTCCATTGAGGAGCTAGCTAATGTGGCAGGCTTTTCGAAATTTCATTTTCATAGAATTTTTAAAGGGATGATGGATGAGCCGTTATCTCGGTATGTGAATCGTTTGAAATTAGAGAGGGCAACACACCTTCTTACTTATCGTACAGATATGACGATTACAGATATTGCGTATTACTTCGGGTTCACAGATTCAGCAGTTTTCTCCCGGACATTTAAAAGTCAGTACGGAGTAAGTCCATCTCAATATCGAAGCCACAATAGCAAGAATTGCAAAGACGTAAGTGAAACTTCTCAATACAATGAATGTAAGAAGGTTCGAGGAGAGGTTGAAATTATAACAGCGGATACCGTAAACGTTGCATACATACGACATGTAGGTACATATAAAGACTTAGCTATAGCTTTTCCAAAAATGATAGAAAAATTATTTCATTACGCATCGGAGCAAAACTATTATGTATTCGAGGATACGAAGGTATTAACAATTTACCACGATCATCATGAATTTACTGAGGACTATCATTTAAGAACAAGTTTATGTATAACAATTCCGGATGAGTCCGCAGTAGGAACGAGCGAAATTGGAATAATGGTAATACCTTCAGGGAAATATGCGGTAGGTCATTTTGAGATACGCCAAGATGAATATAAAGGAGCATGGGATTTCTTATACGGTGAATGGTTGCCAAATAGCGGATATAAACCGAGAGATTCATATCCTTTTGAAGTGTATAAAAATGACCCAAGGCAGCACCCAGAACATAAACATATAGTCGATATATATGTACCTATCGAACCTTTTTAATCATAGATTAAGGGGGAAGAAGAATGAAAACGGCTGAACAGTTAGATTGTGTTGTAAAAGAAGAATATAAAAATATTAATGGTATGTTAGTAGTGCAGAAAGGTAATGTTGTTTTTGAAAACTATTATAATGGTTACGGTCCAGGTGATGCATTTCATGTAGCATCGGTCACAAAAACGATAATCTCTGCGTTAATTGGGATATGTATAGATAAAGGATATATCAAAAGTGTTAATCAAAAAGTAATAGAGTTTTTTCCTGAATATAATCTTAAGGTATCTGAAGTAACAGTGCGGCATCTACTTACAATGACAGCTCCATATCCTTATGTGGATTGGCAGGAACCGTTAGAAGAATTATGTACACAACAGGATTGGGTAAAGTATACGTTAAATAGAATTGGGAACGGTGGGCAAATTGGAGCTTTTAAATATTCATCTGCAGGAGCTCATTTACTATCAGCAATTATTACGAGGGTAACAGGGAAAAGTGCTCGTGAGTTTGCGAATGAATACTTATTTCAACCAATCGGTATGAGAGAAATTCCAAACTACAATATGAAAGCATTTGGATTCGATGACTTATTCGGAAAAGATGTGAAAGGATGGGTTCACGATCCAAATGGTATTTCGACGGGCGGCTGGGGACTAACGTTAACAGTTAAAGATATGGCTAAGTTTGGAAAGATGTATTTGAATGAAGGTATTCATAATGGAAAGAAAATTCTTTCAAAATCATGGGTAAAAGAATCAACAGCAATGAATCCGAATCAATATGGCTACTTATGGTGGTTACGAGAAGAGGATGCGATCTATTCATACTGTGCAATGGGCGATGGTGGGAATATGGTTTGCTGTATACCGGAGAAGGAATTGGTGGTGGTGATTGCGTCTGAAATTGTACCGGAAGCGGTGGATAGATGGGAGCTAATTTCGAAATATATTCTTTCTTGTATACAGATAAATAATTAAATTTAGTAAAAAAGATGATGTTAATTGGGATTTCACACCATATTTTTCGCTATTATGAATAAGTAAGAGATAGAAAGAGAGTTTTCTAGATGGATTAAAGACGTTGTGTGAAAGGTGAGGGTATGATGTTCAAGTCTAATATTGTAGAAATTATTTCAGCATTAGTATCTATTATCGGCGTGTATATTCTTATAAATGCAACAGAAATGGGGAGTAATGCAGCCGGTGCATCTGTTACAGAGCAAGGCGGTCATATGGATACAAGTACATATTTAGCTTTATTACAGGGGTATGGAAATTCGTATACAATTCTAGGTGCGATTTGTTTATTTATGGGATTGCTCAGTTTAATTTCGATAATTTCAATTCAAGTATATAAAAGTAAATAGAGGTTAAAAAAGCAATGCTTCTGTCAATTTGGCAGGAGCATTGCTCGTATAACTAAGTATTTTCATAGATGTGTATTTACCACTATGACTTAGTTGAAATATTTTTCAATCCCTCTTTATCGTCTTCATTACTGTCGAATTCGATAAAAAGTTATGTCACAAGTTGCAAATTTGGATGACGTTATATTAACTATAGAAAAAAATGAAAAATACCCGTAACTTTTTACAAGGAAAAATCGTTTAACAAAAGAAAATGTTTTTAATCATGCGCTTGATTGAATGGGGGAAAAAGAATGAAGATTCTAATACTAGGTGGTACACGTTTTTTAGGAAGAGCTTTCGTAGAAGAGGCTTTAAAAAGAGGTCATGAAGTTACATTATTCAACCGTGGAACAAATAAAGAAATTTTTCCTGACGTAGAGCAGTTAATCGGTGACAGAAATGATGATGTTTCAAGTTTAGAAAATCGAAAATGGGATATGGTCATAGACACGTGTGGATTTTCTCCGCATCACATTAGGAATGTAGGAGAAGTACTTAAAGATAATATAAAGCATTATACATTCATCTCAAGCCTTTCCGTATATAAAGATTGGATTCCGCATCACATAAAAGAAGAATATATATTACAACCTGAACCACCAAGTGATAAGGTAAAAGCTGTAGAGAATGGTGAAATATCTCCTTACGAGTATTACGGTGCGCTCAAAGTATTATGTGAAAAAGAGGCAGAGAAGTATTGGCCGGGGCGTGTTTTCCACGTAAGAGCAGGACTTCTTTCGGGAATGTTTGATTATACAGATCGGCTTCCATACTGGGTTCAGCGCGTAGCAAAGGGCGGGAATGTGTTAGTGCCAGGAAGAAAAGACCGTCCAGTACAGTTAGTGGATATAAAAGATGTCGCAAGCTTTGGACTAAGCATGGCAGAAAATAATAAAGCAGGTACATTCAATATAACAGGTCCGGATTATAAATTAACGATGGAAGAGCTATTAAATACGTGTAAAAAGGTTACGAATAGCGATGCTGAATTCGTTTGGGTTGATGAGTCGTTTATGCATGAGAATAAAGTGCAGCCATGGACAGAGATGCCATTATGGCTTCCTGAAACTTTTTCATTAGAAGATGAAACAGATCCGTGGAAAGGTGGATTCTCTATTAATATAGAGAGCGCAGTTAAAGAGGGTCTTACTTTTAGAAGGTTAGAAGATACAGTTAAAGACGTGTATGAGTGGATGAGAGAAACGAAAGATAGGGAATTAAAGGCAGGTATTTCAATTGAAAGAGAAAAGGTGCTGTTAGATAAGTGGTATGAAATAAAGAGAGGTTAAATAAGAATCCTATGAAAAAAGGACTCTGTCCATTGGTTAAACAGAGTCCTAATATTCATCTACCACTCAATCGGATCTTCCCCGTACACTTCCCATAACTTAGGAAACATATTTTTTAATCCTTCCTCGTCATCTTCATCCCAATCTAATTCGATGTCAACTTCCTCAAATTCTTCATTTGATAAGACATGGTATAGTGTAAAGTATGTATCATCTTCATCCCCAGTCTTCTCCATATATACTTCTTGTCCGAAGTATAGCGTAAGTTCTTCAATTTCTGGAACATCATACTCACTCAAATTTTCTAATACAGGAATTAACCGTTCTGGATCTTCAATACATGCTTCGTATGTTTCTTTTCCTTGATATAATAACCATCCGCGGAAGTAATCAAAACAATCATCCGAACAACCGCCTAAAATAATATAAGCAGCTGCCCATAAACGAGACGTATAGGAATCTTTCAAAATACGGTGCATATGTGTATCAAAAGCTACAATTTCATGTACTGTACGTTTAGCAAGGTGAGAAGTAAGCCATTCTATTTGTTCTTCTTGGTCTTCACCTTTCGTTTTTGCACGATTAAGTAGTTCCCAAAATTCTTCTTCTGTTATCGTTTTTTCCTTTATGTAATCTTCCTCAAGGCACGGGTCTGTATATCCTTTTTTTCGTTTAGAAGCGATTAGTTTGTTAGCTTCTTTTATACATTCTTCTTCTGTTTCAAACTCTTTCGCTTTTACACTACCAGCTGTGCCAATTTTTCCGTAAAACACAACGTAGTCTCTATCTTTCACAATGATTTTCCAAAACTTATTTGATTTCTCATTTTGCTGGATTAATAACGTTTCCATTCGTACCCCCATATTGCTTTTCTAGTGTGCATTGTGATTGTAACATATGTATATATATTTATAATGACAGAAAGTTGAATTTAATTTTTGGAAAGTTCGAAAATCATTGAACGGAATAGAAAAATTTAGTAATCTTATTTGTACAGTATATACATAATAGTTTAGTAATAATTCGATATTTAATATATAGGGGGCATTGGGATGGATCTTACATTTAAAGTAGAGGAAACATGTTTTAATTACCGAGTCGGAGCAATTTGTAAACAGGGTAATAAGATTCTCATTCTTCAAAATGAAGGCGAAGATTATTGGTACGTACCAGGCGGGCGCGTGAAAATGCTAGAAAATAGTGAAGATGCATTAAAACGAGAGCTTGCAGAAGAACTAGCTGTTCCTATTGAAGTGAATAGATTAATATGGTCAGTTGAAAATTTCTTTACACTTTCTGAACGAAAGTTTCATGAAATTAGTTTTTATTATGAAGTAGAGCTACATGAATTACCTGCGAATGGAGCGGATCAATATATTTTGGAAGAAGAAGGTAGAAGGTATATATTTAAGTGGGTGCCGATAGAAAAATTAGATACATATAACTTACAACCAGCATTTATAAAAGAAAAGGTAATGGATATATCAGTTCATACAGAACATATCGTTTTACAAAAGTAAACATGTCCGGAGGGGAAAACGGTGAAGGGGACTAAAAAGGAAATACATATAGACGACAAAGTCATTCGTTACACACATATCGAAAGGGGTTCCAGTGCGGTTTGTTTTATGTTCTCAGGTTCAGGCTACAATTATGACAAGCCGTTATTTTATTATGCAACGATGCTAATGCTTGAAAATAAAATAGATGTAGTACATATTCATTATTCCTACGATGGACAGTTAATGGAAAAACCAATGGAAGAAGTAACGAAAGTAATGATGGATGATATTAATCCTATCATTAATAAATTGCTAAGAAGTGGACAATACAACGATTCGATGTTTTTAGGAAAATCACTTGGAACGATCCCAGTGGCGAATGATTTAATGAAGAGAGAAGAGTTTTTACAATCAAAAATGATATTATTGACACCTTTACTGACGTTTGAGTCGATTTTTGATTCTATCTTACATAGTCATCACGACGGGATTTTAGTAATGGGAGACAAAGATCATCAATACAATGCAAGTCAAATTGAGCAATTAGATCAATCGAATCTAAAGATTGAGGTTGTCAAAAATGCAAACCATTCTTTAAATGTTGGGGAATTTGAAACAGAGAATTCAATTACAGTTATAGCAAAAATGATAGGGAAACTTGAAGAAATAATAAAAGATTGAATGAATAATAATTATTAATTTACATGCAAAAGAGGTGCTTATTGCACCTCTTTTTTATGTTCAAATTTTAATGCCTATGAAGCGACGTCCGCATTAAAGAGGAATATTACTTTTCTATTTCCTATAAAAAGCGGATAACAATTTTTAATAGTAGTTATTACAATTTAAATACGGAAAATTCAGAAAAATTTTCAGGAACTTAGGAGGAGGTAATTGAAAGCGTTTACGAATGTTGGAGTACAAGAAAGGGAAAATTCCCATATAAGGAGGCTATTAAGATGAAATCGATTAACCCGATGAATGTGATAGACGAGAGTCGTATTCATTCCATGCATATTTGGTTAATATTTTGGTTATTTATCGTAATTGCATTTGATGGATATGATGCTGTTATTTATGGAGCAACAGTACCTTCGCTCATTAAAGAGTGGGGAATATCGGATGTTACAGCAGGGGCAATTGGTAGTTATACAGCTATAGGAACGGCAATTGGTGCTGCTTTCTTTGGTTTATTAGCTGATAAAATAGGTCGTAAAAATATCATACTAGTAACTACAATCTTATTTAGTCTATTTACATGTCTAGCTGGTTTTGCGAACGGTCCTGTAATGTTTGCGGTTTTCCGTATTATCGCAGGTATAGGGCTTGGCGGAGTTATGCCGAATGTAATTGCTATAGCAACAGAATTCTCGCCGAAACGAGTTCGAACTGCTATCGTATCTTTTATTTTTTGCGGATATTCAGTTGGAGCAATGGCAGCAGCACTTACAAGTCGTTCCCTTCTTACGACAGCAGGATGGGAGCCCGTTTTTTGGTTAGCAGGAATTCCGTTATTGTTTATCCCGTTTTTAATGAAAAGTATTCCTGAGTCTGTGGGTTTTCTTTTAATGAAAGGAAAAATAGAAGAAGCTAAAAAAGTAATAGCTAAGGTAAATCCACAATTAAGTAAAGATGTGGCAATTGAATTTACAAAACCATCAACTAAAGAAGCTGGTTCTCCGGTTGTTAAGTTATTTGAGGAAAAGCGCGCCGTAAGTACAATTATGTTTTGGATTTCATGTTTCAGTGCTTTCGTACTCATTTACTCTATGAGTACATGGTTACCAAGGCTTATGATGCAGTCAGGGTACGATCTTAAATCAAGTCTCACATTTACGGCAGTCATGCAAATTGGAGCTATTGTTGGAACACTCATATTCGGTCCAATAGTAGATAAAATCGGATTTAAAAAGGTACTTGTCCCATTATTTTTCTGTGGAGCAATTGCGTTATCACTCATCGGATTTGTAAATAATATGTTTTTAGGGTTTTTGTTAATTTCAGTGATTGGCGCTTCTTCTGTCGGACTACAAAATATGTCAAATGCATTCGTTTCTCAATATTATCCTAGTAATATGCGCTCAACAGCAGTAGGAAGTACAATGGCCTTTGGGCGTCTTGGAGGTGTGGTAGCTCCGACGTTGGTAGGTATTCTTCTTTCCATGCATTTATTGCCTCAATATAATTTTGCGGTAATTGCGACTGCTGCTGTAATTGGTGGTATAGCGTTGTTGTTTGTTAAAGAAGAACATGGGATTCATTATAAAGAGAAAAAAGAAATCGTTAGTGGAAATAACAATGTAACTACAGCCAAATAGTGAATGATCAATCCCGAGGATATATTTCTTCGGGATTCGTATTTGTTTAGTGAATAATCGGAATGTTTACTTTTCTTTTGTGTAACGTTTCTTATACAATAGAGAGAAAAGGTGAAATGGGGGATGGGGCGTGTCTAGTAATAAGAGAGAGAGATTAATGAAAAGAATAGAATATCATTTGCGAAATACATCACGCCAGCTTATTAAAATCGATACGGAAGAAGAGGCGCTTCAGTATTTAACTCATTCCTTTTGCGCAGAATTACATTGTGATTTCGTTGCTGTAATTATTAATGAAGGAGGACAGTTTTTGCCAAAAGCGTGGAGTGGAAATTTAACTTCTTTAGCTTCAGCGTTTCCTCTTCATGCTGATGAATGTTCTTCCAAACTACAATATCAAAGCATAACGGATCAAACGGCAGATGAACCAGAAGTGTGTCTTCTATCTGAAACATTGAAAAGTGCTGGTGCGGAGACTTGGTTTACCGTCCCGTTAAAAGATGATATCCAGCATTTTGGGTTTTGTATTGTCGCCTTTTTAAATCATGTCCCGCTTTTAGATATGGAAATATCATTTGAAGAGTTCGGAAAAGATATAGCAGTGGCAATAGCTGTCGCAAGGCAAAAAGAGTCGCAGTTGAAAAAGATTGAAGGCTTTGGATGGATTAGCAAAAATCTGTCACTAGATGTGCCGTTAGAAAAGCATGTATATGAAGTAACTTCTAAAGCGGGAATGGAAACAAATTCGCATTTTGCATGTGTTTACTTGTATAACGAGACGGAAAATTGTTTTGTCCTACAACCACCATCATATGGAGAAATGAGAAGGCCATACAAAATTATGGTTGAGGATAAATATGTATTAAAAGAACACTTTCCATTTTTTGAAACGATTGGTGGTGAACAGTTTACTGCTCCAATCATTATTGATATGAAACCGATTGGGGTATTACACGTTGAAAAGAAATGTGAAGGGGTTTTTACGGAGGCAGATTCAAAATCACTTGAAATGATTGCAAATCATTTGGCCACTATACTAGATAATGCAAGATTATATAATGGCGAGAAAGAACATAAGCAACGTCTTCATTTTCTATTAGATTATCAGCAAGCTTTATTAAAAGAAACGGTCGATGATAATAATTTTGAAGGTATTACAACAATGCTTGGTAGTCTGTTTCAGGATACAGTATTTATTTTTGATAGATTTATGCAACCAATAGCATTTAATGATGAAAAGGATAGTCGCTTAGCAGAACATTTAGCTGAACTAACGAGAGAAGAACGTAAAAAGCAAAGATTTACTGATACTTTCCAAATTAATGATCCGAATAATAGTGATTATTGTTTTTCGTTTTGGATTATTAATGGGGGCGGTAATTTTTTAGGTTATTTAGCAGTACGAAGATCTAGTGGAGGGATGGATGAATTTGATCAATTAACGGTTGATTTAGCCCGAAATATATGCTCCATCCAGTTTATTAAACAAAAACTAGTTCTAGATACGAAAGAACAGATGAAAGACAGTTTTATTAGTAAATTATTAACTGAAAAAATTGAGGATCGAGATAATATTTTGCAATATGCTAATTTATATCAATGGAATCTTTTCAAAAAACATCGAGTAGCGGTATTATCAATTTCACTCGATGAGAAAGAATTAAAGAAAGGAAACCTACTCGAACAACAAGCGAAAAAGTCACTTATATGGGACTTGATTAAGACGCGTCTTCCAGAACTCGGGACAGGCATTTTAGCAGTATCCCATAATGATGAGCAACTTTTAATTGTTCCTATTGAAAATCAGAAAAAAATCGCTGATACATTTTGGGAATCGATGTTTTATAGCATAAAAAAATGGATTGGCTCATCACCTATAGGCTGTCGTGTTTTATTAGGGATTGGCGGTGTTACAAAACAATTGGAAGACTATTATATTAGTTATCAGCAAGCTATACAGACTTTAAATATTTTAGATAGTCGCTTTCGCAAACAGGGGTTTGCGCTATTTGAAGATCTAGGATCGTATGCCATTTTACATCATTTAAACCATCCAACCGCTGTAGATCTTTTTGTAAAGAAACAAATTGGTCCACTGATTGAATATTCAGAAGGGAAGAATATTGATTTATATAATACATTACATGTGTTCTTACAAAACAATGGAAATGTAAAAAGTGCTGCAGAAGAACTTTTTATTCATAGAAGTTCTCTCTTGTACAGGTTAGAAAAAATTGAATCGCTCATTTCAGTTGATTTAAATCATGCGGAAGTGAGGTTTAATTTAATGATGGCATTAAAGCTTTATGATATGCATGGGGAAGTAGTAGGATAATAGAAGTTTATATTTTCAGTGATGTGCTATTTTGATAAAAGGAGGTTTCACTTTTATCCGAAATCTCTTTTATCCCACTGATTAAAGTTGCACTTTATTTTTATATAATTGTTTTTCAAAACTTGTTACACTATATAGGTATTTAACGGAATTATAGAGTTGAAGGTGATATACATGAAGAAATATAAAATAGGAGAAGTAGGAAAGGAATTTGGAGTTTCAATAGATGCTTTAAGGTTTTATGAAAAGAAAGGGTTCCTAAAACCACAAAAGGACAAAGATAATGGTTTTAGATTTTATACATATGAGGATTTTGGAGTATTTTTAGCAATTAGAAGTTTTAGACAAATGGGTTTTCATGTTAAGGAAATTGGATCGGTTTTTAACGGTTTAGAATATGATGACATAATGAAAAAATGTAATGATAAAATAGCTGAAAAAAATGAAGCGATAAAACAGTTAGAGTTAGAAACAAAGCAAATAAATGAATTTATGAACTTATTACAAGAATATAAACAAGAAGATAAGCGATGGGTTATAAAACAAGCTGAGACTTATTATTTTCTCAAACATGTTCATTTAAATGAAGGAACATTATATACAAATCCCTTATTAAAAAAGTGGTTGAATTTCTTGCCAACAGTTTCTCCAGCATTATGTATTCCACTTGAAGAATATAGAGTGAAAAATATAGATAACAGTTATTGGGTAATGGCTATCTCTGAATCAAAGGTGAAAGAATGTCAATTACCTATAGATGATTCGGTTATTCAAATACATATGGGAGAGTGCTTGAATTATTTATATGAAAAAGACGTGGATGAACCGTTATCATCGTTGATATTAGATGAATCATTCCATATTATGCAGGAACAGGGATACGCTCTTAACGGAGATGTTTTATGTCGATACGTTTGTGAAACAAAGAGTCAAGACAAAACAGTTGAACATTATATTATTATGATTCCTATTATGAAATCAAATAATGCAAGGTGACCTCGTAAATGTGAAGTAGAGAAGGAAATGAAAAAGGTGCATGTAATTGTTAGACACAGTCTACAATTACATGCACCTTTTTTTGGGAACAAAAGAATTTTCACGCGGTGTCCAGTTAAGTTTATACAAAATAAATGAATTAATTAAATTAAGCTATTGACCCTAGTCTTAGACCATAGTTTATATTGAACCTATAAAGAAAGCGCTTGCAGAAATGAAGAGTATGCAAAGCACTTAAAATAAATATTGGAGGTTTTTAATATGAGAAATATCGTACTTTTATGTAATGCAGGTATGTCTACAAGTATGTTAATGAATAAAATGAAAGGGTTTGCAGAAACGGCAGGTTATAACTGTGAAATTAATGCTTATGCATTAACGGAAGCACAAAATGTTGGCCCAGCAGCTGATGTGATTTTATTAGGACCACAAGTTCGATATGCATTAAATAATGTGAAAAAACAATTGCCAGAAAAGCATATTGAAGTAATTGATATGGCAGCTTACGGCATGTTAGATGGGAAAAAAGTAATTGAACGAGTGAAAACCATTTTAGGTGATTAAAAGTTTCTGCATTTGGAACGATTAACGAGCTTTATACGATTTATGTCAGTTATGAAAAGTACATATTTTGAGGGAGGTCATCGTCTGAAAAAGATAAAGAAATTTCCAATTTTATGTATGGTAATAGGGAGCTTGGCAGGTGGTTTGGTACTTTCAGGATGTTCATCAGAAAGCAAAGGTAAGGCTTTAAAAGACTTAGATATAACACTTATAACGAATGTTCTTCCGTATGGGGAAGTAGGAGCTACCGTCGTTTGTGACTTTGGAGATACAATAGATAGCTCAAAATTAACAAAAGATAGTTTCAAAGTTGAGGTGGAAGTGAATGGGAAACCTCAAAATAGAAAAATAAATAAAGTGTATACAAATAATAAAGCTGAAGTATCAGAAGCTTCAAAAGACGGACAATACGTTGTGATCGAATTAGATGAAAACGATAAACATGCATCTACCTCAACATTTGATGAAGAAAAATTTTTAAGTACAAGAGATAATTTAGATTATAAGTTAACTCTTACGAAAGAAATTAAAACAAAAGAAGGTGCAACTTTTAAAGCATCCGAACAGAAAAATAAAATTTCAAATGTAGTTACTCCTGTTGTAGATGATTTTAAAAAAGGGGTATATCAAGATGCTTCTGGAAGCAAAATGCAATATAGACTTTTTGAGCCTAAAAAAGAGCCTAACAAAAAATATCCACTAGTCTTATTTTTACATGGATCAGGTGAACGAGGAAATGACAACTATATGCAAGTCGTAGGAAATGAGGGCGCTGTAGCATGGGCTAATCCAGAACAGCAAAAGAAAAACCCTGCATATGTGTTAGCTCCTCAGGTTGAGGTAACTGAAAATCTTACAGCATATTGGACCGAGGAACCTAACTATACTACTATGTTTAATTTACTAAAAGAAACCATTGATAAATATGATATTGATAAAAATCGCATATATGTTGTTGGTATGTCCAATGGTGGAATTGGAACTTGGAATGTTATTAAGAAGAACCCGGATCTTTTCGCAGCTGCTGTTCCGATTTGTGGAATAGGAGATTTGCCGGGAAATAAGCTTGTTAGTGAATATGAACCGATGAAAGATACTTCAGTATTCAAGGATATTAAAGATATGCCAATTTGGGTCTTTCATGCAGAAGATGATCCGCTGGTTGATGTGAGATATAGCAGAGATGCTGTACAAGCTATTAAAGAACTAGGTGGTTCTTCGGTCAAATATACAGAATATCCAACTGGAATCGTTAAACCAATGGGACATTTCTCTTGGGTACCAGCGTTGCAGGATAAAGAGATGATAAAATGGTTGTTTAATCAGTCAAAATAATTTTTAAATATCTTTATTATAAAAATATCATTCTACTCATGTGGTGGGTCCATGCATATTTTTATAAGCCCATAAGGAGAGTCCATAATGAATAAAAAAATGTTTTCGTTCTGCCTAATAGCTTCTTTGTCCGTTTCTCTATTTGGGTGTTCACCTAATAAAACAGAACAAGTTAAGGAGAAAAAAGAAGAAAAACCGGTTGAGTTTTATTTAGTAAGACATGGAAAAACGATGTTAAATACGACTGATAGAGTACAAGGTTGGGCGGACGCACCACTTACAAAAGATGGTGTTGTAGTAGCTGAGAACCTTGGGAAAGGGTTGAAAGAAGTTAAGTTTGAAAAGGCATATAGTAGCGATAGTGGACGTGCAATAGAAACAGCGAAAATTGTATTAGATCATAGTGGAAATAAAGATATGAATATCAATCAAAGTAAAAATTTGCGTGAAGCGTGTTTCGGTGAGTTTGAAGGGGAGTTAAATCATACTTTTCGGGAAAAACTTGCACAAGATAATAATATGACCTATGAAGAATTTATGAATAATTTTGACATCGATATTATGCAAAAAACTGCAGCGAAGATTGATAAGAGTAAACAGGCTGAAGATACTGAAACAGTCACAAAGAGAATGAAAAAAGAAGTTGATCAAATTGCAAAAGAAGTAGCAGAAGATGGCGGCGGTCAAGTTCTTGTCGTATCACATGGTATATCTTTAATGGACCTGTTATATTCAATATCTCCTGAATCCTTAAATGAGGTTGAAGATGGGTTAGGAAATGCAAGTGTTTCAAAAGTTGTGTATAAAGACGGGAAATATAAAGTTCAATCTGTAAATGATATGAGCTATGTAGAAAAAGGTAAAAAATAGACTTAATAAAATATGGAAAAGTTGGAGGTAATTATGAACCTGTTAGAAGGGACTAAAAACGGACTAGAACGAATCATCACACCACTAACAAATTATCTCGGAAATAGTAAAGTAGTAAATGCTATTACATCAGGGATGATGATGACAATTCCTGTTACGATCGGTGTTACATTATTTGCTATTTTAGGTAATCTACCATTTGAAGGGTGGAAAGAATTTTTAATTCAAATTGGTTTATATACGCATATGCAAGACATGATTAGTGCGACATTAAGCTTGTTAGCAGTGTATATGGTTGTCATTATCGCTTATTCCTATGCAAAAGAGGAAGGCATGAATGGAATGACAGCTGCTGTTATAGCGCTAGGTAGTTTCTTATGCTTAATGCCAATGTCTATTAAGGTAGGAGAAGAACAGATTCCGGCTATTTTAAATCAGTACTTAGGTAGTGATGGGATATTCGTTGCCATGTTTGTCGGGGTTTTCACAAGTAAACTGTATTGTTCATTAAAAAGGAAAAATATTGGAGTGAAATTGCCAGAATCAGTACCTCCGATGGTAGCTGATGCGATTAATCCTGTGTTTATTTCAATCATCATTTTCACGCTTATCTTCTTTATTAGAGTAATATTTGGCTATACGCCATATGAAAATATTTTTAACTTTGTAAGTCAAGTTATAGCGTTACCTGTAAAATTCATTGGATCGTCTGTTTGGTCAGTAATTGCTATCTTTACATTCATGAATATATGTTGGTTCTTCGGCTTACACCCAGCACCAATCATAAATGTATGGTATAGTGCGACAGCTCCATTATTTACGGCAGCTATTACAGCTTTTGCTTCAGGAACACCTTTTTCGGAAATTCCTTACTTAGCATTTACTTTAATGCATTTTGCAGTCGTTATTGGTGGAACAGGAAATACGTTAGGTTTAGCAATAAATCTATTATTTGCGAAATCAGAGCAATATAAATCACTTGGGAAAATTGGTATCGTTCCAAATATCTTTAATATAAATGAGCCAATTGTCTTTGGATTACCGCTTGTTCTAAATCCAATCTACTTTATTCCATTAATAACATCTTCAATAGTAGGCGGATTAATTGGTATCGTATTCCTTAAAATTACAGGGATTTTATCTAACTTTAATCCACTTATTGAATTACCATGGGTAACACCAGCACCATTTGCAGCTTATATTTCTGGTGGTTGGTTACTATTCATCATGACAGTATTAATTATTATCTCTCAAATTCTATTATACTATCCGTTCTTTAAAATGGGAGATAAGAAAGCTTATGAAGCAGAACAACAAGCAGCAACTGAGCAATAATCATGTATCCCGCAAAAGCCCAATTGGTGTGGGCTAGTAATCAGTGGGTATGAACAAAACCCCACTGATTGTTTTTTCGAATTATAAAAATAAAAAATGTTAGGAGAATCATTATGGAACAAAATGAATTAGTAGTATTTCAAATTATATCAGCAGTAGGTAGTGCACGATCTTCATATATTGAAGCAATTCAAGAAGCAAAACAGGGTAACTTTGAACAGGCAAGACAATTAATGACAGAAGGCAGCGAAACCTTTATTCAGGGACATAGAGCACACGCTGGATTAATCAGTAAAGAAGCAAGTGGTGAAAAAGTAGAAGTAAGTTTATTGTTAGCACATGCAGAAGATCAATTAATGAGTGCAGAAGGATTTAAAATAATAGCGGAAGAGCTTATTAGTGTGTATGAAACATTTTTAGTGAAACAAGTTTAATATAAAGTGAAACTTTAATCAATGGGGTTTTACTGCCCACAAATAGCGGGATAAACAAACTATAACAATACTATTTTTGAAAGGGAAAGGTAAATATGCTCAATACTACATTTAAAAAAGACTTTTTATGGGGAGCTTCCACAAGTGCTTACCAAGTAGAAGGGGCCTATAATGAAGATGGAAAAGGCCTTTCTGTTCAAGATGTGAAAGTTATTCCTGAAGGTACGTCAGATTTTACAGTTTGTAGTGATCATTATCATCATTTTAAAGAAGATGTGAAGCTTTTTTCTGAATTAGGGCTAAAAGTATATCGTTTTTCAATAGCTTGGACTCGAATTCTCCCAAATGGTACGGGAGAAGTGAATGAAAAAGGTATTACATTCTATAGCAATCTTATTGATGAATTGCTGAAGCATGATATCGTACCGTTAATAACGATGTATCATTTTGATTTGCCGTATGAATTAGAGAAAAAGGGTGGCTGGAGTAACCGTGCTACTATCGATGCTTTTGTTACATATTGTGAAATCCTTTTTGAACGTTTTGGAGATCGGGTAAAGAATTGGTTAACAATTAATGAACAGAACATGATGATATTACATGGACAGGCTGTTGGGACATCGATAGTATCTCAAAAAGAGCTATATCAGCAAAATCATCATATGCTTTTAGCAGAGGCAAAGGTAACAAACTTATGTCACGAGATGATACGTGATGCGAAAATTGGTCCAGCACCAAATATTAGTTATGTGTATCCGAAAACATGTAAGCCGAATGACATTATTGCAGCTCAAAATTGTAACGCAATTCGTAATTGGTTATACCTTGATATGGCTGTATATGGTAGATATAACAATATAGCGTGGAATTTCATGAAAAGCAAAAATATCGAACCAGTCATTCTAGAAGGAGATATGGAGATTCTATCTAGTTCAAAACCAGATTATATAGCTTTTAACTATTATTCTTCTATTACTGTTAGTGAATATGATGAGAACTTTGTAATTGATGAAGCTGCTGATCAACAAATTGAAGTAGGTGAAGAAGGGTTCTTCATGGGTGACGATAATGAACATCTAGAATTAACCGATTTCGGTTGGGAAATCGACCCAATTGGCTTCCGAGTTACATTAAGAGAAGTGAATGATCGTTATAACTTGCCAATTATCGTTACAGAGAATGGGATAGGTGCTTACGACAAAGTAGATGAAGATGGATCAGTGAAAGATCACTACCGAATTGATTATTTGAAAAAACATATTGAACAGATGGAATTGGCAATTGCAGATGGAGTGGATGTAATTGGTTATTGCCCTTGGGCGGCAATCGATTTAATTTCTACGCATCAAGGTTTTAGAAAAAGATATGGTTTTATTTATATAAATCGCGATGAAGATGATTTAAAAGATTTAAAAAGAATAAAGAAACAGAGCTTCTATTGGTATAAAGAAGTTATTTCATCAAATGGAAAAGAACGATAGCATATAGTTTCGAATTTCACATCATAGAGTGCGTACCTCAAGGTAAAATTATTTATTTTGAGGTGCGCACTTTTTTATCCCGCTATTTGTGGGCAGTAAAACTCCCATCTCAAAATTCAGCTGGAGCAAAGCAGTTAGGTGGGAGTCGGGCTACCAGTAAACCCCGACTGATTAAAGTTTCACTTTATATGAAAAATAACTGTACCTCTTACTAAATGGAAAATAATGCAGTTTGAACCGAAATGAATACCCTCAAAATGTATGAAAGAAATATATGTATTTCCTACACTATGTATATACAAAAACTTTTTGAATATAGATATAATTTATTTACAGAATATTAAAAAAGTTGAGTAGGAGGATGAAAGATGTCGATTCAAACAATTGGTATTGTCGGTGCAGGATCTATGGGTTCTGGCATTGCAAATTTAGCTGCATTAAATGGATTTACAGTTATTTTACATGATATTGAAGATCGTTATTTAGATAGTGCAATGCAACGTATGAATGGTTTTATGACTAAGAGTGTTACAAGAGGAAAGATGACGGAAGAAGATAAAGAAAAGGCACTTGACCGAATGCGGCTCACTACAACTTTAGAAGATATGAAAGATGCGGATGTAGTTATTGAGGCCGTGTTAGAGAAGTTAGATTTGAAGAGGGAAGTGTTTGCAGCTCTAGATCAAATCGTTCCTGAAGGGGTTATACTTGCAACAAATACTTCATCTATGTCGATAACAGAGATTGCTTCAGCAACGAACCGTCCAGAACGTGTGGCGGGCATGCATTTCTTTAATCCCGCACAACTTATGAAACTTGTAGAAGTTGTTCGTGGTTATCGAACGAGTGATGAAACAGTCAAAGAATTGAAAGCGCTATCTAAAGAGCTTTCGAAAGAACCAGTTGAAGTAAAGAAGGATTCCCCAGGATTTATTGTGAATCGAATTATGATTCCGCAATTTATAGAGGCAATTAAATTGCTAGAAGATGGCGTTGCCTCTGCAGAAGATATTGATAAGGCTGTTACACTCGGTCTTAATTATCCGATGGGGCCATTTACACTTCAGGATTTTGCAGGTGTAGACATTGGTTATCATGTGATGGAGTACTTCAAAGAAGAATTAAATAATGATCAATACGCGCCGCCGCTGCTTTTAAAACAACTAGTTAGAGCAGGTAGACACGGCAAAAAAACAGGTGCAGGTTTTTATGATTATGAATAAAGAATGGGGGATTAAGTTATGAATTATGAGTTTTTAATTTGTGAAATTGAAAATAGAGTTGCGATCGTTACAATTAATCGACCACCTGTAAATCCATTGAATACACAAGTGTTTCATGAACTTTCCGTTCTATTTGGTGAACTAGAGGCAAATGAAGAAGTACGAGTAATCGTTCTTACAGGAAGCGGAAGGAAGGCGTTTGTCGCAGGCGCTGATATTAATGAAATGGCAGCACTTGATCTTGTCGGTGTAAATAAAATGAATAAGACTTCACGAACAGTATTTAGCAAAATTGAAAATATGTCAAAACCAGTTATTGCGGCGATAAATGGATTAGCTCTTGGCGGTGGTTTTGAACTCGCACTCGCATGTGACTTACGTATTTGTTCGGATCAAGCAAAATTCGCTTTTCCAGAAGTGGGACTCGGAATTATTCCTGGAGGCGGAGGTACACAGCGTCTTCAAAAAATTGTCGGCCAAGGTATAGCGAAAGAATTACTTTATTTCGGAGATATGTTTGATGCTCATCGTGCGTTCGATTTACATATTGTCAACAAGGTAGTACCTGCGGAAGAGTTGTTTGAGTTTGCAAAGGGATGGGCATATAAATTGGCAAAAAAACCACCAGTAGCACTTCAAATGTTAAAAACGGCGGTAAATGTAGGGAGTAATGCTGATCTTGAAACAGGCTTAATAATTGAAAGCACCTGTTTTGGAAATGCGTTCGCAACAGAGGATCGTAAAGAAGGATTACAAGCATTCGTTGAAAAAAGAAAACCAGTTTATTTAGGGAAATGATGAGGTGAATGGGATATGAAAGAGATTGTTTTATTGGAGGGAGCTAGGACTCCGTTCGCTGAAATTTCGGGATCGTTCAAAGGATTAAATGCAACAGAATTAGGGGCAATTGCCGCTAAGGAAGCAATACGAAAAGCTTCTATATCTGCTGAAGATATTAATCAAGTTGTATTTGGTAATGTTCAGCAGTCTAGTAAAGATGCACATTTATTGGCAAGGCATGTTGGATTAAAAGCCGGAGCACCTATTCATGTCCCAGCTTTGACGATTAATCGTCTTTGCGGAACTGGTGTTGAATCTATTTTAACGGCAGCTCGTTATATTCTTTGCGGAGAAGCAGACGTTGCACTTGCCGGAGGAACTGAGAACATGAGCCAAGTTCCTCATGTAATACCTGGAATGAGATGGGGAAGTCCACTCGGCGGTCCGGCTTTAGAAGATTGGTTATGGGATGGTCTTTATGATACGTATGGTAAATGTACGATGGGAGAAACAGCCGAGAATTTGGCTGCAAAATATAACTTAACGAGAGAAGAAGTAGATCAGCATGCACTCTCTAGCCATGAACGAGCTCTTTTAGCAAGGGAAAAAGGATATTTAAAAGAAGAGATTGTTCCAGTAACAGTGAAAGGAAGAAAAGGAGAACAGCTTATACATGAAGATGAGTATATCCGTCATACGAGTCTAGAAAAATTAGCGAAATTAAAACCCCGTTTTGCTGAAAATGGTGTCGTAACTCCAGGTAGTGCAAGCGGGATGGTGGATGGTGCAGCGGCAGTTGTTTTAGCATCTAGTGATTATGCAAATGATAGAGGTTTAAAACCGATTGCTAAGCTCATTTCTTGGGCTGTTGTTGGAGTAGAACCGAAGTATATGGGGATTGGACCGGTTCCAGCTATTCAAAGTGCATTAGAAAAAGCGAATCTAACTTTAGCAGACTTAGATTTGATTGAAATTAATGAAGCATTTTCAGCGCAGTACTTAGCTTGTCAAAAAGAATTAGGGTTCGATCTTGATAAAGCGAATGTAAATGGAGGGGCAATTGCGATAGGCCATCCACTTGCTGCGAGTGGAACAAGAATTTCTCTATCCTTAATTTATGAATTAAGAAGAAGAAATAAAAAGTATGGGGTATCCGCTGTTTGTATTGGCGGAGGGCAAGGAATTGCAGCGATTTGGGAAGCGTTGTACTAGAAAAACCAGGGAGAGTCCTTCCTGGTTTTCCTACATCGTTTGTCCTGCTATAAGTATGGGATAAAAAACGCGAGCTAGTAGGTAAGACGATAGAAAGTGAGTGAGAGAATGAAAAAGAATAGGAACTTATTAGCGGTGTATGAGCTGTTAGAATCTGTTACTTCATCTCATGGTGAAAAAGAAGCGATATATGATTTAACGAGACGAATTACATACAAACAATTGAAAAATGAAGTAGATTGTTTGGCTACTGCATTTAAGAGACTAGGAGTAAGTAAAGGAGACCGTATCGCCGTATCTCTACCAAACTGGTCCGAAACAGTAGTAATTTATTTTGCAGCAGCAAAATTAGGAGCAATAATCGTTCCTTTTAATCCAAAATATAAATCATATGAAATTGAATTTATATTGAAAAGTTCAGCTCCGAAGTTATTAATAGCATCCGGAGAATTTGAAAAGAATGTTGGTTTTGAAAAAGTACTTACTATGGTACAAACAGCTATTACAGTACGGTTTCCGCAAGAGAATCTCAGTTCGTATGAGCAGTTAATGCGTACAGAAACAATAGATATTGAACAAGTAAATATAAATGTGAATGAAGATTTGTTTTGTATATTATATACGTCAGGAACGACGGGAACCCCAAAAGGTGTAATGGTTACACACCGTGCTGTTGTACAATCTGCACAAACGATAGGAATAGAGCTGCATTGTACACAAGATGATGTATTTATTATTTCAGCACCACTGTTTCATATTTTCGGTATGGCAATTAATATGCTTTGTGCAGTAGCGATGGGAGGACGAATGATACTACAAGAAAAATTCCGTCCGCGAGAAACTTTACAATTAATTGAACAAGAAAAGGTAACCATCCAAAAAGGCGTACCAACAATGTTTATAAAAGAACTAGAATTAGAGGATTTTAATAAATATGATTTATCTTCATTGCGTGCTGGATTAGTTGGAGCTTCACCTATTCCGGCAAAAACAGTGACGGAGATACGAGACCGGATGGGCATTAACCTTTGTCAATCATTTGGGATAACTGAAACGGTTTCTATTACGATGACCTCGTATGGTGATACAAAGCAGAACATAACAGGAACTCTTGGAAAGGCTATCCCAGGAGTAACATTGAAAATTGTCGATGAAAATAGAGTAGCGCTCCCGCCAGGGGAAGTGGGCGAAATCGCAGTTAAGGGATTTGGAGTAATGAAAGGTTATTATAATATGCCTGAACAGACAAAACAGGTTTTGGATAATGATGGTTGGTATTATTCAGGAGATTTAGGCACCCTTGATCATCAAGGATATTTAAGGTTTGTAGGGCGAAAGAAAGAGATGATTATAAGAGGTGGCTTAAACGTTTATCCACAGGAGATTGAAGCAGTCATTATGAAACATCCAAAAGTAATCGAAGCTGCAGTTGTAGGTCTTCCAGATAAAGTGCTCGGGGAAGTTGCGTGTGCGGTCATACGGTTAAAAAATGGAGAAGTAAGTTCAGAAGAAGAAATGAAACTCTATCTTAAAGAGAAAATGGCAATTTATAAACTACCAGAGAAAGTGATCTTTACTGATGAATTCCCTGTAACAGCAAGTGGGAAAATTCAAAAGTTGAAACTGAGAGAACAAGTATCTTCAAATATTAGTCCAACAGTTTGATAGATAGGAGGTAAAGGCATAATGGAAGAATATACTTTTCAAGTGAGATGGGGAGATACAGATGCTGCGGGCATTGTGTACTATCCTAATTTTTATAAATGGATGGACGAAGCAACTCATGAATATTTTAAAAAAATTGGTTTTCCTTCCGCCGAACTTTACGAAGAACAACAAATTGGTTTGCCCTTACTAGAAGCAAAATGCCAATTTAAGTCACCTCTTCGTTTTGAAGATCAAGTAGTTGTGAAAAGTACTGTGAACGAATTGCATAATAAAGTTTTTACAATTCAGCATGTTTTTGTAAAAGGGGAACGGGTTGTAGCAGAAGGTTATGAAACTCGTGCATGGACTTCTTTCAAAGAAAAAGCGAAAGCGCATCCAATACCTGAGGATATTCGGAAGAAGATGATGCCGGAGATAAAAACTGTAGGGAGTTAAAGAAAGAAGAGTGAGGAAATCATAATGGGAAATTGTTAATAAAGGGGAGATATTGATGGGAAAAGAAAAAAAATATGATGCCATTGTTGTTGGTGCGGGCCCGGTAGGACTTGTAGCAGGACTTGCATTACAAAAGAAGGGGATATCAACTTTAGTAATAGAGGGAGATTCATTCGGAAGACCACGTCCAGGAAGTAGAGCAATTTATTTACACAGTGCTTCGTTAAAACTACTGGAGGAGACTTCAGAAGGCCTCGGTTTCACACTTGCTCATAACGGAATTATTTGGCCTGTAAAACGAACGTTTTATAAAGGGAAAGAAGTATATGTACGAAATTACGGTAAGGATGAAAATCTTAATTTTAACCGATTGCCTCATTTCACAGCTCTTCATCAAGATGAGATCGAAAAGCATATGTATGAGGCATGTATAAAAGCGGGCGTGGAATTCCTTTGGGATGCCCCGGTTAAGAAGTTGCACATTACAGACTCTGAAGTAGAAGTAACAATCACAAATGACGAAATCTTAAAGGCGCAGTATGTAATTGGATGTGATGGAGCACGTTCAATTGTAAGAGAGCAAGCGGGATTACAGTTTGAAGGTCCCCGTACAGCAGATACTTTTATCGTCGTAGATGCAAAAGAAGATGAAATAAATCCACTTCCTTTAGAAAGAATATTCCATTACCAGCATCCAGCTATGGAGGGAAGAAATGTAATGTTTGTTCCGTTTAAAGGTGGATGGCGCATTGATTTACAACTGCTTGAGTCAGATAACCCAGATGATTATACAAATATTGAAAGTGCTAAGAAATGGTTGCCGAAAGTAATGGATGCGAAATATGCGGAGAGGATTACATGGGTGTCTTCTTATCGTTTCCATCAAGTAGTGGCAAATTCGTTTACTGATGCAAAACGTCGTGTTCTTCTTGCTGGAGAAGCTGCGCATTTATTCGCTCCATTTGGTGCACGTGGATTAAATTCTGGAATTCCAGATGCTGTTCTTGCTGCGAGAGGTATTGAGAAAGCACTACAATCTCATTCTGAAGAAGAGCGAGTGTGCGCGATTGAAGCAGCTGCAAACGAACGCCGAATTGCAGCGAAATGGAACCGCGATGCTTCAACCACTGCGCTTCATCACCTTCAGGGAAATTCTCCTGAAATGAACATGAAACGCGACATTGCTGCCTCAATGGTATCTATCGTTCTGAGGCTTGGAAGATGGCTTGATGAGGGACCATACGGACCGAAATTTGGACCTCCTGAACTGACAACGAAATATTAAAATTATAAAAAAAATTAGATGAGTAACGAGAACAAGATGAAAGGAGCGATAAGAAATGGTTTTGTCTCAATTCATGAATGAAGAAAAGTATGGTTCTCATGCCCGTTCTACAAATGGAATGATTGAGCGGTTAATGACGATGAACTGGTATAGGAACATTGGACAGCAAAATCTAGAGGCTGAGAAGAAAATAGATCAATTTATGAGTTCTCTAAACGTTAGTGAATATGAAATCAAATGGATTTCAAGAAACCAATTACATGAGACAATCGGGCGGATTTCCTTTGAAGGTAATGCTTTATGGGGGGCACTAGCAGAAGTGCCAGATCAATTGAAAGAAAAAATTGTACGCGCTGGTAACGAAAAACTTCTTGTAGATGTAGTAGATAAAGTACCAGAAGCAATCTTTCATGGTGTTTATAAAGAAGTTTTTAAGCATTTCGGAGAGGAAAAAACAGTGAAATTTCTCGTCGGGCATGCGATGTATGTAAGTGTTCTTGCATGCGCTGCTGAATTAGCTGAAGAAAAAAATGTATTGCTGCCAATTATAGAGTTAATAGAAATGGGACATGTACCACTTGGTCCAGAAGGAAATACTTTATATCTTTTATAACAAAGAGTAAGGCTGGAAAGTTATACGTTACTATCGTTCAGGGTAGAATTTTCATTCATTTAAAGGAAAGGGAGATTACTATGAAACTTGTTACTTTTACACGTAATGGAGAAACGAGAATTGCTGCGTTAGAGAACGGAAATTTGATTGATCTGCATGCTGCTTTTAAAGCGAAATTGACAAGCGAAGGAAACCTTCGGGCCGCTCAAATTGCAGAGGCGTATATACCAAAGGATATGAATGGATTTTTACAAGGTGGAACGGAAAGTATGAATTTAGCAAAAGATGCAATCGCTTATGCGCTTATGAAAAACCATGAAGATAAATTGGTTTTTGCAGAAGGTGAAGTGAAAATAGAAGCTCCAGTACCTGCGCCAGGAAAAATTATATGTGTAGGTCACAATTATCGTGAACATATTTTGGAAATGAAACGCGAATTACCTGCATTTCCAGTCATCTTTGCGAAGTTTGCCAATACAGTAATCGGTCCAGAAGATGATATTCCGTATTACCCGATTTCTGAACAACTAGATTACGAAGCTGAATTTGCTTTTGTAATCGGAAAGCGTGCTCGAAATATTTCAGAAGGAGATGCCCTCCAATATGTAGCTGGTTACACAATTGCGAATGATATTACTTATCGTGATATTCAGCGCCGTACGATTCAATGGCTTCAAGGGAAGACAGTTGAAGGAAGTGCTCCGATCGGACCATGGTTAATTACTTCAGATGAATTAACGAACCCATCTGGCTTGGAAATAGTCTTAACAGTGAATGGAGAGACACGTCAGCAATCTAATACTGCTAATTTAGTATTCTCGGTGCAATATCTCGTTTCGTTTTTATCCGGTTTAATGACACTAGAGCCAGGGGATGTCATTTTAACAGGTACGCCAGGTGGTGTAGGTGTTGCACGTAATCCGCAAGTATTTCTTAAAGATGGAGATCTCGTTCGTATTGAAGTTGATGGAGTAGGCGTACTTGAAAATAAAGTAAGACAAACAGTAGAGGTGCCAGTACTATGACGAAAAGCTTGCAAATCCACGCAGCCGAGTCTGTTTATGAATCAATCGATAAGATCAAGACTATTGTTAAGTCTTTGCCAGAGGAAATCATCTATTGGAAACCTTCAGAAGATGAATGGTCAATTATGCAAATTATTACACATGTAGCGGAAGCTATTCCGTATTGGGCAAAAGAAATTAACAATATTAAAGTAAACCATGAAAATGTATGGGGCCGCGGTTTAACAGATGGAGTACGTCTACAAGCAGTATCAGAAGAGAATATAAACAAAAAATCTATAGAAGAAGTCATAGAGCAGCTGTCTTCTATACCACTCATCATAGAAAATGTACTAAACACATTAACAGACGAAGAGTTAAATATTCAGGCTCCAAGTCGTAATCCTCGTTTTAACAATAAGCCGATTGACTTTATCGTGAATCACCTCATCGTAGAACATACAGAAAAGCATTATAAACAAATCGAACGGAATTTATGTAAATTTAATGAGCGATAAAGGGGGCAAATAAAATGGCGGAAAAAAATGCTTTTTTTGAAAGTACACTCGTACAAGATTTCAATCGTGATATAGAACAATATCATCTCGGACCACTTTGGAACGCGATCCCAGATTTAATGAAACATACACCTGAGCCTCATGCACAAGCGTACCTTTGGAAATCTGAATTGCTTCAAAAGAAGTTAACGGAGGCGACACAAATATTTACACCAGACCGCGGGGGAGAACGCCGGGCCATCTACTTTCAAAATCCTGGACTTAATTATAGAAAACCTTGGGGATGGGCATCGACCACCCAAACATTATATGCAGCGGTTCAATTAATACAACCTGGAGAAACCGCTCCGTCACATCGGCATGTTCAAAATGCATTACGTTTCGTCATGGAAGGAGAAGGGGCTTACTCAATTGTGCAAGGAGAGCGTATTTTCATGGAACGAGGAGACTTTTTAACAACTCCAAATGGACTGTGGCACGGACATGGTCACACAGGTGACAAACCGATGATTTGGATGGATTGCCTTGATATTCCGACCATTTATTATCTCGGCGGTACGTTCTTTGAGCCGTATCCAGAAAAAATTGAACAGCCAAACGTGCCGGACAATTATACTGCTCAGCGTTATGAAGGTGGAATGGTTCGACCGATTTCCGACCGATATGCAAAGAAAGCTCCACTTAGTTCATACAAATGGTTAGGGACGGAAGCAGCGCTTAACGGATTAAGTCGTTTTGAGCCAGATGCTTACGATGGTTATGCTGTTGAATATATAAATCCATCGAACGGTGAAACAGCGTGTCCAACGATTGCAGCTTGGATGCAAAAATTGCCGAAGGGATTCAAAGGAAAAGCGCATCGTCATACGCATGCATCAATCTATCATGTGCATGAAGGGGCAGGATATACGATTATTAATGGTGTTCGCTTTGACTGGTCGAAAGGAGACTTCTTTGTTGTACCAAACTGGGCATGGCACGAACACGTTGCGCTAGAAAATAGTTATGTATTTTCAACAAACGACCTGCCTATTTTAGAAAAGTTCGGGTTAGAGCGGAAACAGGAATATGAGAATAATAACGGATATCAAACGATCACTGGAGAGTTTGAACCAGCTCTACCTTGATATTGTATAAAAAAGTGCCCTCTAGTAAAGAAAATATCATACAAGAGGGCACTTTTTCTATTTGTTAATTAATAAGCCTTCAACACATGAAGTAAATAATCTTTCCGATTTAGCGGATTAAAGTCAACACGTTTTCGAGTAGGGAAGGGAGCCGTCAGCTTTGTGAAACCAGTTGGCTTTGTTGTGAAGATACCTTCTCCTTCTGTAAATGAATGGAGCATTCGTTTAAAATTCTCTGTTTTCGCAATAGGTAACGATCCAGTTAAGTGATAAGAATCATTAT
Source organism: Bacillus sp. SRB_331 (assembly GCF_003264175.1). Taxonomy (NCBI): domain Bacteria; kingdom Bacillati; phylum Bacillota; class Bacilli; order Caryophanales; family Bacillaceae; genus Bacillus; species Bacillus sp. SRB_331. Next base: position 27,035 of record NZ_NADV01000031.1, on the reverse strand, counting down.
GCAATATAGGCTCTGCGAAAGTTGCTGGGATGGCAGCTAGTTTATACATTGCGGTACTAATTGCGTGCTCAGGAACAGTTAATTCGAATTCATTTAATGGTTCATATACACAAGTTTCAGCTTGTTTTAAAGCATCCATTAATACGAGTGGTGTTAAATTTCTAAAGTCACTCGCTGTTGTAACAGGGCTTGCATAGCCGGTATGTGTTAATGTGACGATAATGTCCGTAACTTCCCATCCAAATAAACCTTGTTTTAACGTTTGAAATACTGTATCTTCAATCGCTTTATGAAATGCTAAAGGCAGTGATCCAAGTTCAACACCTAAGTTATACGTTATGCCAGAGTTAAGTTCACCACGTTCAACTTTGAAACCGATTGTTGCGTAAAAAGGATTCTCTTTTTCGCCCATTACATCAAAGCTATTCCCTATGCCAATTGGTTTTTCAATACATACAACTCGCGTGTTTGAAAAGGTAACTTGTAAATTGTATTTTTCATAAAGTGTTGTTTCGATAACTTCTTTTTGTACTTCACCGAAAAGGCGAATGTATAGTTCATTATGAACATCGTCTTTCCAAACTTTAATGAGAGGATCTTCTTCGCATAGCTCCATAAGTGCAGCGTATAAATCATGAATTCGCTCTTTTGCTACTACATCAATAGCAGCTTCCATTTGTGGTTCGGCAAAGTGAATATCCTTTATATAATCCGTCCGCTTACCGATAATATCACCAATTTTAATATTCATAAGTCCCCACACTTTGCAAAACTCTCCGCTTTGAACAGTAGAAGATTGAACGGCATCTCCATTATGAAACATGCACATTTTTTTAATCTTTTCCTTATGTGGTAGAGACTCACTACGCTGAATATCAACATATTTTCTAACGTGTAAACAACCAGAAAATAGTCTTACGTAAGCAATCTTTTCGCCAGAAGATTCACGTTCAATTTTAAAAACAACACCGGATAATGTTTCATCTTGTGCCGATTTAGTAGCTGGAATTAAGGCTGAAATATTTTTAAGTAATTCAGTTACTCCTATACCTGTCATTGCTGAACCAAAAAAGATAGGAAACACATTTGCTTGCTGTATTTGCTTTTCGAGTTCTTTTCTTAATAGTGCATCCGGTATTATTTCGTTATTTACATATGACTCAAGCAATGATTCGTTAAATGGTGCTAATCGTTCCATACAATCGTCATAGGATTTATATTCAATAATCCGTACTTCCTTTGTACCTTCGTTTTCTACAAAGTAGAAGGGGCATGCTTCATTTGAAAGAAGCTCTTTTATTTGTTTCACAACTTTTTCAGTATTTGCGCCACTACGGTCTATTTTATTAACAAATAATATAGTAGGTATGTTTAATTTCTGTAATATCCGCATTAAAATCTTTGTTTGTGCTTGCACACCTTCAACGGCAGAGATAACTAAAATCGCACCGTCTAAAACGCGGAATGATCGCTCCACTTCAGCGATAAAATCAGCATGTCCAGGTGTATCAATAACATTTACTTTTAAATCATCAATAAAGAAAGAAACGACAGATGCTTTAATCGTAATTCCGCGTTGTCTTTCTAATTCCATTGAGTCAGTTTGCGTATTGCCACTATCTACTCGGCCAACTTCTTTAATCACATTCGTTTCATAAAGAATACGCTCAGTCAAACTCGTCTTGCCAGCATCTACGTGCGCGACAATCCCTATATTTATTGTTGTCATATATAAATATCCTCATTTCATTTTCCATTTTCATTTCCTCATTTCTATTTGTGTATTGCCGCATTACAATCACTCTCCAGTCATTTGAATTATTACTATTATAATGTAATTTACATTTTTTGTAACGCGACAAAGCGCCTTAATTTGGAAAAAATAAAAATGAAAACAAAATGCTTGCATTCTAAATCGATATAGATTATATTAATTGACATATCAACTATTGATACATCAAATGTTTTTTGTATTGGATGTAAAGGAGGGGTAATTTGACAAGTTCATGCTCAAAAGAAGCAATAATTTTATATAAATTACACTTTCTAAATAAAGAAGTAAGTTCGAAGTTTGAAGGGTGTACGGGTATGAGTCAATCTAGACTAGAGCTTATACTTCAGTTATATGAAGTAGATGAAATTAGTCAAAAAGCACTTCAGCAAGAAGTGAATATTGATAATGCCGCGATTACGAGGCATTTAAAACAGCTGGAAGCAAACGGAATGATTACAAGACGTAAAAATCCAGATGATAACAGAATTACGTTAGTTTCTCTTACAGAAGAGGGGCGAAATAAAATTCAAGTGTATCAAGAGGAAAAAGAGCGTTTCGCTACTTCAGCATTTAAAGGATTAAGTGAAGAAGAACGCGACAATCTTTTAACGATGTTAGACCGCATTCAAGAAAATATAAAAGAACTTTAAAAAGGGAGAATACAACTATGACTAACTCAGTAAAAACAAATGATTTTAACGAAATTTTAACAGGACGCCGTTCAATCCGTAAGTACGATTCTTCAGTGAAAATTAGCAAAGAAGAAATGACTGAAATTCTTACAGAAGCAACACTTGCACCATCTTCAGTAAACATGCAACCATGGAGATTCCTTGTTATTGAAAGTGACGAAGCAAAAGCAACACTTGCGCCACTAGCGAAATTCAATCAATCTCAAGTAGAAACATCTTCAGCGATGATTGCTGTATTTGGTGACTTAAACAACTTTGATAACGCAGAAGAAATTTACGGTACAGCAGTAGAGCGCGGACTTATGCCAGCTGAAGTAAAAGAAGATCAAATGAAAAAACTTTCAGGTTACTTCTCAATGGTTACACCAGAAGTAATGAAAGATACTGTACTAATTGACGGTGGTCTTGTAGCGATGCAATTTATGTTAGCAGCACGTGCTCACGGCTATGATACTTGCCCAATTGGTGGATTTGAAAAAGACCAAATCGCAGAAGCTTTCGGATTAGACAAAGAGCGTCACGTACCAGTTATGTTAATTTCAATCGGAAAAGCTGCTGACAGTGGTTATCCATCAGTACGTCTTCCAATTGAAAAAGTTGCTGAGTGGAAGTAATTTTATAACAAAACAGAAATAAGTGAGATATGAGAGGGGAAACACCATGATTATTATTCACGCAATATTTCAAGTAGATCCAGCAAAACAACAATCATTTTTAGAAGAAATTCAGCCACTACTTCATGGTTCAAGAGAAGAAAGTGGAAATGTATCTTACGATTTATATAAAGATACTGAAAAAGAAAGTGTTTATACGATGGTAGAAGTATGGAAAGATGAAGCAGCAGTTGCGAGTCATAATACGAGTGAACACTTCACATCTTTCGTTAGTAAAGCATCACAGTTTTTAACTGCTCCGCTTGATATAAAGGTTTATAGCGGTGGACTAGTAAAATAATATGGTTATAGAAGATGACTTTGGCGTATGCTGAGGTCATCTTTTTTATTTTGATAGGAATATATTTACTTCTAACGTAATGTGTTGTAATTTGGAAAATAAATATTCTTAATTTTAAAAATATTTAAAGGTGGTAGTGAAATATATGAACATATTAAAGAAAATCACTAACAATATTTCAAAGGTCATTATAGGAAAAGATGAATCGATTGAACTAGCAGCTATAGCTCTTATAGCAAGAGGACATATTTTATTAGAAGATGTACCTGGGACAGGGAAAACAACATTAGCGAAAAGTTTGGCTAAAAGTGTGGACGCTAAGTTCCAAAGAATTCAATTTACAGCTGATACTTTGCCTGGAGATGTTATTGGACTCGAATATTTTGATGTGAAGGAATCGGATTTTAAAACGAGGTTAGGGCCTATTTTTGCAAATATAGTATTAGTAGATGAAATTAATCGAGCTGTGCCGAGAACGCAATCTTCGTTACTTGAAGTTATGGAAGAACGTACCGTTACGATTGCGAAACAGACACATTCATTACTAGAACCTTTTTTAGTTATTGCAACGCAAAATCCTCTTGAATCGGCGGGTACATTTCCTTTACCTGATGCTCAATTAGACCGATTTTTACTTACTATTCGACAAGGTTACCCTACGAGAGAAGCAGAAAAGGAAATGATGAATCGGTTCCAAATGAATGATCCATTAGAAACGCTACATTCTATTATTTCAAGTGAAGAAATAATAAATATACAAAAACGTGCAAGGGAAATGTTAGTAGGGAATGATGTGCAAGATTATCTTCTTGAAATTATTGAAGCAACCCGTAAGCATGAGTTAATTGAAATTGGTGTAAGCCCGCGAGGCACATTGGCATTTATGCGGGCAATCCAAGCACGAGCAATATTAAATGAAAGAGATTACTGTACACCAGATGATATAAAACTACTAGCTGCATCCGTTTGTGCTCATCGTTTAACGTTAACGATTGAAGGGGAGATGAAAACGACAAAAGAACAAATCATGAAAGAAATTCTTCATACGATTTGTGTGCCAGTGGAGAATGTACGATGAATCAACAGCTTGTGTATACACCTTTAGCGGAGCCTTTCGTAATAGGAGTTATGTCAGTTGTAGCCGTTATTTTATGTGTATTTTCAAGTAATCTACTCATATTATCCCTCGTATTTTTGTATTTAATTTTAATAGGTGCTACGCATATATACATTCGGAAAGTATCTCGTTTTAACTGGGAATACAATCAAGGAAATTCGAATGTCTTTATCGGTGAAACGAACACGTGCAAAATGAAAATTTCAAACAAGTCGATATTTCCTATTCTTAATATCGTATTTCGATTTAAATGTGAAAATAAGCTAACTTGGAATCATGATGAAATAAACAAAAATCATAGTACAGGTTCAAATTATTATATGAATTTTAGTTTAAAAGGAGGAGAGTCAATTTCATTTGATTTGCAAGCTGTAGCTTTAAAAAGAGGAATCGCGAAATGGGAAGAAGTTGAAATTGTTATTACTGATCCCTTTGGATTCATAACGAAACATATAACATATAAACAAGTTGATACGCCGTCCTATTTAGTTTTACCAGCCGTTCCGAAAATACAAGTTCCTGAATTACAAGAATGGTCACGGGGATTTCGAAAAGCGATGTCTTCCCCGCTATATGATGAAACGAAAGTAATGGGAGTGAAATCTTATGAAAATGAAGATTTTCGTTCTATACATTGGGGTGCAACGGCAAAAACAGGGATGATAACTGCGAAAAAATACGAACGAACACAATCAGATAAATATGCGATTTATCTCAACTTGCAAAATAAAAGCGGTATTTCTTTGAGAAATGATACAGAGGAACTAATTGAATTAACGGCAGGCATATGTAAACAACTGCTTATGCAAAACTGTTCATTTGAAGTATGGATCAATAGCGTGAAAGATAATGGATTGTTGCATATAAAGAACGGTCATAATCGGAAACATTTGCAAAATGTATTAAAGGTACTTGCCTCTATATCGGATCAAGATACGCCTGTATCATCTTCTTATTTTTATACAGCAGGATTTCGTCGTAAGGAATTGGATGCAGTTCCTTTAATTCTTGGTACTTCCCCAAGGAAATACACCAGAACGAATAAATGGGTTGTAATAAAAGAATAAGAAGGGGTTTATGTCATGGCTAATAAAGAGCGACATATGAAAGTGAAGTTGTGGAGTGTTAGAGTTTTAATACTACTTTTCTTTATGGTGAGTGCGATAACGTTATCAAAAGGTGTTGTGCATGTACAAGACATAGTAAAAGGGCTTTTTTCTAGTAAGACGGAGACAATATCGGAAAGAAATTATGATTTTACTAGTTTAGACGAACAGTTTGATGAACCTGAAAGAATTATAGATGAAGAAACAGGAGTTGTAGATACAAGAACAAAAATAGATAGGAAAATTCCACTTTTTGTACGAAAAAATTCATGGACTGATGTGTTTTCTGTTCTTTCAAATTCATGGATTAGTGTCGTTTTTTATGTAATTATTGCAGTGGTCATTCTATATGCTTTTTATAAATTAATGAGGAAAAAGGTAACGAAATCAGAAATAGAACAGGATAAAAAATCGATAACAAAAGAAAATACGGATAGAACCGAAAAGAACAAGAAAGTGAAGCATCAGTTTGAACAGCCGTTACCTAAAGACACGATAAGGAAAACGTTAGTTGAATGGGAAAGAACTTTACCATTTCATGAACAGAGAAGGTCTTATGAAACGATACAACAATGGTTAAAACGAATATGTCGAACGAGAGATATTATTCCGATATATGAGTCTGTTCGTTATGGTGAAAAGACGTATACGGAGTTAGATGTTAAGAAGACTATGCGGTGGATAGAGCGGGATGGAAAAGGGCGATATGAATAGTAGAATGTATTATATCAAAATAAAATGATGGCTGAGTTAATCTGAATATGAAAGTTATATAAGTAAATAAAATTAGCTGTAAATTAATTTTATTTACTTATATTTAATTGCATGTTAATGTATACTTAATTTTTTAATATCTCTACCAATGGAAAAAGAATATACAAGCTATATGGAACTCTTTGTAGAGTATTGCTTCTTTAATTGTTCATGAGTGTATCTTTGCATTATTAATATAGAATGAAAAAAGGATGCATTAGAGCTAAACGATTAACGGGTAGCATGTTAATAAAAAATTACATGAGTTTAGTAAAAACTTATAATTTATTTTTAAGGGTGTGAAAATATAATGAAACCGGTATTGAAAAGCATACTTATTTCCTTTGCTTTTTCTGCAGTAGGGATGTGTTGGCTGCTGTTCATATTATTTAGAGGAGGCGGAGACTGGTTATTGTCTTGGATAGGTGTATTAATGGCATATTTATCTTTATACACTTTAATAGATTTATATTGTAAAAATACATACGAAAAAACATTAAATATAGTGCTTATAAAATCAACAGTTACTACCTTTAGTTTTGGAGTATTAGGAATCATATTTGGTATAATACACGAGCTATTAACACCATGGAGTCTCAGTTTAATGGTTTGGTATTGGTTGCTAATTCTACTTTTATTTTTAACGACCATAACATTATTAGTTATTTTAGTATTTGTAAATCGTAAAGATCAAAATTTCCCCGGGGTATATAGATTACTTATACTTCTAAATTTACTTCTTACGTTAGGACCAGTATTGTGGCCACTATTTCTTACTATTCTTGGAAATGGTATGAATGCTAGTGCAGGATGGTAAAACTGAATAAAGATTAGTAGTTTAAAGAAGTGAATGAAATGAAAAGTTGATATAGGGTTTTAAGTATGTAAGAGAACGTGTTTTGATAAATTGAAAACACGTTCTTTTTTATTGTTAATCTTAATATGAACTCCTTAAATTTATAAGATAATTCGATTGGGAAAAAGATATGTTATTGGAACAAACATATATGTACCTTTGAAACGAACACAATTAATGAATCATCTTAAAAATAATAAAGACGAGGTGAAATGAAAATAAGGGCAGTTAAGTGGGTGTCCTTATTTTATATGCCTTTTTTATTTTCATGCATAGCTCTTTCTCAGTTTATCGTATCAAAATTTGAATGTAAGTATTTCGTAAGGAATGGATAAGAAAAAAGAGAGTTTTATCATATAGGATTAAAGTATAACTTGAATTAATCCGATATTAATAGAGGAGAGGGAGCCTTATGAAAAAATGTAATTCAATTAAGTTAGCAAGTTTGGCAGTTTTATTAGCGGGTACTACTCTATTCACACCAGGTTTTACTGTGAAAGCAGAGTCTGTTCAAAATTTATCTAGTCCGTCACAATCACATGATCAAAAGAACCGAAATGGTTGGAAACAAGTAATGCAGGAAACAGTTCAGCTTGGAACCCCAGGAATATTAGCGAAGACGTCTAACAACGGAAAAACTAGTAGTTATACAGCTGGCGTGGCGGATTTAAATACAAAGCAACCGATAAAATCGGAATATCGCTTTCGGATTGGTAGTGTGACTAAGACTTTTACTGCCACGACTGTTCTTCAATTAGTAGGAGAAAATCGCATACAACTTGACGATCCAATTGAAAAGTGGCTACCGGGTCTCATTCAAGGAAATGGGTATGATGGCAATCAAATTACGATACGTCAACTTTTGAATCATACGAGTGGTATAGCTGAATATTTAAAGTCAAAAGACGCTGACATAATGAATTCGAAAAAAACGTATACAGCAGAAGAAATAGTGAAAATGGGACTTTCTCTACCCCCAGATTTTTCGCCAGGTAAAGGATGGGCGTATTCAAACACAGGATACGTAATATTGGGAATGCTTATTGAAAAAATAACTGGAAATAGTTATGCGGAAGAAATTGAAAAGCGAATTATTGAACCTTTGGATCTGTCAAATACGTTTTTACCAGGGAATTCACCCGTTATTCCAGGAAAGGATCATGCTCGTGGGTATATGAAAATAGACGAAACAAGTGAATTGAAAGACATGACGTATTATAATCCAAGTCTAGCTAATTCAGCTGGAGATATGATTTCTAATGCGGACGATTTAAATAAATTCTTTTCATCTTTACTTGGAGGTAAGTTACTGAAGGAAAAGCAGCTAAAAGAAATGCTTACTACAGTTCCTACAGGGATTAAAGAACTTGGCCATGGATATGGTCTTGGAATCTATGAGACTAAGCTTCCAAACGGTGTTTCAGTTTGGGGGCATACAGGAGGGATTCCTGGATTTACCACTTTTGCTGGGGGAGCAATTGGAGGCAAGCATACATTGGCTATTAGTATTAACTCTTTAGGTGCGATTGATATTAATACGCAGTTTAATACAATGATGCAAATTGAATTTAATAAATAGATGAAAAGAAAGCGAATGGGATCCTGCTTTAGTTGTAAATAAAAGAGATGCTTTTTAATTTCGCAAATAAGGACAGTATTAGCATTCATGGTATGGCAGCAATCAAGTATATGTAGAACATAAATACGGATACAAGTGTAATTCAATCTTATAGTTTAGTATAAAAAAGGATGTCGGTTACAAGACATCCTTTTTATTGAGGATCAAAGAGGTATGTTTATAAATTTTGAAAATTGTTATTTTTGTAATCATTCCATATAATAAAGGGTATAGGGGATATACAGGGGAGTTATGAATGGAGAATACTTTAGTTAGTTAATTATTTTTGTTTTAATAAATAAAAGTAAATTGATGTGGAGTGAAATACATTGGGACAAAATCAGTTTAGATGGAGTAACACACAATTACGAGAACATGTTGAAGTAATAGATGGCACAAGAAGCCCGCACATTTTATTCAAGAATGCAACATATTTAAATTCCTATATGCGCGAGTGGGTGCAAGCAAATATTTGGATCTATGATGACCGCATTATATATGTAGGAGAAAAACTACCAGAGCAACTACACGAATGTGAAGTCGTTGATTGTGATGGAAAGTATGTAGTTCCTAGTTACATAGAACCGCATGCACATCCATATCAATTATATAATCCAGAGACTTTAGCAAATTATGCGATGCAATTTGGCACAACTACTTTAATCAATGATAATTTAACTTTGTTTTTCACATTACAACGTGAAGTAGCGTTTCGTTTATTAGATGAATTTAAAAAGATTCCAGCAAGTATGTATTGGTGGTGTCGTTTTGATGGACAGACTGAACTACAAAATGGGGAATCTTTATTTAATAGTGAAGAAATAATGGAGTGGCTGAAGCATGAAGATGTTCTTCAGGGTGGCGAGTTAACAGCATGGCCAAAACTATTAAATGGCGATGACGAGATGTTAAATTGGGTACAGGAAACAAAGCGGTTACAGAAAAAAGTAGAAGGTCATTTTCCCGGTGCGTCTGAAACGACTTTAGCGAAGTTAAAACTGTTAGGTACAGATTGTGATCATGAAGCGATGACAGGGCAGGAAGCTTTCGCTCGTCTTATGCAAGGTTACACGGTTTCTCTTAGGAATTCTTCCATACGTCCAGATTTAGAAGTTTTACTGAAAGAATTGTTGGAACTAGGAGTAAAGCAGTTTGATAGATTTATTTTCACAACAGACGGCTCACATCCTTCGTTTTATGAAAATAGAATGACAAATGTTATGATTTCTACTGCGATAAAACAAGGAGTGCCAGTAATAGATGCTTATCATATGGCAAGTTATAATATCGCTCGTTATTATAATATGGAACATCTACATGGTTCAATTGCGACAGGTAGAATTGCCAATATTAATATTTTGGAAAGTAAAGAAAACTCGGTTCCAATAAGTGTAATAGCAAAGGGGAAATGGGTGAAGCGTGATGGAGTAAATAAAAATGAATCCTTACTTATAGATTGGAGTAAATTCAAAGTAACTCCATTATCATTAGACTGGTCTTTAAAGAAAGAAGATATGATTTTTTCTGAAACAACAGGTATAAAATTATTAAATGATGTTATTTCAAAACCATATGTAACTGAAGTCGACTTAAACGGTGAAGAACTTTCTATTGAGCATGATGAATGTTTCCTTATGATGATTGCTCGTGATGGCACTTGGCGAGTGAATACAGTTGTGAAAGGTTTTGCGAATGGATTAGGAGGTCTTGCTAGCTCTTATTCCGGTACAGGTGACATCATTCTTATTGGAAAAAGGAAAGAAGATATGCTTACAGCTTTTCATAGAGTAAAAGAGCTTGGTGGCGGTATGGTAATAGCGGAAAGAAATGAAGTGTTACACGAAATTGCATTACCGTTGCTCGGGATTATGTCCGATTTAAAAATGAGCGCATTAATACATAAAGAGAAAAAGATGGTGGAATTACTACAAGAGCGAGGATACGCCTTTAACGATCCTGCATTTACGATTTTATTCTTTTCTGCGACGCACTTGCCTTTTATAAGGGTAACACCTATAGGATTATATGATGTGAAAAGTAGTAAGGTACTTGCTTCGCCGGAAAATTTAATAAACTAATATTAAAAGGAAAGATCCTATAAAAAGTATATTTTATAGGACCTTTCACATTACTAGCATAAGAATATCTTAAGCCTCAAATAATATAGTATCTAAATTACTTGAGGTGATGTTTAAATATGAAAAAACTATTGTATGTTTTAAGTATATTTATTTTGTGTGTATCTATTCAACAGGTTGTACATTCTCAAACAGATGTACCAAGGCTTTCTTCGGATTGTCTGGAAGAAAGTAAAATACGTGATGAAAAGTATGTGAGAAATATAATGAAGGATATTCAATCCGCTTTTAATTTGAAGATTGATGAGAGTGGGTTTATGGAAGTCAGTAAAAGAGATTTAGACGCTGCACACTTCATGTATGGTGGACGGGAAAATGATACTTATTATAATTCGTTAACTAAAGCTTTTGAAAGTGGTGGATATAGAGGAGAGCCTAGGTTGTTTGTAAAGCCGCTTGAAGCATTTTTACTTTATAAAGAAATAGACGATACAAATGTTATGAAACATCTTAAACTTGAAAAAGGGGAGTGGATCGTTACCGAAACGAAAAAGAAGCCAGGAAAAATAGTGGAATACAAACCGTTACAATGTGAAAAAGATTATCTGAAAAAGAGAAATGAATAACAAAATACTTATTAATGCTGTTTTTATCAAACGATATTTTCTGTTGATTTGAAATAGGAAAAGGTAAACAAACATATTAGCTTTATGTAATATGTTTGTTTACCTTTTTTTGAGAGATTTAAAAATTTGGGATGTTGTTAGTTGAAAATTATTTACTGGCTAATGAACATAACATTCAATGAATTTATTCTTCATAAAAATTAGATTTTGTGTCAAAAGATTTATACAGTGCTGAACCATCTATGTACATTTTATTCTACAGTATTAATAAAAGAATGTTGGCTATTCATAAGAAATAGCATTGGCACAGTTTTTGCTTGTATTAAATGTAAGGAAGGGGAATTGTATGTAAGGAATCTGTATTCGTAATAGTATAAAACAAGCTACTATTGCATCATTGATCATACTTGTATTTATAGCGGAACTGTAAATACATACAAATAAGTATGTTCTGGTTTTAATATTCTGAATTTTCTTTAAAGTTATTAGGGGGCAATGGTATGGTTAAATATTCGAAAATTTCTAAGCTGATTCTTGGTGTGGGACTAGTGACAATATCATGTAATGGTTTGCAAATTCAAGCAGAGACAAAAGAGAAAAATGTGAAGAGCGTATTACAAATGGAGCCGGTAGGAATACAGAAATCTGTTGATGAGTTGGCGCACTCTTCAACAGTACAAGAAAATGCATCTTTTACAAAACGGTTAAAGTTATCGGATTTATCGCAGCGTCCGCTAGCACCAAACGAGGATGTTAAACCGTTAGCTGAAGAAAAAAAGTATTCGATGGCTGAGTTAAATCAATTAAGTAACAAACAATTAACTGATCTTCTTGTGACGATTAAATGGTATCAAATCCCGGAGTTATTTCAGTTTAATAGTGATAGTCTCAAGTTCTATCAAGATGATAGCCGAATGCAAGCAATCATTAATAAACTAGCAGAACAAGGTCAAACTTATACGAAAGATGATTCAAAAGGGATTGAAACGTTAGTAGAAGCTCTACGTGCAGCATTTTATTTAGGTTTTTACCATGATGAATTAAGCAAACTAAATGAGCGTAGCTACCATGATAAATGTTTACCGGCTTTAAAAACAATTGCAAAAAATCCGAATTTCAAACTTGGTACATCAGAACAAAATAAAGTTATTTCATCATATGGGAAATTAATTGGAAATGCATCGGCTGATGTTGAAACGGTTTTATATGCAGGTGAAATTTTTAAACAATATAACGATAATCTTGCAACTTTCATTGAAGACCGAACGAAAGGAGACGCTATTTATGAGTTGATGAAGGGAATTGACTTTGATATTCAGACGGATATGTACACGACTGGAAAAGAGCCAAAAGATACGATGTGGTATCGCAATATTGATAACTTTATTAATGAAGTAAATCGTTTTGCACTAATTGGTACTGTAACAAATAAAAACGGATGGTTAATTAATAATGGAATTTACTATGCTGGTCGATTAGGCAAGCTTTATAGTACACCAACAAAAGGCCAGCAAGTTGTTACAGAAGCGATGCGGATTTATCCACATTTAGGGGAGCAATATTTTGTTGCAGCAGAACAAATTACTACAAATTACGGAGGAGTAGATGCGAACGGAAAAACAATAAGTTTAGATCAAATTCGAGAAGAGGGTAAAAAGAAATATTTACCGAAAACGTATACGTTTGATGATGGAGCTATTGTCTTTAAAACAGGGGATAAAGTTAGCGAAGAGAAAATTAAACGTCTATACTGGGCGGCAAAAGAAGTACGCTCTCAATTTTATCGTACAGTTGGTAGTGATAAACCACTTGAAAGTGGACATGTTGATGATGTGTTAACGATGGTTATTTATAATAGTCCAGATGAATATCAATTTAACCGTCAATTGTATGGATATGAAACGAATAATGGTGGAATGTACATTGAAGGAACGGGAACTTTCTTTACATATGAACGTACACCAGAGCAAAGTATTTATAGTTTGGAAGAATTGTTCCGCCATGAATTTACACACTACTTACAGGGAAGATACGAGGTTCAGGGATTATGGGGCCAAGGGGAAATGTATCAAAATGAACGTTTAACATGGTTTGAAGAAGGGAATGCAGAGTTTTTTGCAGGTTCAACGCGATTAGATAGTGTAGTACCACGAAAAAGTATAATTGGTGGATTATCTTATGATCCTGCAAAACGTTATACAGCAGCACAAACATTAAATGCGAAATATGGAACGTGGGATTTTTATAACTATTCGTTTGCATTGCAATCATATATGTATAATAACCGTCCTGAAATGTTCGATAAAGTGCATGATTTAATTCGTGCAAATGATGTTTCAAGTTACGACGCATATCGTTCTACATTAAGCAAAGATAATAAATTAAATGAAGACTATCAATCTTATATGCAAATGCTTATTGATAATCGCGATAAGTATACAATTCCACAAGTATCAGATGAGTACTTAGCGCAGCATGATCCAAAATCGATTTCGGATGTTACATCAGATATCACAAATGAAGCAAAGTTAAAAGATGTGAAGGTAACAAAAAATAAATCACAATTCTTTAATACATTTACACTACAGGGGACATATACAGGAAGTGCGGCAAAAGGAGAAATTGAGGACTGGAAAGTGATGAATCAAGCAACAAATGATATGTTGAAACGTCTTTCAGGAAAAGAGTGGACTGGATATAAAACATTGACTGCTTATTTTGTAAATTACCGTGTTAATAATGATGGACAATTTGAATATGATATTGTATTTAGCGGAGTGAATACGGAAGAAGGTACGGCTGTAGAAAAAGAACCGAATAATTCATTTGATACAGCGAATCCACTATCTTTGAACACTTTATTAAGAGGAAACTTAAGCGATCAAGATCAGGGGGATAAATTTGTTATCGATGTAAAGGATCAAAAAGATTTACAGATTTCTGTTACGAACGAACAAAACCTTGGAATGAACTGGGTATTATATTCTGAATCAGATCTAAATAATTATGTAGCTTATGCAACTAAACGTGATGGAAACAAATTGCTTGGAAATTATAATGCGAAGCCAGGGAAATATTACTTAAGTGTATATAAGTATGGCGGTGGAACAGGGAATTATACAGTGCAAGTAAAATAATTTACTATAGTTTGTTTTGAAAGGCTACTTATCGCATTTTTTAGTTAAATAAAGTATTTAATGTTAAACATTAAACTACTTCAATATACCCCTGTTCTATAATTAGAACAGGGGTATATTGGTTTTATATTTTTAAATTATATAACCTCATTGGATTTTGACAAGAAAATAATTAATATAGATTTGAATTCTCATTCATAAAGCATGTTTTAATCTTCTTAATGCTCTTTCATTTTTGTCCCAATGCTTGTTTTCAAATCAGTTGATACTTGATCGAAATACCCCAAAACTATCTTCCTAATATCATCGGATATAACGTTCAAATCACTAGCTAAATTTTCAGCAAGGTGTTCTTTCTCTATTTGTGTTAACTTTTCATAAAATTCACCAGCCTGCCCAAAGTCATCTTGCTTAGTTATAGAAGTTCTTTCAAGTGTGCCTTCAACATATCTTCCGTCACCGCTTGTTACTTGATTAGCAGGTGTCCAATCTTGCTGCTGGTTAATCGTTAATTTACGAAATTCAGGACCAATTCTTCGTCTTTGAGAATCGCTATAAATATTAGCGCGGCCTTGCAACATTTTATCGTCAGATAGTTCTGCACCATCTAGTAAATTAGAAGGAGAGAAGGCGACTTTTTCTACTTGTTCCATATAATTTTCAGGATTTTTATTTAATACCATTTTACCGACTGGTATGAGAGGGTACACCTTTTCGTCCCATACTTTTGTATCATCTAAAGGATCATAAGAAAGATGTGCTTCATCTTTTGGATCCATGAGCTGGACGTATAAACCATACTCCACTGATTTACCAGCCTCAATTACATCATATAAATCTTTCCCACTATAATCCGGATTTTCAGCAGCTAGTTTATTAGCTTCCTCACTAGTAATAAATTGTACACCTTCAAATGGATACCAATGATATTTTACATACTTTCGATTACCTTCATCATTTCTCCAAACGTATGTATTTACACTATGTCCTGGGATGTGGCGAAGACTCTTTGCCGTACCGGCATCAGAGTATAAACGGACAACAAAATGAATGGATTCGGGTGCTCCAGCGACAAAACTCCAAAATCTATCCGGATCTATTAAGTTATTTTTAGGTGAAGGCAACAACGCTTTAATCGTTTCAGGGAAACGCATCGGATCACGAACAGAAAAGACAGGAATGTGATTACATAAAAGATCGAAAATGCCTTCTTTTGTATAAAATTTTGTAGAAAAGCCGCGTACATTTCTAGAAGTATCTGGTGTTCCTTTCGTACTAACAGCTAACGAAAACCGTACCATAACAGGAACTTTCTCATTTGAATGTTGTAAAAAACTCAGCTTTGTATGTTCAGACATCGGATATATCGTTTGAAAATAACCGAATGCCCCAAAACCTTTTACATGAACAGGTCTTTCTACAATTTTTTCATGAATAAATTCTTGTAACGTTTCGTGTAGTACACTATCTTGCTTTAGAACAGGTCCACGTGAACCGACAGTTTGAGAGTGAAGTTTAGCTGGTTCATTAAGTTCTCGATGTTTATTTAAGTCTTCTCCTAATAAAGATTGCCTTTGTTTATCATATTTTTCATTCATCGATATAGCCTCCAAATTTTTTTCGTCGATTGTTACTAAATATGATTCTTTAGTCTTGATTATGTATTACATACAAAGTTCAAAGTAGTAACATACCGCTAGATGAAAAAAACGTATATGTAGTGGACCTGTTGAAATAGAAGAAATTATGGAAAAATGAATATCGGAAAGAGAAATAACACGTTTTAGTAAAAAGGTGGAAGAGAACCACTATTAAAATTACAATCTTAAAAATGAATTTATACATGACTTTATAGAGAATGAACATAAATAAACAGGGAAAATAACTAGGAGGAATTTAAAATGTCGGATTGGTTTCAATTAGATAAAGAATATATGATGCCTACGTATTGTCGTACGAAGGTTGCAATAGAAAGAGGAGAAGGGTGCAAGCTTTATGATGTGGATGGTAAAGAGTATGTAGATTTATTTTCTGGTGTCGGAGTGAACGTATTAGGGTATAATCACCCGAAAATCGTGCAAACGACAATGGAACAAGTTACGAAATCTCTGCATCTTCCGTTTCATTTTTTAAACCCAGTTGCGATTGAGTATGCAAAGAAATTAGTTGATTGCTCTTTAAAAAATGGAAAAGTCTTTTTTACAAACTCTGGTACGGAAGCGACAGAAACAACGTTGAAATTAATTGATAAATATAGAGCGAATACGCATGAGGAACGTGAAGGAATCGTAGTGCTGAAGAATAGCTTCCACGGGCGTACGTTAGGGGCACTTCATTTTACGAGACAAGAAAGTGTATATCAAAATTTCCCTAAAACATCGATTCCTGTATATGAAGTAGAGCGCGAGAATATAGAGCAATTAGAAGAAACAATTGTTAAAGAAAATCCAATTGCGATTATGCTAGAGCCTGTATTAGGTAGCGGGGGGATATACCCTTTATCGGGTGAATATTTACATGGTGTTCAAAACTTATGTGATAAATATAATGTCATTCTTATCGTTGATGAAGTTCAAAGTGGTATGGGGAGAACTGGTAAACTATTTGCTTATCAAAATTTCAATATTACACCGGATATTATTCAAATTGGTAAAGGAGCAGGAGGCGGGATACCGCTAGGGGGAATCATTGTAGGTGAAAAGCTATGTGATGTATTTTCACCAGGAGATCATGGTACAACGTTTGCTCATTCTTCAATGGGAACAGCTTTAGGGTTAACGGTTTTAAATACATTGATTGACGATGGTTTAATGCAAGAAGCTTATGAAATGTCACTATATTTAAATGATAAATTGCGAGAAATTCAGAATGAAAATTCTTATTATATTCAGGAAGTACGTCATGCTGGAATGATGTTTGGAATTAGTTTGAATGATACGAATACAAATGTAAAGAAATTACAGGTAGAGCTAATGGAGAAAGGGATGTTAGTTGACGTTACACAAGGGAACATCATCCGTTTACTTCCTCCATATATAATTACAAAAGAAGAGATTGATGCATTTATTTATGAGTTTATCTCCTGTATTCATAGCTTATCAGCTATAGCGAGTGTTTAAAAAATTTTATAAAAAAGTACCTTATTTTTAATTCAAATAAGAAGAAAATAGGGGTGAAAAAAATAAATTTACATATTAAAATAAAAAGCTGAAAAAGGTACTCGTATAGCGCCTTCTTCAGCTTTTTAAAATAGTAAATTACTTAACATAGGAAGCATCTCATTGGACAAATAATTAATTATATGAAACAATAATAACAGATAAGGAGACGTTGCTTTTCCTTAAGTGCTTCGTATTGAATTTATTCTAGTAAGAGAAGGTGTGCTTAAAGAAGTTAAATTAAATAAGGAGCTGTTTTACTATATGCAACAAAATAATGATTTAAATTTTGAACCTCAAGACGTTAATATTGTCAATTCTAAACAAGCGAAAAAAGCAGTTATTGCTACTGGCATTGGGAATGCAATGGAGTGGTTTGACTTTGGATTATACGCGTATTTAGCGGTAATTTTAAGTCAATTATTCTTCTCAGGTGTGGATAATAGTGGTTTGCAACTTGTACTAACATTTGGTACATTTGCGGCGGCCTTTCTCGTTCGACCAATCGGAGGTATTTTCTTTGGTAGAATAGGAGATAAATACGGCCGAAAGATTGTTTTAAGTACAACTATTATTTTAATGGCACTTTCTACATTATTCATCGCATTACTACCAACCTATGAACAAATTGGTGTATGGGCACCAATACTACTTTTAATTGCTCGAATGATTCAAGGCTTCTCTACAGGCGGCGAATATTCAGGAGCAATGGTTTATATCGCAGAATCTTCTCCAGATAAAAAGCGTGGTATACTCGGTAGTGGTCTTGAAATTGGAACACTCTCAGGTTACATTGCTGCCTCGGTAATTGTTACCATTTTGACGTTATTATTAACAGATGAGCAAATGCTCAGCTGGGGATGGCGTATTCCTTTCTTAATTGCTGCACCAATTGGTTTGGTCGGTTTATATTTACGACGTCATTTAGATGAATCTCCAATCTTTCAAGAGATGGAAAAAGCACAAGAGGAATCTGAAGACAACGAACAATTTTCATTTATGGATATATTAAAATATCACAAAAAAGACTTCTTATTAAGCACAGTAATTGTTGCCTTCTTTAACATTACAAACTATATGATCCTTTCGTATATTCCTTCTTATCTAACGCAAGTACTAAAAGTCAAAGAAACAACTGGCTTATTAATTATTTCAATTACGATGGCACTTATGATTCCACTGGCACTTTATTTCGGTAAATTAAGTGATAAAGTAGGTAATAAACGCGTAGTGCAAATTGGTTTACTTGGTTTAGCATTATGTTCAATTCCAGCATTTTTATTAATTGGTAACGGACATATTGTAGCCATGTTTGCGGGTATTTTCATTTTAGGTTTCTTCCTTAGTGTTTATGAAGGAACATTGCCTTCGTTATTACCAGCACTCTTTTTCACCGATGTACGTTATCGTGCGCTTTCTATCTCCTTTAATATTTCTGTATCTATATTCGGTGGTACAACGCCGCTTGTATGTTCATACTTAGTTCATGCTACTGGTAATCCACTGGCACCAGCATTTTATTTAACAGGTGTAAGTGTAATTGGATTAATTGTGTTTAGTGTACTGTTTGTCACAACATCAGGACGTGCACTAAAAGGTTCTTACCCAACTGTAGAATCGAAAAAAGAAGCACATCAAATTGCTAAAGAGGATCCTGAAGAAACACTTTGGTGGCATGAAGAATCTTTAGAAATTGAAGCAGGAAAAAAAGCATAATTTGTGAAAAGCAACGTGGACTTGTACACAAAAAGACTCCTAGTTTAATAGGAGTCTTTTTGTATACATCATTTTCTCTTCTTCAAACTCTTCTGATACGCATAAAGCTTATAAACCTCTTCCTTAAATTCATGCAGAAGTACAGTGTTTTCACCATTTGAATAACGCACTGCATTATACGCGTCTATAATAATATGACTCTGAATATTTACCTCTTCTTCAACATTAATTCTCTCTAGCCAAGCTTCAACAGTTTCTCCTCGTTCTCGGTTTAAAGGAGGAGATAGCTTACTCTCGAGTTTGAAAATCTCTTTTCGAATTTCGTTATGTGGTGGTTTATTTCGTTTGAAGCGTTTTTGGCTAATGCCTTCTTTATCAGTAATGATTGTAGATTCAAAGACAGGCATATTTGGTAAACTTAAATGTTTTCGTTTTTTTACTATTTTCCAAACGACGTAAATAGCGATGGCTGTACAGGCTATTATTGTAATGCTATTTATGAGAGTTGGATCAAAAGGACGCTGCCCCAATTCCTCTTTAATTTGAGGATCTTTTAAATTTCCTTTATTCGACCAAAAGTCGTCTGTATCTTTTAATGCAGCTGCCGAGAACAATGGATTTAAAGCATAACCAAATCCTAAGGCAACTACTTGTATGATATAAGAAAAAAGAAGCCGAATATAAGGAAATACCGGAATAAGTAAAGCGCTAATTATTCCAATCGTAATAATAGAAGTGAAACGTAATAGCTGTTGATTACGATTGGAACCTGTTAACCAAAATGTAATCATAATGTGTAAAGTTAATAGTAACAATTTCCACAATGGCGGAAAGGGGGCATAAAATATAGCTGAAACGACAAACCATACAATACCGCCTAACGATTTTTGTACTGGATATCCCGGTCCAACAGAGTGTACGATAAAGAAAAACAGTGGTAATAATATTGTGCCTAAAATAGAGAAAGGTAGAAATAAAGAACAACCGATTATTTGAATAACTAACAGTAGTACAAAACCTGTTGTTTTTTTCTTCATAAATTTATGAATAAGAAATACTCCTACATAACCGGTCACTAAAAATATAGCAATACCAATGAGCTCATCTCTTTCCGTTAATAATGAAAGAAGGAGGAGCAGAATAAAGTCATTAACGTGATAGAGCCAAGTTTTCAAGCTTTTCCACCATCCCTTCATTATTAATGAGGAACGTAGGCTGAGATAGAAGAGGGAGCTCCTTTTTCTGCAAACCAATGTATATAATTGTAGATGAGCGTTCCCTTTTTCTCGTTACATAGTGAAGAAATCCTTGTTTCGGAAGTAGCGTACTATCATCTGAAATACGTGCTAATTCTTCTAACGCTTTGGCGTAATGTGTTTGTCCTTCGTTTAATGGTAAAAGCAAAGGGCCACCTTCTGCTAAAACGCTAATAAATAACTCAAACGGAATTTGATGCTTCGTTGCGTATTGGCAAATGTACGTTGTAAATGAAATAAGATCTTCTACATTCTCTTTCCAACCAAACCCGCGATCAGCAGCTAAAGAAAGACAAATCGTCCAACTATAATTTTTTACAGGTTCATATTGCTTTGCTTGTAACGCCTGCATTTTAGCAGAT
This sequence comes from Bacillus sp. SRB_331, assembly GCF_003264175.1. Taxonomy (NCBI): domain Bacteria; kingdom Bacillati; phylum Bacillota; class Bacilli; order Caryophanales; family Bacillaceae; genus Bacillus; species Bacillus sp. SRB_331. The sequence goes on along the minus strand of NZ_NADV01000031.1, from coordinate 5,832 downwards.
GCTTTCCAATGAATAGAGCGGAAAGATTCACGTTCATATCGTTTAACACCGATAATGGATGTTTCATCATTGTAAAAAGAGAAATTCGTTCGATACGAACCTGTTAATAGTTGCTGAAGTTCTTGTAAACCGGCTACCTCTTTAGGAGAAGGGTACACAATAATTTCAGTCTTTAACTTATCGAAAACAGGTAAATGTACAGTTAAAAGATGAAAAGGATCTTTTAAAACACATTCGAACTGTTCAATTTGAAACACACCACGCTTCGTTGCGGTTAATGTTAAATCCCATTTTTGTGTTGAATGAGCAGGTTGTGAAAATGGGAAAGAAAATAACGTTTTCGATATTTGTTCAATCCCTTGATCTTTATGCTGTATAAGAGATGAATTTAAATGAAAATAACAAACGCCGTTAACGAGTGGTATATTTGCACCATTTTTTAAATGAATAAAAAACTGTCCAGATTCATCAGGGAAAAGCCGAGTTGTTTGTTTTTCATTTATAACTTGAAATCTTTTCTCTATGTAAGCGACATATTTATAAATGAAAATCGCAAATAAATAGTAGAAGAAAAAGAGAAACATAATAATTCGTTGCGGCAGAAAAAACGTAAATAGTATAGCGCCTGGCACAGTTAATTGAATAATATGGAGTTGGAAAAATAAAGGTACAGTTACAACGCGCTGTCCATTCATGCTTGTTCAATCTCCACAGGTACGTCAACTTCTTTTAAAATCCTTTGCATTAATTCATTTTTTGTCGTACGTAAAGCTCCTTCCATCGATAAGACGATACGGTGATTCCAAACGGAAGGAACTAAAAATTGTATATCTTCAGGTGTGCAGTATTCTCTGCCGCGTAAAAAGGCTAGTGCTTGAACCGCACGTACTAAAGCTAATGTAGCACGCGGGCTTACACCGTTAGCAATGTAATCATGATTTCTTGTAGCGTGAGCAAGCTTAATAATGTAATGTTCTAACGGTTCTGATACGAAAATTTCTTTCACTTGTTTCTGTGCTTCTAAAATGTCTTCTAAAGAAATGACAGATGTGACGCTTTCTAACGGTGCATTGTTACGAAAACGGCGCATCATTTTTAATTCATCTTCAGGAGACGGATAACCAATTGAAATCGTCATTAAAAAGCGATCAAGTTGTGCATCTGGAAGAGGGAAAGTTCCTTGTGATTCAATCGGGTTTTGCGTCGCAATAACAAAGAATGGTTTCGGAAGAGGAGTAGACTGCTTTTCAAGCGTTACTTGTCGTTCTTCCATCGCTTCTAACAAACTAGATTGTGTTCTCGGCATCGCACGGTTAATTTCATCTGCAAGTAATATGTTTGTCATAACTGGTCCAAGTCTTAATTCGAATTCACTAGTTTTTGGATTGAAATATTCAATACCTGTTACATCACTCGGAAGTACATCAGGGGTAAATTGAACGCGAGAAAAATTACCACCAATGCTTTTAGAAATTGTTTTTGCTAGTAATGTTTTTCCAGTACCAGGTACGTCTTCAAGCAGTACATGTCCATCAGCAAGCAGTGAAACGAGGAGTAAATCAATTACATTTTCCTTACCGACAAAAACAGATCCTATGTTTTCTTTCAATTTATTTATCATATGTATCATTCCTTTCAAAATAAAAGCGGATATTTCTATATTTTAACAAATTATTCAGAAAATTGATATGATTTTTTAATTCAAAGAAATGGATATTTAATTTTAATATTATACTTGCATATTTTGGAATATGATTATACAATATCGTTATACGATGTATCGCAAGTCGATATATCATGAAGCGATGTATCGGAGGTAGTTATAATGAATGCGAAAGCGCAAAAATACATTCCATTAACTGAGGCGACATATTACATATTGTTGTCACTTGTAAAGCCAATGCATGGTTATGGAATTATGCAAATGGTAGAAGAGATGACAAATGGGGAAGTAAAGCTCGGTCCTGGTACTTTATACGGGAATACTACGAAGTTATTAAAAGAGAAATTGATTTTTGAAGTTGCCTCTACAGACAGAAAGAAGTGCTATGAGTTAACACCGTTTGGGAGAGAAGTGTTAGAGCTAGAGTATAACAGGTTACAGAGATCTGTAAGAAATGGAAACAGTATATTAGGGGAGTGAATGGAAGATGGAGACAAAGAAGGTATTTAAATTTTTTACGGCATGGAATTTAGAAAAAGAAGAAGTTTTTTTACGAAAGATGCATCAGCAAGGCTGGGCGTTACAAAAATATAATATGATGTATACGTTTAAGAAAACCGAGCCGAAAGATGTAATATATAAAGCGGATTTTAGATTGGTTTATAGAGATTCAAAAGAAAAACAACAAGAGTACTTCGAAATATATGAAATGTCTGGTTGGAAACGCGTAACGAGTTTTACAAGATGGAATTATTTTTGTAAAGAAGTAGAAGAGGAAAATGAGTTACCTGACATATATTCAGAGAAGGAAACGAAGGTGCAAAAAATGAAGGAGTTATTACAATTTTTTGCATTTATTTCAATAGCTATGTTACCGTTAATGTTTAACACATTTTTAAATTCAACAGAATCAATAGTGCCAATGTGGGCGAAAGTTATGATGGGGCTTGTTAGTTGTATGTATGTTTATTTCTTTATAAGGATCTCTTGGAAAATTAAGAAATTGAAAAGCGAAATATTATAATAAAGAGTGGATTTTAAAAGAAGATGATTTCGTAGATATTATACGGGAATCATCTTCTTTCATTTCTATGTAATTTTATTTTGTTCACTCTTTTTTACATAATAAAAGACTGTATATTTAAGGCATAGAACTAACAGTTACAAAGATAATACTAGTAATAATACCTAAAAAAGTCATAAATGATGAAGAAACGATTAATAATAATGAACTACTGATTAATACTATTTTATTAGAGTTTTGATGTTTAAAGTGGTAATAAAGTAAAAAGCCGCAAACAGTAGAAACAATCCATATAGCTAGACCGTAAGGAGTTGTTATCTTCTTCCAATCGAAAATCCAAAAGTAGAGTATGATCATGTGGCAAACTAATAGTAGTAATGCGGATGGAATCATTAATCTGTTATTAAATATCATTTATTTCACCTCTCTTATGTAAATATTACCAGAAGAGTATGGAGTTTAAAATATAATAAGGAAGAAATACGTTTTGTACTACCTCATTAAAAGGAAAAATCCCTTAAAGAAAAATCTATTTCTATAAGGGATAGTAATGATTTTATGAGAAAGACTGATTTTGCGCAGGTTTTATAAATTGTTCTGGGTTTTCAACAAGCCCACATACAGCACATTGGACGCGGTAAGTAGGTCCTTGATAAGCCATATGAAAAGCGTTCATCGTTTCATTTGTGTATTCTTCTTCTACTTGACCAGTTTGCGGATTTAATTTTACTGGTTTTACTTGTTGCTCAAGAATATTAAAGCGCGTTCGGTTCGTTTTACAGCTTGGACATAGCATTGGTTCCATATGTATACACCTCCATTTGTAGCATTTCTTAAGCGGTATGATTTTATGCGAGTAAAAAAACTTTCTCAATATAAATAGGTGTTTATTATATTTAAAATTCAGAAAAAATAAAATATAATAAATGTAAGAACTGGTTATGTCCAAACCAAATCTCCTGTTTTATGCCAATAAGCTGGGGGGCCGAGAAATCGGCCTCATTTTTTTGTGCTCATTTCAATAAGGTACAAGGTTTTTAAAAACATTTGTCGAATTTTTAGAGGTGAAGGTTAAGGGGGAATAATTATGAACTTAAAAATGAAATACATTATTTTATATGTAGAAAAGTTTGAGCAATGTCTTCAGTTTTATAAAGAAATTTTAAGATTGCCAATAAGAGCAGAGCACGGTACATATATTGAATTTGAAACAGGAGCAACAATTTTAGCGATGAATACACGAGAGGATGTTAAGGAGTTAACGGGACTACCTCTTACAGAAGGTGTACTAAAATCCTCTCATTTTGAGTTAGGGTTTGTTGTAGAGGATGTAAAGGAAACGATTGAGAAATTAAAAGAACAAGGGGTGAAAGTTCTAGTTGAGCCAATCGTAAAACCGTGGGGACAAACAATTGCTTACATTGCCGATCCAGACGGTAATTATATTGAAATTTGTAGTTCATTAGAATAGAAGGAGAAAAAGAGGATGGGGTTTCCAAAATTAGAGACAGAACGTTTACTATTAAGAGAACTTACACTATTAGATGCAGAAGCGATGTTCCATTATTTTTCAAAAGAATCCGTTATTCGTTATTTTGGAATGGACTCTTTCGAAAATGTTGAGCAAGCGAAAACGACAATTCAAACGTTTAGAAAGCGTAATGAAGAGGGAAGTGTATTTCGCTGGGGAATAGAGAAGAAAGGCACGGATCAATTAATTGGTACGTGTGGGTTTCATTTAATTAACAATCATCATAAACGAGCTGAAATTGGTTATGAGCTAGATGATACATATTGGGGACAAGGATATGCAACCGAAGCACTGCAAGCAATGCTAGCTTACGGATTTGAAACGTTGCACTTTATAAGAATTGCAGCTGTCGTATATATAGAAAATGAAGCTTCCCGTAATTTATTAAAAAAAATCGGATTTCAAGAAGAAGGATTACTTCGAAAATATATGATTCAAAATGATGTTGCTCATGACACGGTCGTTTATTCATTATTAAAAGAAGATTGGCAAAAGTAATGAGCACAAATGAAATAATGAAGGTTATTAAGGACCATAAAGATGAGCGATTTATATTAGGTATAGACGGACTAAGTCGTTCGGGTAAAACAACGTTGGTTAAAAAATTAGAAGAAAATATGAAACGAAATGGAATCCCGTTTCATATTTTTCATATTGATGATCACATAACCGAGCGTAACAAGCGATATCATACTGGATTTGCAGAGTGGTATGAGTATTACAACTTTCAATGGGATATCGATTGCTTGCTGCGAAACCTTTTTCAAAAGTTACAAAGCGCTATTGAATTAGAATTACTTTTTTATCATGATGGAACAGACTCATGTGAAATGAAAGAAATACAGCTTCCTTTAGTAGGTGTAATAATTATAGAAGGAGTTTTTCTGCAGCGAAAAGAATGGAGAGATTTCTTTCATTATATGGTGTATTTGGATTGTTCAAGAGATACAAGGTTTCTACGTGAAAGTCCAGAAACGCAGAAGAATCTTTCAAAATTTCAAAGTAGGTATTGGAAAGCTGAGGAGCATTATTTGGAAGCGGAATTGCCGAGGGATAGGGCGGATTTAGTAGTTACAAAATGAAGCTAAGTATAAAGAAGTGCATGAAAAATTTGATAGTAAGATGAAAATCGCATTATCAGAGGAGAAAATGAAAGATCTTATTCCTGTAATTGAAAAAGCTGTTTTTTGTTTTAACCAAATTATGGTTATTCGTGCTAGTATGAACACATAGCTATATAAAAGGGGTGGGTATTATGAAAACCGAAATAGTTCCCAAAAAGAAGTACAGTATAATAAGCTATATATCTTTACTCATCGGAATTATGTGTTTTTTATTCGTTTTTATAACTCCGACGAGAATAGCGAATGCGGGAAATATAGTTGGAGATTATGTAACGATTGCTCTTACAGGTGTAGGTATTATACTTTCAATAATCACAATGACGAAAAAAACAGAGAAAAAGGGGATAGCTATTATTTCATTAGTACTGTCCTCATCATTTTTTATATTTTGGATCATCGCGATTATCTTATTGTTTACTGGTCAAATAAATTTTGCGCCGTAATGAGCAATAAAAAGAGTCCTTCATTAATGAACTGTACCCCGAATCAT